>JAVEYA010000077.1:0-11689 GCA_034003745.1 Clostridia bacterium
GTTCCATCTGCTCCAGACTTTGTTCTTGCTCTTTATTCTCTTCGATGCTCATTACAACCTCCTTGATTATCCATGCCGGGGTGGAAGCCCCTGCCGTGATGCCAACACTATTTATATTTTTCAGCCAGGCCCGATCGATTTCTTTCGCTTCTTCAATTAGACGGCTGTTCTTATTAACGCTTTGGCAGATCTCCCAAAGTTTCGTGGTGTTGGAAGAATGCCTGCCTCCGACCACCAGCATCAAATCGACCTGCCCGGCCAGTTCCCCGGCAGCCTTTTGGCGCTGTTCCGTAGCTTTACAGATGGTCTTATGGATTTTCGGCTCTGCCGTCGCGTTTCTTAAGTACTCTGCCGCTTCATCAAACCGGGCTTCCCGTTCGGTCGTCTGCGCCAGGAGCGCTACAGGGGGAGTTAAAGCTATTCCCTTCAATTCCTCCGCCGAGGATACTACGATGGCTTTTCCCCCGGCCCATTCCTGCAGACCTTTTACTTCAGCATGCTCCTGATCCCCCAGAATGATCACCTGATACCCTTCCGCGGCAGCTTCCGCAGCCAGCTTCTGGGCTTTTTTCACATAGGGGCAGGTGGCGTCGATCATGGGCCAGCCCGCTTGCTCCAAGGCAGCCATGACCTGCGGACCGACTCCGTGAGAGCGGATTAAAACAGCTTCATCCGTCTCCCGGTCTCTATTAGGTATTTCCTCTTCTGTAAAAATAATCCCCTTTTTCTTTAAGCGCTCCACTTCCTGAACATTATGAATCAACGGCCCCAGGGAGCGGACCGGTTGCTGCGCTATGGCCCGTTCCGCCAGCTTAATCGCCCTGTGGACGCCCGTGCAGAAACCGGCTTGGTCGGCAATCAATATTTTCAAACAAACACCACCATCTTTGAACACCAGATAATTTTATCACTAAAATGAATTGTAATCAATCTTAGGCTGTTCGATATGTGTATCAACAGCCTAGCAGGGCTCTCAATTCATCGGCTATCTTCTGATTTACCCTTTCCAAATCCTCATTGGAAACCTTCTTCCCTTCCAGCTCAGGGAAGGTCAGCGGCCGGCCTATCCTTACCCGAAAATGCCCCCGCAAAGTGGCGGGGAAAGCCTTTTTCACGCCGATTAAACCTACGGGAATCACGGCGGCCTTCCCTTTAACGGCGATCAGCGCGGCGCCCTGCTCAAAGGGCAAAAGCTCCTCCCCCTTCCCCCGGGTGCCTTCGGGAAAGATTCCCAGGACCTCGCCTTTTTCCAGGTACTTCAAGGATGTTTTCAGCGCCTGGATATCCGCTTTGCCCCGTTTGACCGGAAAGCATTGCAGATGCGGAAGCAGCCACTTCAGTACCGGCTTATGGAAAAGCTCTTCTTTGGCCATATAATGTACCACGCGGCGCACGGAACAGCCTAGTACGGGCGGGTCCCAATAGGAGGTATGATTGGCAATCAGGATGACCGGACCGGAGGCGGGAATATTCTCCAGACCCGTTATCTCCCAGCGATTGAATAAACGTAAGAATAATATCAATATTTTGTGCGCAATCCCGTAGAGCATTTACTTTACTCCTTGTCCGGCATTAACTTCGTGATCCTATTCACCGCTTCATCCGGCGTTATTCCGGTCGTATCCAGGACCACGGCATCCTCCGCCGGACGCAAAGGGTCGACGCAGCGGCCTGTATCCTGCTCGTCCCGCTGCAAGATTTCTCTTTCAATCTCCTCATATCGCCCCTCATACCCTTTGTCCAGCAGCTCCTGATAGCGGCGGCGCGCCCTCTCGGCGGCTTCCGCCGTCAGATAGATCTTCAGTTCAGCTTGCGGCAGCACGACTGTCCCGATATCCCGGCCATCCATGACAACGTTTAAATCATTGGCCAGCGCCTGCTGTTTTCCCACCAGCTCCCGGCGCACCCCGCGGTGGGACGACACTACGGATACTTTTCGGCTGACCAGCGGGCTCCTGATTTTTTCGGTAACATCCGCGCCGTTTAAGAATACGGCCTGGGGACCCGTTCCGGAGGGGATAAATTGAAAGTTCGCTTCTGCGGCAAGGCGGGTCAACGCCTCTTCTTCTTCACAGGAAATCTTCTGCTGCAAGGCTAGATAAGTCACCGCCCTGTACATGGCTCCCGTATCAATATAGACGTATCCTAATCTTGCGGCCAGCATCCTGGCAACGGTGCTTTTTCCCGCGCCGGCCGGCCCGTCGATGGCAATCTGTATGATCCTTCATCCTTTCATTGCATGCTGCGCCGCGTCCAAACAAAAAACCCGCGCCTGCTAGAGCTCAGCCAGGTCGGGACGCAAAGCGACTGCTTCGTGAAGATAAAGATGCGCCGGCTTGGACCCTTGCGGCAGATAGGCATGCACCAGTACCCTGAGGCAGCGCGGCAAACCATGCGGCACATCCGACTCCACTGCGCCCAACAGCGCGGTATTATTCCAGCCGGCCAGACGACAGGCCTTGGCAGGATACTCGGCTGTCAGATCCGGGGTGGTGGTAAAAATCATACTGACGACATTTTCTTCACACAAGTTGTTTTTGGCGATGAGGCCTAAAAGCAGCTCCCGGGTCTTTTCAATAATTTCCGCCGAACTGTTTTCGCTTACTGTGGTGGCCCCCCTGATTCCGTACAAGCGCATAATTTAATTCTCCTCCAGGATGGGTGAAGCCCTGTGTCCCATGCCGATAGCCACTTCATCCAAATGCAGGAGGCCGATCCCCAAAAAGACCGCGACACTGATATGGTCTTTCTGCCGGGCGATGCCGATTTTGCCGCCGACATTCAAGCCCAGCGCTTTGGGCATAATCATGGAGATGGCTTCCCGGGTCGCCCCGGCCACAGCGCCTTCGTCCCAATGATTCTCCACAATGACATGTTCTCTTTTGGCCGCCACCAAAGCCCGCTCCAGCATTTTTTTAATGGAAGAGTTAAATTCGCCGCCCACATCCACGGCGGCAGTCTTGATACCTATTTGCGCATATTCATGCTTTAAGCGGAGTTCCTCTTCGCGGCTTTCCGACAAAGCCATCTGAATAGCCGCGTAGGCAATTTTCTTGGAACCATAATTCATCAATGCAGCCTCTATCCGGTATATTTTTCTTTAATATATCAAGTATATATCAAGCGACTATTCGATGACAACAGGTTCAAAGAATAAAGTTCCGCTCCCGCTGACCGAAGCCCCATCCGCCGGCTGAGAAATATTCGACGTTTTCTTGGACAAGATTACCGTCACGGGCATCCGTACATTCGTGTTCCGTACGGCGATCACGCTGCCGTGTCGCACATTCAAGGTTACTTCATTGTGCACAAATCCGGCAATTTCCTCCCCATTCAGGAGCACTGTCACCTCCGGGAGGCTGGCAAAGTTCAGCAGTCTCAGGCTGATTACCGCCCAGGGCGCGGTCTCCACGCCTCCGGCCTGGGCCAGCAGGTGTTCTTCCTGCAAGGGCTTTCCTTCCATCCCGAGCGCGGTATTCATCTGTGTGCGTAAAGAAGGCTCTATGAACATCCCTGTCTGTACGGCCAAAAGAACCATAAGTAAAAATAGAACACCTCTGATTAAAAGGTATTCAACTATTTTTCCCGCTGTTCGCGGGATTTCATTTGTCCTTCTGTTTTTCCTTTTCTCCATGCGCCTGCACCCGCCGGCATTTTGCCAATAGTTTGCTAATCTCTAGCTTTGCCATAATTACGGGTTGCTAAGCGCGGATACGCCCTAGAATTCGGTATAACGGCAGGCCTTCTTTAAGACCTGGATTTCCCTGTCTTCCAGGTAACGCCAGGCGCCTGCCGGCAAATCGCCCAGTTTCAACGGACCGAAAGAGACTCTCTTTAAAGCCGTTACCGGGAAGCCCACCGCTTCGAACATCCGCCGCACCTGGCGGTTCCGGCCTTCATGAATGGTGATTTCATAGACGGAAGCGGGACCTTTATGGATTCTTCTGATTTTTGCAGGCGCGCTCACGCCGTCCTCCAGCAGGACGCCTTTCGTAAGCTTGTCCAGCGCATCTTCCGGCATAATCCCCTGGATGGCCGCCTGGTAAACTTTATCCACTTTATATTTGGGATGGGTCAGCCGATAGGCCAGTTCTCCGTCATTGGTCAACAGCAGTAATCCGGCGGTATGATAATCCAGGCGGCCCACCGGATAGACTCTTGTTTTAACCCCTTTTAAGAGATCAGTCACTTTTTTTCGCTTCTCGGGGTCATTCATCGTCGTCACTACCCCCACGGGCTTGTGCAGAAGCACATAAACCGGTTCGTCCTTGACGATAACCAAGGCGCCGTCGACGCTGACCGCATCGCGTCCCGGCTCGACCTGCACGCCCATTTCCCTGACAATTGCGCCGTTAACCTTCACCCTGCCCTGTTTAATCATTTCCTCAGCCTGCCGCCGGGAAGCCAGACCTGCTCTGGCCAAATATTTGTGGAGCCTCTCCATGCTTCTTCTCACCTTTATCCGCTAAGTTACCCTTATCTTGGCAAATATTGCGCGTTGTGTCAAACTTTCTTCCCTCCTTAATTATAGGAACAGTTTATTCACGATATACACCGAAGCCAAAAAAGTAGTGACATCGGCCAGAAGACCCACCGCCAGCGAATAGCGGTAACGCTTCACGCCCACCGAGCCGAAATAGACCGTCAGGACAAAGAAAGTCGTGTCCGTGCTGCCCTGCATCGTAGCGGCAATGCGTCCGATCAGCGAATCCGCTCCGTAATTATTGATCAATTCCGCGGCAATGCCCAAAGCTCCGCCTCCGGAAAAAGGCCGCATCAAGGCGAGGGGAATGACCTCAATGGGAATACTCATGAGTTTCAGGAGGGGATTTAAGATTACCCCCAGCAAATCCAGCATCCCGGAGTTACGGAAGAGGCTCACCGCCACCATCATCGCCACCAGATAAGGAATGATGCGGACAGCAATATTAAAGCCTTCTTTGGCCCCTTCTATAAATACTTCATATACTTTAACCCCGCGCGCATAACCGTAGATTGGGATAAACAGGAGAAAGAAAGGGATTCCCCAGATAGAGATCTCCCGGAACAGCGTTTCCATGTTTATTTCCCCCTGCCGTAAATTCTGCGCAGGACCCTGTCGCCGGTAATAGCCACCGTCATCCCTATGGTTGTGGCAAAAATGGTCGTGCCGATAATATCCGCGGGGTCTTTTGCCCCGGCTGCCAGCCGCACGGCAATGATCATCGTCGGCATTAGCGTAATGCAGCCCGTGTTCAGGGCCAGAAAAGTACACATTGCGTCCGTGGCGGTTTCCTTGTCTTTATTAATACTTTGCAGCTCCTGCATGGCCTTCAGCCCAAAGGGCGTGGCCGCGTTCCCCAATCCCAGGATATTGGCGGAAAGATTCATAAGAATAGCACCCATCGCCGGGTGCTCGGGAGAGACGGAAGGGAACAGAAGCCTGGTCAACGGCTTTAAAATTTTGGCCAGACTCTTGATCAGCCCGGCTTCTTCCGCGATCTTCATCATGCCCAGCCAGAAACTCATCACCCCGATCAGCTCCAGGGAATATTTTACCGCCGCCTGGGAAGATTGGAAAGCCGCCTGGGTCACGACATCCGGCCTGCCCTGCACTGATGCCAGCACGATCCCGGAAGCAATCATCACCAGCCAGATCATATTGATCATAAGGTTCTCCCCTTTTAGGATAAACTTTGTCTTTTATAACCTTATGACCGACCGGACCCGGCTAGAACATGCGCCGTGATGTGTTAAACGCAAAATGGATTGGTATGGTATAATAAGCTGTAAACATCCCAATACATTACATAAGGAAAGAAGATATCTATGACCAGTACCTTTAAAGATTTAAACATTACGCCCCCCATTTTGAAAGCCTTGGAAGAAATGGGCTTCGAGGCTCCCACCGAGGTGCAGAGCCGGGCCATCCCCCACCTTCTCAACCGGGAAGACCTCATCGCCATGTCGAAGACGGGTAGCGGCAAAACGGCGGTCTTCGGCGTTTCCCTGCTGCAACTGATGGACCCCGCCGCACCGGGACCTCAAGTTCTGATCCTAACCCCTACCCGGGAGCTGGCCGTTCAGGTTGACGGCGATATCAAAAAAATGGCCAAATACCTGCCCTACAAGACCACAGCTGTCTATGGGCAGCACAGCATGAAAGCGGAAATCGACGCGCTGAAGAAAAATGTGGCTGTGGTTACCGGGACGCCGGGCCGAGTCTTTGACCATATCACCCATGGCACGCTGCATACCGGCCACATCCGTTTCCTGGTCCTGGATGAAGCCGACCGGATGCTGGATATGGGCTTTATCGATCAGGTTTTCAGGATCATCAAAACTGTGCCCAAAAACAGGATGACCCTTTTGTTTTCCGCCACCATCCCCCCGGAAGTCCGGCGCATTTGCCAGCATTACATGAAAAACCCCGTCACTGTGGAAATTGAATCCTCTACCAAGACCGTGGATACCATCCACCAATGGTATCATCGGGTAGCGGAAAACGAAAAGCGCTTGCAGCTGAACCGTGTGCTGCAGTCCGAGCGGCCTGAAAGCTGTATGATTTTCTGCAATACCCGCTTTGCCGTGGACCGGGTCCAGGACTTTCTGATGAAAAAAGGCTATCCTTCCCGGGCGCTGCACGGAGATATTGCCCAGAGCATCCGGCTAAGAACGATGGAGCAGTTCAAACGCGGGGAATTTAACATTCTGGTGGCCACCGACGTAGCTTCCCGGGGCATTCATATCGACAGCTTAGCCTTGGTGATTAACTATGATGTGCCTCAGGAAAAAGACAGCTATATTCACCGCATCGGCCGGACCGGCCGGGCCGGCAACGGCGGCCGCGCAGTCTCCCTGGTGACCGGCGAAGACATTATGAACTTATACGCCATCGAAGAGCACATCGGCGCCATGATTCCCGAAATGCCCTTGCCCACAGAGGCCGAATTAAATGAGCGCCGGGCTGAAATAGACAAATGGGTCAAGGACAATATGCCGAAAATTGTCCCGGTTCCTGCGGCAGCCAAGCCTGCGCATAAACCCAACGCCCAGAAAGCGCAGCAAAGAGGGGCTGCACCGAAACCCGCTTCCGGCAAATCCGGGCAACAAAACCCCAGGCAACGGGAACAGCGGCCTGGAGAGCAGCAGTCTAAGCGCCCTGCCCGGCAGCAAGGGCGTCCGCTTCCCCCTCGTGAACGGCCTGCCCGTCCGGTGAGCGCTGCTGTTAACGATATAAACCGGACCCAACAAGGTCCACAGGCCGGCCCGGCGCAGGAACCTTCCGGTAACAAAACCTTTCTGCAGCGCGTTTTTCAGCGATTTTTCGGCAAGTAACGAAGCAGGTGTCAATGAATAGCCCAAGGAGGATAGAGCGATGAAAATAGTGGATTTGCGGAGCGATACCGTCACCCGGCCCACCCCGGAAATGCGCGAAGCCATGTACCGGGCGGAAGTAGGAGATGACGTTTATGGAGAGGATCCCACGGTCAATCATCTGGAAGAACTGGGCGCCCAAAGATTAGGCTTTGCGGCCGGACTGTTTCTGACCAGCGGTACCATGGGCAACCTGGTCGCCCTTTTGACCCATACCCAAAAAGGGGACGAGGTCATCCTGGAAGGGGAGAGCCATATCTACTACTACGAGGCCGGGGGCATGGCCGCCCTGGGCGGCGTCATGCCCCGCCTGATCAAAGGAGAACGGGGTAAAATTACCCCGGCGATGGTTCGGGAAGTGCACCGGGGCGATAATATCCATTTTCCCAGACCCACTCTGCTCTGCCTGGAGAACACCCATAACCGGGGCGGCGGCAGCATGACCGGCCCGGCAGAAATGGCCGCAACCATAGCCTGCGCTCAGGAACTGAATCTGAAGGTCCATATCGACGGGGCCAGGATTTTTAACGCCGCAGCGGCTTCCCGCTGTGACGTCAAAGAATTGGTCCGGGGCGCCGACTCGGTACAGTTCTGTCTCTCCAAAGGCCTGGGGACGCCTATGGGCTCCCTTTTGGTCGGCTCCCGGGAATACATTGACCGGGCCCGGAAATGGCGCAAAATGATCGGCGGAGGCTGCCGGCAGATTGGCATTATGGCTGCCGCCGGTTTGGTGGCTTTAGAGTCCATGACAGACCGGCTGGCGGAAGACCATGCCCTGGCTAAAAAGCTGGCCCTCGGCCTGGCGGAGATCCCTTACTTAACGGTAAATCCCGACGAAGTGGAGACAAATATCGTGGTCATTCACCTGAATGAACAGATTATCACCGTACCGCAATTCCTGCTTAGGCTCAAAGAGCATGGAATCAAAGCCAACGGCTACGGAGGCAACCGGGTTCGTTTTGTCACCCATCTCGACGTCCGGGAAGCGGATATCGATTACACCTTGCAGGTAATTTCCGAATTAAAAAAAGAATTATAAAAAATACCACAGTATATTGGCTGCGGTATTGTTCCATTTTATGATCAACTTTACCGGGGAGCTTATCCAAACGGGATTGTATATAGTCGCCTGTGTTTTGCTGCTGACACGCGGGCAGACGCCTGTATTCCGACAGCTTCCCAAACGCAGTGAGGGAAGTGGCGTGATGTCAAGATCGACGGTGACGAAGTGAAACAAAAATACCCCCATAGGCTCGCATTCCATGGGGGTATTTCTCTGTTTTTCCATATCAATTTAAGGTAATACTCAAAGGACTTCTTCTTGTTTCCCGTTATTGTATTTTCGGGTCGTACTCATCTTTTTCGCTATATTTTCTTTCCTGCTTTTCTTTGCCGTTGCCATTTTTCATTTCACCGATGATGCTCTGGATACGCTCGAACACCTGCGGGGTCATATCGACCAAACGCTCCAGGTAAGTGTTATGCCCGGCTACCGACATCATCCTGACCTGCCCTTGTCCCACCACCAGGAAACCCACCGGCTGCACGGACATCCCGGCGCCGCTCCCGCCGCCGAAAGGCAGCTGGGAAGAGCCGTTGCCTCCCCCGCTGTTATCATGTTTGTCGGAATAGCTGTTGGATTTATCTCCTCTATCGCTATACATGGTGAATTCGCTGCCGCCGGCTGCGAATCCGCAGGAAACACGGGAGATGGGAATTATCACAGTACCATCCGGCGCTTCGACGGCGTCACCGACGACAGTATTTACGTCCGTCATTTCCTTGATACTCTCCATGGCTGTTTTCATCAGACCCTCAATAGGATGGTCACTCATTGGCTGATCCTCCTTATTATTAAAGATATATCCGCAGCGCTCTTGGCAACCTGAACCATGATGATAATAATATGGCCTAATCGAAACTCAAATATACACGAATAATCGAGCACCAAAAGGCTTGAAGCCTGATAATTAGGCACCACCGCGATTTGCGGATTTAATTTTTTTGTATCAAAAACGGAGGATATCTGACCAATAAAAGAGCCTAAGAATCCCCAGATGGTCCCCACCGATAGGGCTGTCCCGGCGACGTCATCCAAGCCTACTTCCGTGTATAGCTTCAGCTCCTTCAGCTTAATGGCGAAGCGGAATCTCCGAAAAAAATTATTGGCGCCTTCCCATATTTTCACTGAAATTTCTTTGAGCAGGATGGTTCGTTTATACATCCGCCCCCAGTTTATTTCTTCCGTCCTCAGATTCTGCGGAGGCTTTCTTCTCCAAGGTTTGTTCTGCGACATATTCCAGACAATCATGGTCACGGGGTTGACCAGCTTAATCTTCAGGGGGATGAACCAGAAGGTCAGCTGGGTCGTAAGAATTACCGTGTTATCGCCCCGGTAAAAGCGCATATACATCTTCATCGGTAAAAATACCATCGCTATGCCGATCACCGGCAGCACGATCCACAGCCAATAGTTCATCAGGAATTTCCACATTGCCGCTCCCCCTTCTGTATTGTTATTCTTTAGTATTGCCAATAAAAAACGAGAGCTTATTATCAGCTCTCGTTCACTGCTTCTTGCAGTTCATCTTTTTTTATCTTCGGCAAATCATCCAGGGATTTCAGCCCCATATATTTTAAGAATTCCGACGTGGTCTTATACAGGATCGGTCTCCCCGGCGCCTCCTTGCGCCCCGCTTCGTCAATCAGTCCCCGCTCCATGATGGTGTTTAAGGAGCTGTCACATTTGACCCCCCTGATTTCCTCGATTTCGCTGCGGGTGACGGGCTGATGGTAGGAGATGATCGCCAGCGTCTCCAGCGCCGCCTGAGACAGCGTATTCAGTCTGGGTTTAATCAATTTCTCGATATACTCGGCGTGCTCTGCCCGAGTGGAGAAAATGAACCCGCCGGCTATCTCCAGAAGGAAGAAGCCGCGGTTCTCCCGCTCACAGTCGGCCTTGATTTCCTTAAGCAATACCACAACATCCTGTTCATCCACATCCAGTATGCCGGAGATTTGCTGGGCGGACAACGGTTCGCCCGAAACGAACAAGAGCGCCTCGATCACGCTTTTGAAGTCTTTAGGAAACAGTGTGGGCACTTTCCAGCCCCCCCTTAAAGTCTTTAAAATAAATCAGGATGTCCCCGAATAATTTGTTCTGTCTTAAGAGAATCAGCCCCCTCCGGCTTAATTCCAATAAAGCCAGGAAAGTAACAATTACTTCGCTCCGCTGGGTCAATCCGGTGAACAGTTTATGGAAGGAAAGCCCCCCCGGGTTCTGCGCCAAGGCATAAATGATCTCGTCTATTTTATCCTGCAGGGTGATTTCTTCTCTGGCTATGGACATGACTTCGCGGCGGCGCTCGATTTTCCGCAAGACCTTGCCGTAAGCCGCCAATAAGTCGGCGATAGCGACGTTTCCCAGGGGATTGGCCGGGGGAAACTGCTTTAACAGGCCGGCTTCGTCGATTTCCCGGCAGAAGAGCTTGGATTGGTTCAGTTCCCGCTCTCTGAAATCGCCGGCAATATCCTTATACAGCTTGTACTCAATGATCTTCTGCACCAGTTCCATCCGGGGGTCATCCTCGAGTATTTCTTCTCCTTCGGGCCGGCGCTTGGGCAGAAGCATCCGCGCCTTGATGGACAGGAGCGTGCAGGCCATCAGCAGAAACTCGCTGGTCAGCTCCAGGTCAATTTCCTCAGCCATGGACAAATACTCAATATATTGGCTGGAAATCAGCGCGATGGGGATATCGTAAATATCCACTTCATTCTTATCCAGCAAATGCAAAAGCAAGTCCATGGGCCCTTCAAAGACCGGGATCCTTACCTGGTAAACCATTCACACCACTGCCATTTCCGCGGTTATTCCGCTAAATCTTTAAAGAGATATTCATGGCCTCTTTCACCCGCTCCAGCGTATTGGACGCTTCCCGGCGGGCGCCCTCGGCGCCGCTTTGCAGAACTTCGCGCAATAATTCGGGCCTGTCCTCATAATACTGCCGTCTTTCCCGCAAGGGGGCCAGCATCGTATCCAGCACCGCGGCCAGTCTCTTTTTACAGGCCACGCAGCCAATTTGTCCGCTTTTGCAGTCCGTCCGTATCTCTTCGACTTCAGCGACGTTATAGATGCTCTGATAGGTATGGACGATACATATTTCCGGATGTCCGGGGTCCGTCTTCTTAATACGGGCCGGGTCGGTGACCATCATCTGTACCTTCTCGGTGATTTCCTGAGTTGTTGCGCCAATAGGGATATCGTTATTGTTACTCTTGCTCTTCTTGCGTCCGTCCTCGCCGGGCAGGAGCGCAACCTTGGGCTGCATTGCCG
>JAVEYA010000078.1:0-4762 GCA_034003745.1 Clostridia bacterium
CATGCCCGCCCACTGCCTGAACCACGTCATTCCAGCGTTCGTCGGTAAAGGTTAGGGAGAGCTTAATCGTGTCGCCCAGGAGGAATCTCTGCAAAAAATCCTGGGCTTTGCCATTCCCGGATAAAACCCAGCAATCCGCAGGAATGGGGTTATTTCCTTTATCGGTGGTTACCGCGGTAACAAGGCATTCATATGTAGCCCCCGCCTTAAGCACCCGGTCATCGGGTTTCAGGATAATTTCTGTACCGTAGTCGTTTGTAACCGTATTGGCTCCCATCGCCGGCGTATACAACACAAGCATATCCGTTCCGCGCTGACGGTTAACGTGCGCCAGGGGATAGGAAGAATTGATTCCCCGATTGACACTGCCGGCCGAGGCGTTCAATACAGGCGTTCCGATGATATATTTTTTATCTTTGGTCAGCCCGAGAGCCGGAAATCCCTGAGGACTGATAATTAATTCATAGTTGGTAATTTGCACGCCGATGGGGTAATAGGGCGCTACCGTGCTGAAAAAGTCACCGTTCGCGGCAACGATAATGGCTTTTCCCTCGGCATTCATTCTCCGCCCCATCTCGCTGGGTTTTTCTCTGCTCAACAAATCGCCATTGGTCAGGGCCACTTCCATCCTTGTGTAGGGATCGTCCGCATCAATGCTCACCACTTTTATCCGTTTGCTGTTTCGCTCATCAATGACTTGGTAGGCCGAATACTGTACGCCTGTAGACAGGTTCATCTTCTCAACCTCAATTTGTACTTGAGGGGTAGAACCTGCCCAGGTAAATTGCGGCAGGCAGACCAGATTGGCAGCCAGAATCAGGGCGGCGAACGTTTTTTTGATTCCAGATTTACAATATTGTGTCATTTACGCCTCCTTTGGTGCATAGATTGTGCTTAAAAAATTGTGTTCATCCTCTTGAAACAATTTCGACATAATGCGACCGAATCTGGGGGTTCATGTCCAAATTATCTAATCAGACGCAAAAAACCGTTTTCTGTTCCTCTTTTGTACGAACGGAGGGTGTTTTTATGCAAAATAAAAAACAGGCTTCCGCCCGTTTTTTTACGATGTCTTACTTTATATCATTTCGAAAGCTTTAAATAGCCCCAGGTAGCCAGGGGAAACCATAAAACGAAAGGTACTATGGAGTCTATGAGACCGTGGCTCAGCTTTAATACACCCAGTTTCGCAATCATTTGGCAAAACATCATGCTGTAAAAAATCGCACTGACTATATAAAGATAAATGTATCCTTTTTTGCTGGGCAAGAAATAGAAATACAGAATAAAGAAAATCGCCCAGGAGATGGGCGCCATAAAGTGTATTCCAAAAAGACCAAAAGGCCCATAGTTTACATAGCTGAAAGACTTTGTAGCAACTGCGACGCCGACCAGGACAATATCAAAAACTGCCCCAAAAATAATCCCGTAAATTGATAAACGGCGGATTTCATTTTTGGGTACGGCGGCAACAAGAATGGCCGCAAAAACAAATGCGTAGATAAAAGGGATATACCTAATGGGCATGATTTTGTCCCCTTTGGTTCTTTTATTATTATGATAACCTTATTAAGTCCTCCTTATTGCATTTCATTCCTTTGCCGGCGAGAACCGATGAGGGTCCAGAGCCGAAATGTCCATAAAAGTTTTGCCCTCGCAAATCAAATCCGCTACAATTCTTCCGGTTACCGGCGACAGCGCGATGCCGTCGCCCTCATGACCTGCCGCCATGAAGAAACCGGGAACGTCCTGAACATGGCCAACCAGGGGCAGTCCGTCTTTGGTATAGGGACGCAATCCCGAGATGAACCGGATGAAATTTATTTCCTTTAAGCCGGGTACCAGGCGGCAGGCGTTCTTCAGCACTTCCTGCAGTCCTTCAGGGGTGTTGCTCCTGTCATAACCCACAAATTCGCGGGTGGCCCCAATCATGATATTGCCTTTTTCCGTCTGGCTCAAGGCGAGTCCTACTCCGAGCCGGACAGGAAGGCTGTCTGATTTTTGAATCAAGTCGGCGTTGTATTTGGCTACGATGTATTGTGCGGAAAGAATATCTCCGGTAATAAAGGGCGGAACCGGTTCGGTAATAACGATCTGCCCCCGGCGCGGCTCAATCGGGATTTTCAGTCCCGCCAATTCTCCGACCAACGGAGCCCAAGCCCCGGCGGCATTAATAACGAGCGGCGCGTAAATCTCGTCGCCTTTGTTGGTACGCACCCCCACTACAGCAGGTCCATCCTTGATAATGCGGTTTACTTCCGTTTCCAAAAGGATTTCCGCGCCCAATAGGACAGCTGCCCGGGCCAGGGCAAAATTCAGACGGATCGGGTCAACATGGGCGTCCTGGGCGCTGTAAGTTGAGCCGACCAGATGCGGGGCCAGGCCGCGCTGCCTTTTCGCAGCGGCTTTTTGATCCAGGATTTCTACTTCCAAGCCGATTTTACGCTGCTTGGCCACGAATTCTTCCATGATTTTCATTTCTTCGGCGGTTTCGATTAAAATCATGCCACCGTCTTTATGGTAGGCGATATCGGCTCCCAGCTCTTCTTCCAGGGTCTCATACATTTTGGCGCCGGCCAGGGCCAGTTCCAGGTGCACGCCGGGATTTTTCGACTGCAGGATGATGAACTGGTCGCAAGCGCCGGAGGCGCCGGAAGCATGGTCAGTTTTCTCGACAAGAATGACTTTCTTGCCCCGTTTAGCTAGGTTCCAGGCAATGCTGCAGCCTATCACGCCTCCTCCAACGATACAGACGTCGGCTTTCTTCTTCATGCCTCTTCCCCCTTGACGATTTCATCGATTTTGACGACGCGGACAGGTACACGTACTGTCGGGGGAAGAATGTCCGCAGGATCCTTCTTAGTTTTCAGCATATCGGTAATCAGTCTTCGGCAGGTACGGCCCTGACACAGGCCCATCCCGGCATGGGTCCTTTTCTTGATACCGGACAGGGTCAGCGCGCCTTCGGCGATAGCAGCTTCGATTTCTTCTTTAGTAACTTCTTCACAGCGGCAAATATAGAGCTTTTCTTTGTTTTCTTTCATGATTGTTCCTCCCGGTAAATTGCCCGAACTTCGTGGCAGAGGGCCTGGGGCACTTCCACGGTGATGACCGCCGTCTGGTTATAGGCGGCAGGTTTTTTGACTTTGATAATTTTACCTTGGCCCAGCTTTTGTCCGGTGCGGTCGGCCACAGGAACCACCGTTCCCGCGGCGGGCAGGGGATGGTATTCATGGGGAAAATCAACTAAAGCCGTATCCCGGGTATAGTTCTTATGGATGCGGAAAATGGCCAGACCCGGGCAGGCGGCAATGCAGAGACCGCAACCGGTACATTTCTCTTCATCGATGACGGGCAGGTTGGTGATGGGCCTTCCCACGGTGATAGCGCCGAAGGGGCAGGCATCCTCGCAAGGATTGCAGGGGATGTTCTGTACGCACTCAATAAAGGCAACCGGGCCCTTCTCCATCCGCTCCGGCCCGGGTACGCCGGGGCTGGCTTTCAGCTCTTCGCCGGAAGGAATGCCGGTGAATTTTACGCCGTCATTCATATGATTGACCTCCTCTACTGGCGAGCTGTTCCTCTTTGGCTGCGCGCCTTTTTTCCCCGAAGGGGCCGGTACGGAGGGCATCCATACGCGCCCAGATTTCCTGCTTCAGGACAGCCGCCTGCTCCGGGGAATAGAATCCCAGGGATTCGGCGCAGGATACGCCGGCGAGGCGCCCTTCTTCCATGGCGGTACTGGCTTCTTCCACACCGGTGATATCGCCGGCAATATAGACGCCGTCGACGGTGGTGCGCATATTGCGATCATGTTGGGGAACGTGGCCGCCCAACGCCGGGATGAAGGTGAACTCGCAACCCATCAGCCAGGCCAACTCGGTAAGCGGGGTCAGTCCCGCGGCAATGCAAATGGTATCCACATCCAGGATCTTTTCTGAGTCGGGGACCGGCTGCCATTCGGCATCGAGCCGGGCAATTTCCGCCGCTTCCACGTCCTCTTTGCCCCAGGCCCTGGTAACTGTATGGTTCAGATAGATGGGTACACCGGCGCGCCTGATTTTGGCGGCATGGACGCCATAGCCGCCGATTTGCCCGGCGGCTTCGATTAAGGCGGTTACTTTGGCTCCGGCCTGCATCAGTTGATAGGATACAATCAGTCCGACATTCCCGCTGCCGATCATCAAGATTTTCTTCCCGGGCAGGACCCGGTGGACATTGATCATGGTCTGGGCCGCCCCTGCGCCCATCACCCCGGGCAGGGTACAGCCGGGAAAGGCCAGGGCGTTCTCCGAAGCGCCCGTAGCCAGGATGATTTTCTCGGCCTGGATTCTATGTTCGCGGCCTTGGTGAATGTAGCTCACGCTCTTATCTTTAAAGAGGGCATGGACCGGGGAGTCCAGAAGGACCTCCACGCCCAGTTTTTCATTTTCCAAAAGGAGCTGCCGGCCGATGTCGACGCCTCTGACGCCGGCGCGGTGTTCTTTGGAACCGAAGAATTTATGGATTTGCTTAAAGAGCTGCCCGCCGGGCCGGGAATTCTCGTCGATAAGCATTACCTGCGCCCCGGCCCTGGCGGCTTCGATCGAAGCTGCCAGACCTGCCGGACCGGCTCCGATGATGACAATCTGACTTGTTTTCACTGGTGATCCGCCCACTTTCCCAGACCGATTTGGCTCTCTATAATCATACCGTCTCTGACCGGAGTAACACACGTCCGTACGTTCGGCACTCCGTCAACGGTCATGATACAGTCGGTGCA
>JAVEYA010000078.1:4862-11378 GCA_034003745.1 Clostridia bacterium
GTTTTCACTGGTGATCCGCCCACTTTCCCAGACCGATTTGGCTCTCTATAATCATACCGTCTCTGACCGGAGTAACACACGTCCGTACGTTCGGCACTCCGTCAACGGTCATGATACAGTCGGTGCATCGGCCGATGCCGCAGAAGATGCCCCGCGGCCGCCTGTCCTTCGGCGTCAGGCGAAATTTGCGGATACCCGCGGCCAAAAGCGCCGCGGCGATAGGTTCGCCTGCCATAGCCGGTATTTCTTTTCCATCAACATATAACACCGCGTTAAATTCACGTTTTTCACTTCCCAGAATGGGATGTTCATGTACACGCATGCTGCTCCCCCTTTGCCTATATCCAACCTATTATTTAGAATATTCAAAAAACGTTTGCTTAAATAAAATAACTCTTTGTGCTTTCTTTGACAGCGCTGTGTTACCATATACAATCCTATTTTAACACTATTTGCACGCATTTTGTATGGATACCGGAAGGAAAAATGTTGGCCCTCACCTTTATCTTGCTGTACAATATATTATTAATAAATGTCACAGGAGAAAGACAGCATGGAAAATAAGACCGACTACAGCTATATGCTTGACGATGATCTGCTGAATATAGATGACGGCGGCGCGGTTTCTTTCGGCGGCAATCAGCACTGGTTCCCGCTGGAGACGCAAAGCCGCAGCGGCTGCGGCCCTGTGGTGGCGGCCATGATAACCGCTTATCTGGCGCTGGCCTTTCCGAACAAGTATTCTGCCCTCTATCCCTATCATGGCCGGCTGAATAAAGAAGACTTCCTCGCTCATATGCTGGAAATCAGAAAATATGTAATCCCCGGAAACCGCGGACTTACTTCGGTACGGCAATTCGCTCTGCAGACCACGCAATTCGCGTATTCCAGAGAAATCCATTTAATGCCCCGGCTGCTCGATGACAGCGCCATCGGTTTTGATAAAGCGGCGGCTTTTATCTCCCGGGCCTTATCACAGAATTTACCCGTCGCGGTATTGATACTGACCCACCCGTCTGAAGAACTTTTGGAATATACCTGGCACTGGATGACCGTAACCGGACTGAAATACGACGCTGCAAGCGGGTCCTATACGATTACGGTATCCACATACGGCCAGCGGCGCGAAATCAATCTGGAACTGCTATGGAACCACAGAACAACGGACGACATTATCAATCTGGCGTATTTTATCTGACGGCCTTGCGTCTCCTTTCCTAAAAAGAAGAGACCCGCTTAAATTTTTTAAAGGGTTTGTCTCTGAGCATTTTTGCACAGAGACAAACCCTTTTATATTTTCCTCCCGCCTATTTTCAATCAGGCACCAAGCGCCTGAGCCGTTCATATTTTATTATCAGTTGAAGTTAAAGAAGCGAAACATTTTTATTCGCCGCTATGCCTGTTTGAAAAAGGCGTTGCTCTAAAGGAGGAAAATATTTATGCAAGAGAACTTAATTCCACTGCATCTTTTACCCTTGGGAAGGTCCGGAAAAGTATGCAGCTTGACTGCCAGCGACGGTGCACGCCGCAGAATGATGGACCTGGGCTTTATCAATAACGCCACCGTGGAAGCACTACTGAGAAGCCCTTCCGGCGACCCCACCGCCTATCAGATCCGGGGCGCGGTTATCGCTCTTCGCTCGGAAGAAGCGGATAACATCCTGGTAGAACTGTTTTGAGGCGGGGGGAAAAGAATGGGCTGTGAATATATCGTTGCCCTTGCCGGGAACCCCAATACAGGAAAAAGTACGGTTTTTAACAGTCTGACCGGGCTTAACCAGCATACCGGCAACTGGGCCGGTAAAACAGTGACCCACGCACGGGGCTGCTATGAATATAAAAATGATTATTTTATCCTGATAGACCTGCCGGGCGCCTATTCATTATTCGCCCACTCTGCCGATGAAGAAGCTGCCCGTGATTTTATTTGCAGCGGTAACCCACAGGCCACGGTGGTGGTATTGGATGCGGCCTGCCTGGAGAGAAATCTTAATCTGGCCCTGCAAATCATGGCCGTCCGGGACCAGGTAATCGTCTGTGTCAATTTGCTGGATGAGGCGACAAGAAAAGGCATCCGCATAGATCTGACCAAGCTGGGCGATCTTCTTGGCGTACCTGTCATCGGTACCAATGCCCGGGATAACATCGGTCTGGAGGAATTAAAAGAGGTTATCCGGAAAGTTTGTTCCGGGGAAATCGCTTCCAGACCGCTGAGGCTCCATGCTGCGGATACAGATGAGGCTATGGTTGAAAAAATCATGCACCAGGCCGAAGAAATCTGCGCACAGACAGTTGTCTATACCAAAACCAACCCCCATGCACTGGACCGCAAAATAGACACTGTTCTGACCTCAAAAACCTGGGGCATTCCGATTATGCTGGCTCTGCTCGGCGTTATCTTCTGGATTACCATCAAAGGCGCCAACGTGCCTTCCGGTATGCTGGCATCCGGCTTTGAACACTTAGGGGGCCGGCTGGATATACTTTTTCAGGCCTGGCGTATCCCGGACCGGCTCCATGGCATTTTGCTGCTGGGTATCTATAAGACGCTGACCTGGGTTGTTGCTGTCATGCTGCCGCCTATGGCGATCTTTTTTCCCCTGTTTACCTTGCTGGAAGACCTGGGCTACTTACCGCGGGTCGCCTTTAATCTGGATAATTATTTTAAGAAATGCTGCGCCCACGGCAAGCAAGCCTTAACCATGTGCATGGGCTTTGGCTGCAACGCCGCCGGTGTCATGTCCTGCCGTATTATTGATTCTCCGCGGGAGCGCTTGATTGCAATGATTACCAACAATTTTGTTCCCTGTAACGGTCGCTTTCCTACGCTGATTGCGATTGCTTCTATTTTTATTGCCTATAATATGGGCGCTTTTACCAGTATTGGCGCGGCCTTTTCCATACTGGCGGCAGTTGTTTTAGGCGTTGGGTTTACCTTGCTGATCTCCAGGATTCTTTCAGCGACAATATTAAAGGGGCTGCCCTCTTCCTTTACGCTGGAACTCCCCCCTTACCGCAAGCCGCAAATCGGCCGGATTATCGTCCGTTCCGTCTTGGACCGTACCCTCTTTGTGCTGGCCCGGGCTGTTGTGGTGGCAGCGCCGGCCGGAGCGGTTATCTGGCTTATGGCTAATACGACCCTCGGCTCCGGCAGCTTGCTGAATTATTGTGCGGCCATCCTGGACCCTTGGGCAAAAATGCTTGGCCTGGACGGATTCATTCTGCTGGCTTTTATCCTGGGAATGCCGGCCAATGAAATCGTAATTCCCATCCTCATTATGAGTTACCTGTCTCAGGGAGCTATGCTGGAACTTGAGTCCCTGGAAGCAATGCGGCGTCTTTTTATCGAAAACGGCTGGACCACGCTTACAGCTGTCTGCGCGATGCTCTTCGCGCTTAACCACTGGCCCTGTGCAACGACGTTATTAACCATAAAAAAAGAAACACAAAGCTGGAAATGGATGCTGGTCGCTTTTTTCGTACCCACAGTAACCGGTATCCTGATTTGCTTCCTCGTAGCGCAGGCAGCGCGTTTGCTTGGTCTTGCTTAAAGTGCGCTGCCCCAGGCTAAAGATTAACTTGGCGGAGTGATGCTGTATGACCGATGAAAATGGAACTTTTTATACCGTCCGGGGGTATGCCCTTTTAAGTCAGGACGAAAATATCCTTACCCCCAGCATGGAAGATTATCTGGAAATGGCTTACCGCCTGGGCAGAGAAAAAGGGTATGCCCGGGCAAGCGATTTGGCGGAGGCTTTGAATGTCCAGCCTCCCTCAGCCAGCAAAATGGTGCAGAAACTGGCCGAGCTGGGCTATTTTAACTATGAAAGATATGGCGTCATCGAATTTACTGAACGGGGACGGGAAACCGGCGAGTATTTATTGCAGCGGCATGAAACAATCGAAAAGTTTCTGACCATGATTGGGGTGGTTAACAACACCCTGGAGGATACGGAAAAAATAGAACATACCATAAGTGAAGAAACCTATAAACAGATCATTCTCTTTGTACAATTTATGCAGATCAACAAACTCTGGCAAGAGCGATACAAAAACTTTGCTTCCCAACAGGAGAAGTGATGCCGGTCTGTCTCCGTATACATTTAAAATATACAGTCACATTTTTCTGAAATCTTAAGCGTATCAAAGTATTTATTTTCTTGCGGTATCCACAGCGCAACAAATTTATCAAGCCTTTCCGCTCCACTTCGTTTGTGAATGCGGAGCTTTTGCGTTTCCGGATCGGCTGTCAGAAAAACTTTCAGATCATAAACATTACCGAAATACGGATGCAAGCTATAGACCCCTTCTATCACCGTCATCTTTTGAGGATTTACCTTTGCGCTGCCGGAATAATCCATTTTGCGGCAGTCATAGATGGGATAGGAGAATTCCTGTCCTTGAAAAATCCGGCTGATCACCTGATCATAAAAACGCTCGTAATCAATATTTCCGCCGATCTCGTTCAGACGGTCCATATTGCGCTTATTTGGAGGAAGAAAAAAGTGGTCCATCCGGATGACGTTGCAATCATAAACCCTGGAGAGGGCATCGGCCAATGTACTTTTTCCGGCAGCCGCATTTCCGTCAATCGCAATAAGCGGATTGCGCTTTGAGCGCAGTAAACGATCGATCTGAATAAACAGGGATAAAAAATCGCAGTAGGTTTTTTTTACAACCCGGTAAGCGGGTGCGTAGCATTGCCGGTAAACTTCGCTATGATGGACGGATGGATAACCGTTTTTTCTATATTGGGCAAGCGTTTGCTCAAGTTCACTATTATCCAGGGGTACAACCCTGTCTGCACAAAGACTTGACAACAAGGCCAGCTTGGATTCAAGGGACGGGATTGTACCGGCAGGCGTATTTGCCGTATCCATAAAAATACGGTTCAAGGTAGAGACATCCAGCTTACAGGCCTTAGCCCCCGCTAAATTCAAGCGGCATAAACCATTCCCAATATCCTCATGAACATCTTCTTGGTTTAAGCAGGCGTTTTCCCATTCTTCTCTGAGCAGGGCAAGGCTCTCCGCCTCATTCTTCACGAAATGGCCGGCGCCGAATTCGTTTTGGTAGACAAGCTTGACGGCATCCATACTCTGAAGCCGCGGATATTTGCAGCAATGTTGTTTTAATATTTCATGCAATTCCATTCATTTATCCTTCCAGACGAAGATTAGCTCTCTGCAGGGCAATGATCAGTGGCGGAATCAAAACAAGCTGGACAATGATGCCCGGAATCGCATTGATAACAGCACTATTGAGGAATATTCCCAAAGTAAAAGCATTTCCTTTTATTCCGTACAGCAGAAAGGAAACGATTCCCCATACAACTCTGCCGGCAATCATGGCAAGAATCAGGTCTAAATAAATATATCCGGTTTTCTTCGGAAACTTCTGATAAAGAATGCCTGCCAGAAACCCGTACGCCGCCAGTTCAAAGGCCATTGCCATCGCTGTGGGATACATTGGAGGCATCCCCATAATCGTCGAGCGCAAAAGAGGGGTAATAAAGCCTACGATAAGGCCATAAGGAGCGCCGCACAAAAAACCGCAGATTAATACCGGAATATGCATGGGAAGAAGCATACCGCCTATCGCAGGCACCTGCATCGTAAAAAAGGGCAAGATAAAACCAAGGGCAATAAAAAGTCCGGATAAAACCAAAGCACGGGTCGTTAAACGCATGGATCTGTTCTCCTCCTTATAATAAATGCCACAAAGGCATTCATTAAAAATGAACAGCCTTCGTGGCAGATCTTCTCAAGTAAATATAAATAATCTCCCAATAAAATCCAGTTTCATACTGAATTAATTTCCAAATTTATTTTAATTCAGAATGCTCTGTCCCGTCAACAAGGTTTTCACCTTACTATCGCTGTTATTTCGGTTTTATTCGGTAATTTATACAATATTGGAGATGGCAATTTCTGCAGCGTTTACCAATTGATAAGCGATCGGCGAAGCCGTAAGCGCCGGATGGGTCCCCGTTTGAAAGGTGGCAATATCGTCCGCCGTCATTCTCTGGTGGATGCAGGCACTGATCGTATTAATCAGTTCACCGCCGCTGAACGCTCCGGTTACTTCCCCTCCTAGCAATATACGGCTGCCGGCTTCAAAAATAAGTTTAACTTTTAAGTTCGCCGCTCCGGGCATACATCCGGGATGTCTGTTTACGCTTTCCGATGTCCCGACTGAAATGCTATATCCTTTTTCCTTCGCTTGTTTTTCAGTATAACCCGCGCTTGCAAAGGCAATGTTTCCTACAGTAGTCGAAAAGACACCGATAACGCCCATATTTACTCTTCTGACAGAAAACAGATTCGCACCTGCAATTCTCGCTTCCATGGTTGAAATAGAGGCTAATTTTAAGCCTGAAGGCTTGCCGTCAAAAAAAGAAACTTTTTCAGCACAGTCGCCGCAGGCAAATATATGGTCATCGCTTGTCTGCATATAACGGTTTACTTGAATTCCCTTCGTAGCGGTCCCGATTTCCAGCCCCATTTTTTCGGCCAG
>JAVEYA010000079.1:0-11091 GCA_034003745.1 Clostridia bacterium
ATTGAGAAATTTCCACCCCCAGCTGCAGGTCTTCATAAGATTCGGAACGATGACCAAAACTGTTTTGCAGGAATCGGTTTTCATCCGGCGCAATAGCGGGTTGGGTCACGGCGTAAGAAAGCAGGCCGAAAGTGATGATTAAAGCCAGTAAGGGAATCAAGGCCTGTTCTTTGCGTTTTAGCTTGCTTAGTTCGTAAGGCAGCCAGGCGAAAGAAACCGGCAGCACATAAATAAAATAGCGGAGCCAGCCCAGCGAGGTTCCCTTCATCAACATCACAATCTGTAACAACGGAATGGAAACGAACATCCCCAGTAAAATCAAAGTATCCCCTTGCCAGAAACGGCGATTGAACAGCCGCAACAGGAGAATGGAAATCAGGGGAGCGGAAAACACCAGGATTTTCTTCGCCGCGAACCAGGCGGCGTTCACCGGATTATCCAGCATCGCCGCATAGACGGGATTGTCTAAATGCCCTTCAATCTGGGCGATGTTGGTATACTCTCCGTTCAGGAAATAAAGAGGATTATGCATTATAATCGCATTCAATAAAACCCAGAGCAGGATCGAATAAACGAGGGGAGAAGCGATTACCGTTATGGCCGCTTCCGCACGGGACCAGCGGTAACGCAGCAGACCTTCCTTTACCGGGAGGTGGTTCTGCTGGAAAAAGAGGGCCGCGATAATAACGGCCCCAATGACGCTGAAGCCGAAAGGAACCGCTTCATAGCGGCACCAAAAGGATAAGGCCAGAGCAAAACTGGCGATGGTCAATTCTCCGATCCGCCGGGTCTCCAGCCAATTTAAAAAGCCTAAGATACTCAGGATAATAAAGAAGATAAACGGCGCGTCACTCATTCCGTTAAAGCCGAATAAAAACATCATAGGATTCAGCAGGAACAGCAAAGGAAAAACAACCGCCACCCAGCGGGGTAAACCGCGCCGGATAAAAGCCCGGGATAAAATGAAAGCGGTGGCGGAAGCAAAAAGAGCGCTCATCAGCAGACCGGCGATTCCTTGGGTGGCCATTTCCGGAATCCAGGGATAAAGCAGCAAAAAGAAAAGATTCACAAAACTGGGCAAAGGATTCCAGACAAAGCCAATGGCGCCCAAATGCGGATCCCTGCTGTACAGGACATAAAACGCGTTCGCCACGCGGCTGATGCCATCCGTGTGGTGATAACCGATATAAACGTTATAATAATATCCGGCGGCGCATTCCAGTAAAAAAACGGTGGCGGCAACCAGCCAAACAACCGTTTTTCCTTGACAGCTTTTTATATCTTGTGCGATGGCGATCACTCCACCTCCTAACTGGAAAATATGCGTAAATAATAATTTAATTAGTCATAATTTACTATAATTTTAATACAATTATAGCATAAATAAAAATTAAATAAAATAGTTGTGAAAATTTACCATGTATTTATTTGCTTTTTTGTGTATAATTATTTAAACCCCTTTCGATTCTTTAAATGAATCATCGAAAAGGGTTTATCGAAGCCGTCTTAATTTCCTTTGCTGTTGTGGACGTTTATGTTATATTATTTAGTGCAGAGCCCTTCTGCCAAGCGGTTTAGTCCCCATAGGGCAGGGTGAAATAGAAAATGCTGCCTGCATTGGGTTTGCTTTCCACCCAGATTTTCCCTCCGTGTTTTTCGATAATTTGTTTACAGATATATAATCCGAGGCCCCATTGCTTCTGGCCGGTTTCTTTCTCCGCCTCCGGCGTTGTTTTATAGAACCTGTCAAAAACCAGGGGCAGATGCTTTGCGTCAATTCCTGCGCCTGTATCTTCAATGGACACAAGAATCTCATTTCTTAAGCTTTGGGTACAAATCTTGATATAACCTTCTTTGGTAAACTTGACGGCATTGGACAGCAGATTAATCAATACCTGAAGCAGCTGGTCCCGGTCCCCGGAAACTTTCGGCAGCACCGCTGCCATTTCCACGCGTACCGTCAGCCTTTTTTTCTCTAAAAGGGGTCTCGTAATCGACAACGCTTGTTCGATTAATCCGGTCATTTCCAATATTCCGTCTTGCCTGTCTGTTTTTCCCGATTCGATCCTGGCGATGTCCAGCAGGTTATCCACTAAAGCCGCCAGACGGTCCCCTTCAGCAATGACGATTTCTAAATCTCTGTCCAGCTTTGCGGCGGCGATTTGTATTTGGGGATCCTGTAAATCAAGGTTAGGCAAAACAATCTTTTCAATCCTGTCGGCTATCCGCTCGGTAAAACCCAGCATAGCGCTTAAAGGCGTCCGGATTTCATGGGAAACCAAAGCTAAAAAATTGCTTTTCAACGCATCGGCCTGCCGCAATTGTGCATTGGCCAGATGCAGCGCTCTGGTTTTTTCCGTCACCTGGCGCTCCAGCCTCAGGTTCTGCCTTTTAATGCTACGGGTCCTTAAGAGGACCACTGCCCTGATGGCAGCTGCCGCAATAAGAAACGAAAGAATCTTAAACCAACCGGTCTGCCAGAAAGGCGGCGTGACCAGAAGCCTGACCGCGATGCTCTGCTCATTCCAGAGTCCGTCGTTATTGGCGGCTTTAATGTGCAAAAGATAGTCTCCGCCGCCCAGGTTGGTGTAATTAATATAATTGCGCGTACCGCTGTAATGCCATTCCGTATCAAAACCCTCCAGCTTATAGGCGTATTGATTCCTGGCAGGGTCCGCATAATCCAGTGCAGCAAACTCAAAAGAGATAAAATTATCCTGGTAACTTAACGTAACCTCCCCGGCTTGGCTCAAGGGAACGGACATATCGAATATTTTAAAATCCGTTAAGACCACCGGCGGCCGGTGGGTATTATCCTTGATTTTATCGGGGTAGAAACTATGAAAGCCGCTCGTTCCGCCGAAAAACATCTCACCGTCGCCGCTTTGAAAACAAGCTCCCTGAATATATTGATTCCTGATCAGGCCGCCGTTAAACTCATATTTTTTAAAAACACCGCTGCGGCCCCCATACTTGACCAGCCCGTTCGTCGTGCTTAACCATAAATTATCCCCGGTATCCTGAAGCAAACCGGCGATGAAAATACCGGCGGCCTGCCCTTCAGCCTCCACGAGTTCCAGCCTGCCGCCGGCCTTGTCTAATACGGCCAGACCCCTGTTCGTAGCCAGCCACAGCCGGTCCCGGTCATCCACAATGCTGCGGACATCGTATTCAAGGATTGGCAGCGCCAAACCCGGCGCGTGGAGGCCATACCGGGTGAAGACCCCTGTGGCGGGAACCAGCTTGTTTAAACCGCTTCCCGCCGTGCCCACCCAGAGCAGCCCGTTCCTATCTTCAGCCACCGACAGCACATGGTTGCTGCTGATACTTTGCGGGTCTTCCGGAAGAGGGATAAAGCGACGCCAGCTTCCGGCGCTTCTGTCAAACCGGATTAAGCCGCAGTTGGCCGTACAGACCCATAAGCCGCCCTCCGTCCCCTCATAAATCTGTAAAATTCCGTTATCTCCGCCGCCTGTATGGACCGGATCAGCCAGATCATAATGCGTAAAAGCTTCCGTAACGGGCTCAAACCGGTTCAGCGTCCCGTCAATGGCGCCAAACCAGAAAATCCCCTGAGCGTCTTCGTAAATGGAAGTAATGGTATTGCTGCTGATGCTACTGCCGTCCCGGGGATCATGTTGATAATATGTAATCCGGCCGGCCTCTCGCTCGAATCTGTTTACCCCGCCGTTGGCTGTTCCCAGCCAGACCGTACCGGCTCTGTCTTTATAAATCGATAAAATGACCTCGTCGCTGAAACGTATTTCATTGGCCTTGTTCCGGTAAAAATTAAAATTCAGGTGGGTATTGATTTTCGCTATGCCGTTGCCCTCGGTACCCAGCCATAAATTGCCTGAAGTATCGGCGAAAAGAGAGAGGATCCGGTAAGTGGCCGCAGTAGTGTTTTGGAAAAACGCGTATCCGGGGACGGTAAATTTTCCGCTATCCTGGTCCAGCATTCTCAGACCGCTGCCGTAAGTACCGATCCATAAACTGCCCGAGACATCCTCATAAATCCGGTTTACCCTCAGACTCTCCAACTCCGGAAAGGCCCCCTCCAGAAAAGTCCCTGTCTCCGGTACAAATCGGCTTAGTCCGCCGTCGCCTGCGGCAACCCATAAGACGCCCTGCCTGTCCGCATAAAGCGACTCGACATAATCATCGCCCCCGCCGGCGGCCGCTTGCCCCTGTGCGGGAAAGTGCAGGAAACTGCCCGTCCGGGGCTGGAATTTATTCAGGCCGTCCCCCGTGCCGATCCATAAAGCGCCTGTTTTGTCCCAGGCCAGGGCAGTAATCGTATTGGCGCTGATACTGGCAGGGTCGCCGGGCTGGTGTTCATAATGGGTAAACTGCCCGGAAACCGGATCGAGAACGTCCAAGCCCCTGTTCCGGGTGCCGATCCACAGACGGCCCGCTGCATCCCTGGTTAGCGCCCGGATGAAGTTGTCATGGAGGCCCGGTTCACCCTCCCTATGATAAAAATGGACAGTTTCCTCCGTTTGGGGATTTAATTTAAACAGCCCGCCGCCGAAGGTCCCCAGCCAGATGCTGCCTTCCCCGTCTTCGGCAATAGCGGTAATAAAGTTGGCCATAAAATCATTCGTCTGCTCGGAATGGAAGCCATATTGCTTTAAGCTATAGCCGTTATAACGGTATAGCCCTGTCTGGGCGCCAAACCATAAAAACCCCGCGCTGTCCTGGAACATGGTATTGACAAGC
This sequence comes from Clostridia bacterium, assembly GCA_034003745.1. Classification (GTDB taxonomy): domain Bacteria; phylum Bacillota; class Peptococcia; order DRI-13; family PHAD01; genus JAVEYA01. The sequence continues at coordinate 4,720 of JAVEYA010000079.1, forward strand.
GCGCCCGCCAGTTCCGTTTCTATCGGGTTACCCCTGCTCCCTGCCGGTACAGCCTGGGCCGGGGATGTTCCGGCGACCCCTGCGGCCGCTATGAAAAGAAGCAGAAAGGCTTTGGCCAGCTGCCTGCTTATGACCCGTAGTCCTGTTATTTTAATGAATCGCATTCCCGGCCTCCCTTGTCCAGACGAATCCCCTGAGAGCACTGCTCGAATCTATTATATCATCTGTCGGCAAGCGCAAACACGCTGATAATTTGAACCCAAAGGAGATAAACGCTTATGCTGAAAGCCGTTTTGGTGGATGATGAGCCCCTGTCCCTGGAATCTCTGGCCTTCCTGCTGCAGCGGCATCAAGACATTGCGGTAGTGGGGAGTTATACGGACCCGCTGACGGCTTTGGATAAAATCAAAACCCTAAGACCGGAACTGATTTTTCTGGATATAGAAATGCCGGAATTGGACGGATTATCCATGGCCCGGGAGATCACCGCCATGGGTTTTGATCCCCTGATCGTTTTCGCTACCGTTTTTGAACAATATGCGGTGGATGCTTTTGAAATCAATGCCGCCGACTATATCGTGAAACCTTTTTCAGCCGGCCGGGTCAGTCTGACCGTGAACCGTCTGATCCGGAATATTAAAAACAGGCAAGTTCCCGCCTGTCCGGTCCAGGCGCTGCTGAAACATACGCCATCCCGGCCGGTTATCAATAAAATTCCTGTCTGGCAGGAAAACAACATCCTGTTGGTGGACCCGAAAAGAATCTTATATTTTTCCGTGGAAAATAAAAAAGTGCTGGCCCATACCAAAGACGCCGCTTATGAAAATACCTGCGCCTTGGCGGAGTTGGAGGAACGATTAGCCGGCAAAGGTTTTTTCCGCTGCCATAAGAGCTTCCTGGTCAACACCGATTATATCGTCCATATCATCCCCTGGGTCAATTCCACCTATTTGCTGCGGCTGAAAGAAACCGCCGTACAAATTCCGGTAAGCCGGCTGTATACCAAAAAGCTTAAAGGGATGTTAAGCTTATGAGCCCACTGAAAAAAATTCTGATTGTAGACGATGAACCCAATAACCGGATTCTCCTGGAGGATATCCTGACCGATTTTACCGGGGACAGCGCCCCAAACTGCTTTATGCCGCCGACGGCCTTCAAGCTTTGGCCGTCATCCGGGCGGAACGGCCGGACCTGGTATTTCTTGATTTGATGCTGCCGGAACTGGACGGTCTGGCCATCTGCCGGGCTGTTAAAAGTGAGCCCGCTCTGCGATACATCTTTATCGCCGTCCTCACCGCCAGGAGTCAGGAGAAAGACCGGGAAAACGCCCGCACAGCCGGGGCTGATCTGTATATTACCAAACCTTTTAAAGCCAAAACCATTCTCCAGACGGTGAATCAGGCGTTCGGCCCGGCCTGAAGGCGGCGGAAAGGAGCAAAGGACTTACTATGCCCTCCCAAGACATGCGTGCCATCTCCCGTCATTTTTTGTTTAATTCCCTCAATGCCGTGGCCGCCCTCTGCCGGAAAGACCCGGAGGCGGCAGCGGAATTGGTGGGGGAAATCAGCGCCTACCTGCAGCTCAGTCTGGAGGAAAAGCCTTCTTTAATCCCTTTGGAGGAAGAACTGGCGCATCTTTTTTCTTATCTCCGGATCCAGCAGGTCCGCTTCCCCGGCCGCTTGAAGATTATACCGGACATAGAGGCCGGTCTTACTTGCCGGCTCCCCGCCTTCACCCTGCAGCCCCTGGCGGACAATGCGGCGGTCCACGGCGTCCTGCCCCAAAGAGCAGGCGGTACTGTTCATATCTCCGCTAGAAAGATGGCCTCCGGCACGGTCCGCATCGTCATCCAGGACGACGGCGTCGGGATGACCCCCGCCCAGTTAAGCCGGCTATTTAAAAAAGGCCCTCAGCAACATTCCCTCTATCGCATCAACCAAGCGCTCAAGAAAGCGGGCCTGCCCGTTTTAAGCATAAACTCCGGCCCCGGCCAGGGAACAACGGTTATCCTGGAGATTCCCGCCGGCGATACCCCTGCATCTTAGAAGCCATTCTTGCATTTTAGACCTTACTTTGGTCGTCTTGCCCGTTTTCCCTTATTTACCCGCCCCTTTGGCCGATTTATATCTTAAGGACGGTTAAAGCAAGGAGGCGAACGGATTTAATGCTGGTGCTGGGCAGAAAACCGGGTGAGTATGTGCTGATTGGCGAGGATATCAAAGTGAAAGTGGTCATGACCGATAACGGCGCTTTGCGCCTGGCTATCGAGGCTCCCAAGGATATAAGTATTGTCCGGGGCGAAGTCTATGAAAAAACCGTAAATAAAGGTTTGAAAAAAGACTAAACTTTTGAATCAAACAAACGATAAAATAAATAAGAGCAATGAATAGAATACTTCGAAAAGAAATTCAGGGATGATCCGGACAGGCGCGCTTTTCTTGCAGGACGCAAGGATGCGTGCTTCGAAGGATTTTTTTATTAATTAAATATTGCGTGAACGATTACAGGGACGATTCTACGGGTACAGTTTCTTTGGCAGGGAAGCCAGGAAATTGAACACAAGGAATCGTTTTTTTATGAGGAGGGAAAAACCATGCTGGTTTTGGGCAGGAAACCCGGAGAATATGTGGTCATCGACGACAAGATTATCGTTAAGGTAGTCAGAAGCGAAAAAGGTGATTTGCGCCTGGCCATCGAGGCGCCTAAGGAACTGAACATCATCCGCGGCGAGGTTTATGAGGCCGAACTGGAAAGGCTTGCCGAGCAGGGACGCACTTTGGGATAACGGTATTTTACAGGGATTTCAGAAACGGACAAGCCGGGCAGTATGCGGCCATTCGTTTCTTTGATCTATATTCCGCTCAAGTTAAGTGGCCATAAACTGAGGGCGGAAAAATTGCGAAAAGGGAAGTTCGCAAAAAAATCCAAGGAGGAAAAAATAATGAGAATTAACAACAACATCATGGCGCTGAACGCTTACCGTCAATTAAGCGTGAACCAGGGCGCCAGCTCCAAGTCCATGGAAAAACTGTCCTCGGGCTTTCGGATCAACCGGGCCGGTGACGACGCCGCAGGTCTCGCCATCAGCGAGAAAATGCGGGCACAGATCCGGGGATTAAACCAAGCCCAGCGCAATGCCCAGGACGGCATCTCCATGATTCAGACCGGTGAAGGCGCCTTAAATGAAACCCACTCGATCCTGCAGCGGGTCAGAGAATTGGCTGTTCAGGCCGCCAGTGACACCTACACGCTGGCCGACCGCAAAGAAATTCAGAAAGAAATCAACCAGTTGCTGGATGAAATCGACCGTATCGCCAACGATACCCAATTCAACACCAAGAGACTGCTCGACGGTACAATGGCCGCGGGCGCTCCGGGCGAACCTGTGGAGGCCGCAGCGGCTGCAGCCACGGTGGAAGTGGGTGGAACAGCCGCGCAGGCGGCAACCTTGACAGGTTCCACCGTAGACGCTACCGCTGCAGCATTACTTGATTTCAGCGGCGCCAATGAACTGAAGTTTGAATTGAACGGGACCGAGATTTCTCTTACTGGGGCAGCCGGTGATTACACCAGCATTGACGACGTCGCCACCAAGATTCAGGAACAGCTCACAGCCGCTGCCAATACGAACGTAACCGTAAAGGCGGAGAATGACCAGCTGGTCTTGACGGGAGCAGACGGGCAAAACATTACCTTTGCCGATGTCTCCGGAGACTTAAGCGCCATCGGTATTTCGACAAGTGTAACCGGTACGGAAATAGCCGCCGCTACTATATCAGCCCATGACTTTGACGCCGCCAACCTGGTTTTTGAGTTGAACGGGACCACAATTACCCTGGATGCGGCTAGTTATGCTGATATGACTGCCGTCGCCGCTGCTATCCAAGGTCAGCTTACTGGGGGCGGCAACGATAAGGTAGCCGTAGAAGCCGATGGGGACAAGCTGTTAATCAAAACCAAGGCAGGCTTTGAAATCGATCTCCAGGATGCCACTGTGGGAAGCTTAAGCGACATCGGCCTGGAAGCCACAACAGCTTCCGTCGGCGCAACGGCGACGGCAGCAACCGAGGGTGTTGAATTCACCATCAATGCCGGCGCGGCTAACGGCGCGCTGGGTAATTTCTCTATAACCTTCGCGGAAGGGGCAACGGAAGGTGCGGCCTGGAGCGATGGCGCCCTCACCATCACCTTGGACCAGACCAAGACCGACTATACCGCGGAAAGCATCCAGACCCTGATTCAGGGGGCCACCACCGACGCGCCGGAAGGCCTGGACATGAGCCTCTTCACGGTAACCGGTACAGGAACGGTTGACGCCACCGGCAGTGAAATCGCCGCCACCTCCGACCTGGAAGGGGGCGTAGCTGCCGCAGACGGGACAACCGCCCCGGCGGGCGGCGCGGTAATTCATATCGGCGCTAACCAGGGTCAGAATTTAACCATTCATATCGCCAGCATGAAAACCTCGGCCTTGGGCGGAACTACGACAACAGGCGCACCCGTGGAGGCCGCAGCGGCTGCAACCACGGTGGAATTGGGCGGAACAGCCGCGCAGGCGGCAACCTTGACAGGTTCCACCGTAGACGATACCGCCGCAGCGCTTCTTGATTTCAGCGGCGCCAATGAACTGAAGTTTGAATTGAACGGGACCGAGATTTCTCTTACTGGCGCAGCCGGTGATTACACCAGCATCGGCGACGTCGCCACCAAGATTCAGGAACAGCTCACAGCCGCTGCCAATACGAACGTAACCGTGACAGCGGAAAATGACCAGCTGGTCTTGACGGGAGCAGACGGGCAAAACATTACCTTTGCCGATGTCTCCGGAGACTTAAGCGCCATCGGTATTTCGACAAGTGTAACCGGTACGGAAATAGCCGCCGCTACTATATCAGCCCATGACTTTGACGCCGCCAACCTGGTTTTTGAGTTGAACGGGACCACAATTACCCTGGATGCGGCTAGTTATGCTGATATGACTGCCGTCGCCGCTGCTATCCAAGGTCAGCTTACTGGGGGCGGCAACGATAAGGTAGCCGTAGAAGCCGATGGGGACAAGCTGTTAATCAAAACCAAGGCAGGCTTTGAAATCGATCTCCAGGATGCCACTGTGGGAAGCTTAAGCGACATCGGCCTGGAAGCCACAACAGCTTCCGTCGGCGCAACGGCGACGGCAGCAACCGAGGGTGTTGAATTCACCATCAATGCCGGCGCGGCTAACGGCGCGCTGGGTAATTTCTCTATAACCTTCGCGGAAGGGGCAACGGAAGGTGCGGCCTGGAGCGATGGCGCCCTCACCATCACCTTGGACCAGACCAAGACCGACTATACCGCGGAAAGCATCCAGACCCTGATTCAGGGGGCCACCACCGACGCGCCGGAAGGCCTGGACATGAGCCTCTTCACGGTAACCGGTACAGGAACGGTTGACGCCTCGGCGAAGGAACTTGCCGCCACCTCTGCGCTGGCGGGGGGCGTAACCGCCTCCGAAGGGGTAACCCAAACGACCGGAAACATCGCCCTGCTAAGAGTAAGCGACGCGGATATCGCCTCCGTTAATACAGACGCCGGCGCTGCAGCTTTAGCCAATTCCGGCGTCCTGACGCAAGCCGGCGCCGACGCCGCCATCAGCAACGTTAACGCCGCAATTGTACAGGTATCGTCGGAACGCTCCAAGCTGGGCGCCTACCAGAACCGGCTGGAGCATACCATCAGCAACCTGGGTACGTCGGCCGAGAACCTGCAGGCGTCCGAATCCCGGATCAGAGACCTGGATATGGCCGCGGAGATGATGCAGTTCACCAAGAACAACATCCTGCAGCAGGCCGCCACCGCCATGCTGGCGCAAGCCAATCAGGCGCCCCAGCTGGTTCTGCAGCTCCTGGGCTAATCGTCTAAATTAAATCCTTGCCGAGCTTGTTCAGGCCTCCTGAACAAGCTCGCTTTTTTATTTCCTTACATTGACATTATTTTTCAAAAATGGGACACTTAAAGTAAGCCTGTTTACTTTAAGCATAAAAACTTTGGGAAGGAGGAAAAACGATGAGCAAAATAATCTTTATTTCCAACCGTTTACCGGTAATGGTTAAAAAGAATAAGGGGAATCTGGAATACCATAAAAGCATCGGGGGACTGGCTACCGGCTTAAAAAGCTATCATCAACAAGCGGATAGTCTTTGGGTGGGCTGGTCCGGGACAGTGGATAAAGAAATCAGTAAAGAAGAGAAAAAAACGATTCAAAAAGAACTCCAAAAGAATTATCAATGCCTTCCTGTTTTTCTGACACGTAAAGAAATCGACCGGTATTACAATGGATTCTGCAATAATACCATTTGGCCCTTATTTCATTATTTTACCAGCAAAACAGAATAT
>JAVEYA010000080.1:0-11074 GCA_034003745.1 Clostridia bacterium
CCAAAAGTTGAGCAATAATCGTCCCGTGCTTCCATTCCCGTAAATGAACGGATGCACACCCTCAAAACGAAGATGGAATACTGCAGCAGACTGTATCGGGTGTAGACTTTTTTCTTTGTATTCCAAAATCAACTGTTCCATTTGTACAGGAACCAAATAAGGCTGTGGAGGATCATGATGCGCACCCATAATTGTCACTGGAATGCGGCGATAAACACCCTTATCTTCCGGCCGGTCCATTAAAACCAACGCATGAATATCTTTAATAACCTTCTCAGTGAACGGGGATTTATTCTTAACAAGCTCCTCTACATATAAGAAGGCGTCACGATGGCCAATCACCTCAAGATGGTCCTTAAGGGGTTTCTTATCGATGGTGATACCTTCCAAAACCAAAGCCGTCTCTTTTAACGTCAGTGTATTCCCTTCAATAGCATTAGAGCTGTACGTGAATTCCACAAGAAATTCCTCACGCAGACGTTGAACTTCTCCGACTGTCAGCGGTCGGTGTTTGTTGATTTGTGCTTTCTTTTCATCAATGCGGGAAAATAATTCGGCGTATTCTATCGGAACAATATAGTCCCGATGGCTTCTTGCATCAGCAGGTTTTTCAGCATCCGCGGGCACCTGATAATTGCGTCCCATTTTGAATGCGCCATTAATCCGTCCCTGCTCACATAGGATACGGACACGGCGATCAGAGATACCCCATTTATCTGCGATTTCTTTTGTGCTGAGGTATTCCATGAACATCACTTCTTTCGATGATTATATAGGGAAAGTTTACCATTTTATAGGAATAATATCAATATACATTTTATAATTATTCCGATGGGATACGCTTAAATAGTATCCTTATCGAGAGAAAAAGAAAACGAATTAAATCTATCTTGGAGAACTATCCGTAACCCCTAGAAATGGCAGATCTCTCCTGAACCGCTTAGTAAAAAATTGAATTTTTACTAGGAATTCATGGCACTATAGCAAAAGGCCTTGCTGAATTCAAATCAGCAAGGCTCTTTTTATCAAGAATTTGGTGGAGGTGAGGGGACGTGTCTCTTCCCGGCTTTCGCACGGGCACTGACTATATCTTCGCCTTCTTTTTAGAAGGCGTCCGGCGTGTTATGGAGGCTTATCGTTTGCTATCCTCCATCCCAGCGCTCCCTGCCTGATTATCTAATCAGGTTTAGGAACCTGTGAGTCGATACAGGGCTGAGGGCTTTCGCCGCATACCCCTCGGTATTGCCATAGCGCTGATACGCCTTAGGTTTCACCGATTAAGCCGGATTGTCACCTGCAAGTCACCTTGCAGGGCGACTCTTTTTGAATCGAACCCCTGTCCGAAAGAACGACCACAGAAGCATCTCCGAGCGCAGCCTATAGTTTAAATCTCGTCCGCCGGACTCCAGATAGGCACGGATTCCCTTGGACCAGCCCCATTAATTTTCCCCCGGATTATGAGGCGCTCCTCCGGAGGTATCCCGCTAATTTGACCCCTTATCCCTCACCGCGGGAGCAGAGGGTAAGAGGTTAGGCTGCAATTAAGCAGCTAAAGCGTATTCGTTGTTAGCAGTTATGCTTTTGCACCGTTTTACGGGCTTGTGCGACCCCGGCTCGCTTCTCCTGCCACCGCTTCCCCCGTCGAAACCAGTACACCCCCAAAATTTTATTATCGGAAATTAATAGGCATACAAGAAGATTCTTCGACAAGCTCAGAATGACAAATAAATGTGTTCAGAATGACATAGTATTTTATTCCTTAGCTCTCATCGAGCGCTCGACTTCGCGCTGCGCGTCTTTAGCCGCCAGCGCATCCCTTTTGTCATACTGCTTTTTGCCTTTGGCCAGCGCCAGTTCTACTTTGGCCCGGCCGCGCGTGAAATAAACTTTCAGCGGAACCAAGGTGAGACCTTGCTGTTTAACTTTACCGAAAAGCCGGTTGATCTCGCTCTTATGCAGCAAAAGTTTCCTCGCCCGGGTCGGGTCGACATTGTAACGGTTACCCTGCTCATAGGGGCTGATGTGCATGTTGAACAGGAACATCTCGCCATTTTCGACCTGCGCGTAAGAATCCTTCAGATTGGCTCTGCCGCCGCGCAGCGACTTGACTTCCGTACCGGTCAAAGCAATGCCCGCTTCATAAGTCTCTTCGATAAAATAATCGTGACGGGCTTTACGGTTTTCAGTTACTACTTTCATCGGTTTCTCAGCCATGTTCCTCACCTGAACGCTTTCTTCCACAACAACACATTGGCCGCAGGACAAGAAGACTCTGAGGAGTTCCTTTGCATCCGTCAGAGTCTTAATTATATCATGCGATATGCCAGCTTCTCAATGACAAAATTTACCGGGATTTCTTCTTCATTATACCAGACGCGGCGTGAGAGTCAAGAGCCGCCCCATTCTTTCTTTTTGCACCCCGCTTTTTTTCTTCTTCGACGATTTCAAAGTCAATCTGACGCTCCTCCACATCGACCCGCATAACTTTCACCTGCACAGTATCACCGATACGGTAGGTTTTATTCGTATGTTCACCGATCAGGGTCAGGTGTTTTTCATCGTACAGATAATAGTCGTCATTCATATTGGAGACGTGCACCAAACCTTCCACGGTATTGGGCAACTCGACGAAGAAACCAAACGACTTGACGCCGCTGATGAAGCCGGTGAAGGTTTCTCCAACCGCATCCTTCATATATTCGACTTTCTTCAAATCCACCGACTCGCGCTCGGCATCCTCGGCGACGCGTTCCTGCAGACTGGACTGATCCGCGTAATCCGCCATCAGCCGCTTTAGTGTCTTCAGCCTGTTTTCGGAGAGGGCGCCTTTTTCGATGTATTCGCGGATAACCCGGTGAATAGCCAAATCCGGATAACGCCGGATGGGTGAAGTGAAATGGGAATAATACGCCGCGGCCAGGCCGAAATGGCCGATGGCTTCCGGCGCGTAACGGGCATGTTTCATGGAGCGGAGCATGGTCATATTGACAGCCCGTTCCTCGGGCTGATTCCTGGTTTTTTCGACGATGCGCTGGAAGGAGCGCGGCGTCACTTCGCCCCGGTTATTTACCTTGATATAGTAACCGAAGACGCCCAAGAATTCGTTCAGTTCGGTAATATCGTCCAGGTCCGGCTCTTCGTGCACACGGTAAAGAAAGGGCGCATCCAGCCAGTAGTAGTGTTCCGCTACTGTCTCATTGGCGGCAATCATGAATTCCTCGATAATCATTTCCGCAATGGAATGCTCTCTTTTGACGATTTCCAGCGGTTGGCCGGCCTCATCCAGGATAACTTTGGCTTCAGGGAAATTAAAATCGATCGCGCCCCGTTTCAGCCGCTTGGCCCTCAGAATCAGGCACAACTCCCGCATATTCTCAAAGGTAGGCACAAATTCCGCGTAACGCTGGGTCAGTTCCGTATCCTGCTCCAGCAGAATCTTCTTCACGTTGGTATAGGTCATACGCTCGTTGACACGGATGACGGAGCGGGCTATCTCGTATTTGACTACCGCGCCTTCATCATTTATCTCCATGAAGCAGGTCATAGCCAGCCGGTCTTCATGGGCGTTCAGGCTGCAAATCCCGTTGGAAAGCCGGGGCGGCAGCATGGGAATAACCCGGTCCACCAGATAGACGCTGGTGGCCCTTTTTAGGGCTTCTACATCCAGGACGGAGCCTTCTTTGACGTAGTAGCCGACGTCGGCGATATGCACGCCCAGATAGTAATTGCCGTTCTCCAGCACTTCCAGGGTAACAGCGTCGTCTAAATCCTTGGCGTCTTCCCCATCGATGGTTACCATGGGCAGGTTGCGTAAATCTTTACGGTTCTTGTATTCTTCCGCATGAATCGTCAGGGGTATCCGTTCCGCCGCCTTCAGTACTTCCTCCGGGAAGGCTTCAGGCAGGCGAAATTTACGCACAATAGATAAGACGTCCGTGCCGGGCGCGTTTTTATGCCCCAGCACTTCAACAACCCGCCCCTCCGGATTACGCCGGGCTTCCGGCCAGCGGGTAATCTCCACCACCACTTTTTCATGGTTCTTCGCACCATTTGTTTCCTCCCTGGGAATAAAGATATCCAGGGAAAGCCTTTTGTCGTCAGGCACAACAAAACCATAGCTCCGGCTTGATTCAAAGGTGCCCACCACTTGTTCATTGGCCCGCTGCAGGATGCGGATAATCTGCCCCTCCCGGCGGCGGCCGTCTTCCAAATGCTTGTACAGTCTGGCCACTACACGGTCATTATGCATGGCCCCGTTTAAGTCTTCCTTCGGGATAAAGACATCCTGCTGCTGCGGGTCATCCGGGATTAAAAAGGCAAAGCCCTTCTGATTGCCCTGAATCCTGCCCACGCGCAAATTCATTTTCTGGGGCAGCCCGTAGCGGCCCTTACGGTTTTGTACTATCGCGCCCTGCGCTTCCATTACACGCAAGATTTGCAGCAGCTCTTGCGGATTCTCCGCCCCTAGTTCCTGGCCGATTTCCTCGGCCGTCAGGGGCTTATAGGAATACTGCAGCATATATTCCATGATGGTTTCCTGAGATAACATGAATACTTCACCTCATAATTGTTCTTTCTTTAAAGTATATCCATAAACCGCTCCTTCACTTCAGCAGGGTATAGCGGCGGTTCGTCAGCGGAATAAATACTATTGGATTTAGCCTTAACGCTCAACAGAAATTGGGTTAATATATGACATTTTCTTTAAAAATTATGTATAATCTAATTAAACAGATGTAAAATAATAACATGGAAAATTCTTATAATTGAAATCACATATTTTTTCCTGAAGAGGGTGTTGAAGATGTGATTTTTGGCATAAATATTAATATGTATCGTACGGTTATAGATCGGATGACGGTTTAAATGGACATCTACCGCAAGGAGGGAGTAAAATGAGCGGTATTAAAGAATCTTTTAGCGCTTTCGCGTTTGAGGAAGTAATGAAACTGCTCGCAAAAGACCCCGAACAAAATATTCCCAAGCTAATCAGCTGGCTGGAAAAAGTCCCTACAACCAAAGCCTATCGGGTTGGTTTAAAAAATTTCAAGGAACAGTCGAATGACCCCGATTTTAACTGGCTCAAATATACCAAAAAAATTCTCACTGAACTTCATCCGAATGTCCGCAAAAAATTTTTATATAATTTCTTTGTACAGGCAACCTTCCTGGGCAGACCAAAGGCCTATAAGTCACAGGATAAATATGACTGCAATGTTCCCTGGGCAATCTTAATGGATCCGACTACGGCCTGCAACCTCAGATGCATCGGCTGCTGGGCAGGTGAGTATGAGAAAACCAACGCTTTGTCTTTCGAGGAACTGGACAATATTATTCAACAGGGCAAAGAACTGGGCATCTATATGTACCTCTATTCCGGCGGCGAACCGCTAATGCGTAAAGATGACCTGATCCGGCTGGCGGAAAAGCATGCTGACTGTGCCTTTCTTTCTTTTACCAACGGCACTTTGTTTGATAAGGATTTTATCAAGGAGGTTGTCAGGGTAGGCAACCTGGTTTTTGCCATCAGTATTGAAGGGTTTGAAGCATTCACCGACATGCGCCGCGGCGCCGGCACCTATCAAAGAGTCATTGCCGGCATGGATCTCTTAAGGGAAGCCGGGGTAGGCTTCGGCTATTCGGTCTGCTATCACAGTAGAAATACGGAGGATGTCTCCTCGGATGAATTTGTGGATTACATGATTGAAAAGGGCGCCCGCTTTGCCTGGTATTTTACCTACGTTCCCATCGGCAAAAACAGCGTCATTGACCTTTTGGCCACCCCGCAGCAGCGGGCCTATATGTATCACCGCATCCGGGAGATTCGGGCCGCGAAACCTTTATTTGCCCTTGATTTCTGGAATGACGGAGAATATACCGATGGCTGTATCGCCGGGGGGAGAAATTACTTCCACATCAATGCCCACGGCGATATTGAGCCCTGTGCCTTCATCCATTACTCCAACTTGAATATTCGGGAATGCACTTTGCTCGAAGCCTTAAAATCTCCGCTCTTCCAGCAGTACCGCAAGAATCAACCCTTCCACCATAACCTGCTGCGTCCCTGCCCGCTCATGGATAACCCCGGCAGACTGAAAGAAATGGTCCATCTGTCCAAAGCCCACTCCACTCAAGGGGTGGACCGCGAAACGGTGGAAGAATTGACCGATAAGATGCAGTATCATTCCCGGCTGTGGGCCAAGGAGGCCGATAAAATCTGGGAAGACAAATGCAAGCACGCATAGTATGCGCCTGTAGGTGCTTCCGGACAGTCTTACAGAGTCATAAAGCGAGCAGCCGCTTTCGCGGCCACCGTCCCGTCTTCTAAAAGAATCCGTCCTGCTGTATCATAGAGACGCTTGTGCTGGGCGGTTATCCAGCCTTCGGCGCGCAGCTGTTGATGCAGCGGGATTTTCTTTTTAAAGCGCACTTCCAGCCGGACCGTCATGGCCGCAACTCCTTGGACCAGCATGCAGTTGGACATCACCTCATCCAGAAGGGTACTGGTAATGCCGCCATGAATAATACCCGGATAGCCCTGGTGGGCCTCCCCGGGGGTAAATAGCGCATAAATGCGGTCGCCGTCCTGCTGAAATTTTAGTTTCAACCCTTGGGGATTCTGTTCGCCGCAGCCAAAACAGTGATGATTGTAACTTAAGAGCTCCTTTGCTTCCTTCATTCATTTCACCTGCCGCTCGTGTAATTAAATGTAATTATAACACAAAACGTCCTCCGGACCGGAGGACGTTTTTATGCTGTTGTCTTGACTGCTCAAAAATCCGAAGGTCGGGCGCTCGTCCTCTACATCATGAAGAGGGGAGCGAATACCAAGGCCACAATGGTCATCAGCTTGATTAAAATATTGATGGAAGGACCGGAAGTATCCTTGAAGGGGTCGCCGACGGTGTCGCCGTTTACTGCGGCCGCGTGAGCCGGGGAACCTTTGCCGCCGTAATTACCGGCTTCGATATATTTCTTGGCATTATCCCAGGCCCCGCCGGCATTGGCCATCATGACCGCCAGCAGGAATCCGGATACGGTAGCGCCGGCCAGCATGCCGCCCAGGGCTTCTTTGCCGAGACCCGGAAGCAGGCCCACGACCAATGGCGCCGCAATCGCCAGGATGCCGGGTAAAACCATTTCTTTGATGGCGGCAGCGGTGCTGATGCTGACGCAGGAAGTATAATCGGGCTTGGCCTTTCCTTCCATCAGGCCGGGGATGGTCTTAAACTGTCTTCTAACTTCCTCAATCATCTGGAAAGCGGCTCTGCCCACAGCTTTCATCGTCATAGAGGAGAAGAGATAAGGCAGCATAGCGCCGATAAACAAGCCCGCCACAACCGCAGGGTTCATCAGGTCAATTTTAGTAATACCGGCGACGGCAGTATACGCTGAAAACAAAGCCAGCGCGGTCAGCGCCGCGGAACCGATGGCAAAACCTTTGCCGATGGCGGCGGTGGTATTGCCGACAGCATCCAAAGCGTCGGTGATTTTTCTTACTTTCGGATCCAGACCGGCCATTTCCGCAATGCCGCCGGCATTATCGGAAATCGGGCCGTAAGCGTCCACAGCTACGACCATCCCTGTGGTGGAGAGCATCCCCACCGCGGCCAGAGCAATGCCGTACAGTCCGGCAAATTTATAGGAGAGCAGAATCGCGATGACAATAACGATAACCGGCAGTGCCGTACTCAGCATCCCGCTGGCAAAGCCTTCAATGATATTGGTGGCTGCGCCGGTTTGCGAAGCCTTGGCTATTTCCTGAACCGGTTTATAATCGCCGGAGGTATAGTATTCTGTTATCTTGCCGATGATTACGCCGGCCACAAGTCCGGCCACCGTGGCAATAAATACGCCTGTTCCCGTGACCGCTCCCTCTGCGGGCAGCAGGTTGGTCGCCAAAAAATAGGTTGCGATAACGGAGAGAATGGCCGCGACGTAAGTACCCATATTTAAAGCTTTAGAAGCATTAGCGCCTTCATCTGTCCGTACAAAGAACGTCCCGATAATGGAGGCCACCACGCCCGCCGCCGCAATCAAAACAGGCAGCAGAATACCGTTTTGACCGAGGCCTAAGGAAACAGCCAGCGCCATACCGGCAATAATCGAGCCGACATAAGACTCGAACAGGTCCGCCCCCATGCCGGCCACGTCGCCGACATTGTCCCCGACATTATCGGCAATAACAGCCGGGTTGCGGGGGTCGTCTTCCGGAATACCGGCTTCTACTTTACCGACCAGGTCGGCGCCGACATCAGCAGCCTTGGTATAAATACCGCCGCCTACGCGTCCGAACAAGGCGATTGAACTGGCGCCCAAAGCGAACCCGTTAATGACGGTAGGATTATCAAAAAGAAAAGTGACAATACCGAGGCCGACCAAACCCAGACCAACTACGGACATACCCATAACCGCCCCGCCGGAAAAAGCTATGCCTAAAGCCTTATTGGCGCTTTCCTGGGCTGCGTTCGCTGTCCGGACATTAGCTTTGGTCGCTACATTCATGCCGATGTATCCCGCGCCAACCGAGCAAACAGCGCCAATGACAAAGGCAATCGCTGTCTGTGGCTGCAGGCTCTCAGCCCCCGGCGTCAGGAAACCGGCGATGGTAATAAACGCGGCTACCGCAATGATAAAGACTACCAGGGTTTTGTATTCTCTGTATAAAAAAGCCATGGCCCCTTCATGGATGGCATGCGCAATTTCTTTCATGGCGTCGTTACCGGGATCTACCTTATTAATACGGGCAGCCAGATAATAAGCAAAAATGAGGGCAAGTACCCCGGCCAAGGGCGCCCAAATCGTGAAATTCATCTCTTCTTTTCCTCCTTCAAAAGCTGCTGCTTGTTATAGTATGGACAATAAAAGCGTCAGAACCATAAAGGCGATGGCAAAAATCGTAGAAAGCTTACTCAAAAAATCATCCAGACCTTTTTTCTTGCCAAATACGGTCTCAGCGCCGCCGGCAATAGCTCCGGACAAGCCCGCGCTCTTACCCGACTGCATAAGGACTCCGGCTATAAGTCCGATCGATGCTATAATCTGTAAAATAAATACCGCTGTTTTCAAGGCATTACACCTCCTTCTGAATTACCATGGCTATTTTAACACAATGACAGAGGCGATACAACTTTTTTCATCTTAAGTTATAAAACGTGTCCAATCCTTTGTAGAGGGCCGTTTCGTCCAGTTCTTCCTCGATTCTTAAGAGCTGGTTATATTTCGCTACGCGGTCGGTCCGGGACGGCGCGCCTGTTTTGATCTGCCCGGCGTTAACCGCCACCACCAGATCGGCAATAGTCACGTCTTCGGTTTCCCCGGAGCGGTGTGAAACTACCGCCGTATAGCCGGCTTTTTTGGCCATTTCAATGGTTTCCAGCGTCTCCGTCAACGTACCGATCTGATTGACTTTGACCAGGATGCTGTTGGCCACGCCTAGCTGAATGCCCCGGGAGAGCTTTTCCGTATTGGTGACGAACAGATCGTCCCCGACAATTTGCAGTTTTTTCCCTAAAACACGGGTCATTTCCTGCCAGCCCTCCCAATCGTCTTCGGAGAGGCCGTCCTCAATGGAAACAATCGGGTATTTCTCCAGCAGGGCCGCATAGTATTCCACCATTTGCGCCGAAGTTTTTTTCAGTCCTTCCCCGGCCAGATGGTAGGCCCCCTCCTGATAGAGTTCTGTGGCCGCCACATCGAGACCCAGCATAATATCTTCACCCGGCTTGTAACCGGCGGCGGAAATAGCCTCTACGATTACGCTCAGGGCTTCTTCATTGGAGCTTAAGTTCGGCGCGAAACCGCCCTCATCTCCTACGGCCGTATTATAGCCTTTCTTTTTCAGGACCGCTTTGAGATGGTGAAATACTTCCGTGCCCATCCGCAGGGCTTCCGCAAAAGAAGCCGCGCCCACCGGCAGCACCATGAACTCCTGAATATCCACGTTGTTATCGGCATGTTTGCCGCCATTTAAGATATTCATCATCGGTACGGGCAGCTGCCGGGCATTGGCGCCGCCCAGGTAACGGTACAATGGCAGGCCCGCGTAATCGGCGGCGGCCTTAGCCACAGCCAGGGAGACCCCCAGCAGAGCATTCGCTCCCAGATTGCCCTTGTTGGGCGTACCGTCCAGCTCCAGGAGCTTCCTGTCTATGGCGGCTTGCTCCAATGCGTCTTCACCAATTAAAGCCGGCGCGATCACCGTGTTCACATTGGTAACCGCCTTAATTACGCCTTTGCCTAAGAATCTGCTTTTATCCTCATCCCGCAGTTCCACCGCTTCATATGCGCCGGTGGAAGCGCCGGAGGGCACCGCTGCGCGGCCGAAAGAGCCATCCTCTAAAAGCACGTCGACTTCTACCGTAGGATTGCCCCGGGAATCCAGAATCTCACGGGCATAAATATCTGCGATTAAACTCATACTAAATCCTCCTTTATATATACCGGCAGTTAAGTCTGCCAGTCTTTCAGCAATACTTTTCCCGTCATTTCCGCAGGTTTGGCCAGCCCCAGGAGGGCCAGCACCGTCGGCGCAATATCCTCCAGGCTGCCTGGATGGAGACTTAAGTTGCGCAAATCTTCTCCCACCAGAATGAAGGGCACCGTATTGGAGGTATGCGCGGTCACCATTTGCCGGCTTTGTTTATCCACCATGCATTCCGCATTGCCATGGTCGGCCGTAATCACGACCACGCCGCCCTTGGAGAGAACTGCCCCGGTGAGCCTGTCCAGGCATTTGTCCACTGTTTCTATCGCCGACACGGCCGCGTCCATGATTCCGGTATGCCCGACCATATCGGGGTTGGCATAATTAATTACCATAAAATCATATATACCGCTATTGATTGCTTCCAGGGCCTTATCGGTAATCTCCACCGCACTCATTTCCGGCTGCAAATTATAGGTGGCCACCTGCGGCGAAGGCACCAGGATGCGCTCCTCCTGGGGATAGGGATTCACCAGGCCGCCATTGAAAAAGAAAGTGACATGGGCATATTTCTCGGTTTCCGCAATCCGCACTTGTCTTTTTCCTGCCTTCGAGAGCACCTCTCCCAGGGTATTGTCCAGTTTTTGC
>JAVEYA010000081.1:0-11003 GCA_034003745.1 Clostridia bacterium
CAGTTCTTCGGCGGTAATGCCCTGTCCCGGCTTATAGTAGTTCTCCAGCGGGACATTTTCTCCGTAGATGGCATCGGTTACGAGCTTTTTGAGCTGTCCCTGGGCGGATTCCGCCACTACCAGTTTTTTGGCCTTTTGGGCTATTTTTCTCAGTTCATCCGCCGCAAAGGGACGCAGGGTCACCGGACGGAAATGGCCGGCTTTGACGCCCTGCTCACGCAGCGATTTTACCGCACCCTGTGCAGCTCTGGTTACGATGCCGTGGGCGATAATGACGATTTCGGCGTCATCCGTGGAATATTCTTGATACTCCACAATTTCAGGCGCTATTTTCTCATACTCGTCCACCAAATCATTGACGACTTCATTAAGTTCTTCTTCGGTATTATAAGTGTTGCGCAGATGATTGGGGTCGCGGTCTGTGCCGGGCAATCCTTCAAGGCCTACAAAAGGATAGGTATCAACCATCTTGATTCCTTTGACGGCCGGATCGTAGATGTGCAAGGACTCTCTCATTTTAGCCTGATAGCCGTCGCCCAGGACAAAGGTGGGAAAACGGTATTTCCAGGCTATATTGAAAGCCTTAATCGTATAATCGAATAATTCCTGGTGAGATCCGGTGGAATAAACGATTCTGAGTCCTTCGCCGTTACCGCCGTAACAGGTCATGGTTACTTCCTGCTGGGAGTAAATGACTGTCGCGGTAGAGGGACCGCCTCGCTGCTGCACCACCAGGACTGTAGGAATTCTCATCATCTCCGCCATGGTCATGGATTCCTGCATCAGGGTGTTGCCGGGGCCGGCCGTTGCGGTAAAAGCTCTTTTCCCGCATAAGACACCGCCGCAAGTCGTAAATCCGGCGGAGATTTCATCTTCGGTCTGTAAAAATTTCCGGCCATACTTGGGCGCCAAGCGTGTCCAGTAATGCATGACTTCGTTTTGCGGGGTAATCGGATAACCGTACATAATATCGACATCCGCCGCCAAGGCTGCCCAGGCCACGACTTCATTTCCGGTCATAAATACTCTTTTTTCGCCTTCTATCGGCTTATCCACCATAAAAACGCCACCTCCATAAATATATTAGATGATATACCTTTTACATTTTTTCATTGAGACACCGGATTGTCAAGCATTGATTTCCTTAATTTAACCATCTTTTCTGCAGGATATGTATCCTCTTGGTTCCTATCAGAGGTCTAAAAAAGTGCCGCAGCTCTTTTGACAACCGCGACACTTATAATGAGACTGCGTATTTTATCGCTTAACGTTTTGACGGATTTCATCGCGCCCCTGCCGGACGACCTGTAAGGTTTTCTCCAATTCCGTCTGAAGCTGGGTCAACACATCATCGGCATATGTAAAAGCCCCCTGCGTAACTTCCTTCGCGATGCTTTTGGAATTTTCGATAATTTCATCGCTTTGCTGCTTGGCTGCCTTAACGATTTCACTTTCTCCCGCAATACGTTCCAGCTTTATTTTAGCCGCTTCAATAATACTTTCGGCCTCACCGTTGGCCTCGGCTATAACCCTTTCTTTTTCCCGCAGTATCCATTCCGCTTCATGCACCGCGCCGGGAGTCAGCGCCCGGAATCTATCAATAAAATTATATAAAATATCTTCATGGATAATTACTTTTCCAGTCATGGGTATACGAGAAGATTCTTCAATCATATTTTCAAATTCATCAATTAAAGTTAAAATTTCCACACTCATACCTCCACATATTTGTATCTATAATACCAAATTATTGTATCACCGTATATACTTTTCCTGGTTAAACCCATCTTTCCTGTAGCTTCCGTTAAAACAGTCCTACTGTCTGTTTCGACGATCACTGCCGCCTGATCCGCTAAAATTGGGGATTCCGCCAACTGCAGGAGAATATCTTCCTGGTTGCTAAGATAGGGCGGATCTACATATACTATATTTACTGTTTGCTGAAGTTCTTGGGGCGGATGTTTTAAGAGCTGCGAAGCTTCCAGAGAAAACAGCCGCGCTTTGTCTTCCAGACGGCAATGGGCCAGATTCTGACGGATGATTTCCTGGGCTTGCCGCGCGCTGTCGTTAAAATAGCAAAAAGCCGCTCCGCGGCTGAGCGCTTCGATGCCCATTGCGCCCGTTCCCGCAAAAAGGTCTAAAAAAATCGCATCAACAATTTGTGTGCCCAGAACATTAAAAACAGCTTCTCTGACCTTTTCCAAAGTGGGTCTTGTTTTTAATCCTTTCAGGGCTTTCAGTCTGTGACCTTTGGCTGAACCGGCAATGATCCGCAAACATTTACCATCTCCTCGCCAAAATTATACCACAATTTACAAACAAATACTAAATTCGCGATGAATTAATACTTTCCCTTTTGCTCATACTATAAATGTAAATTTTCCTCTGCAAGCCTTCCTTACCTGCGCTTCGTTTCAGCAACCGCCCGCTTCACAGCGGGCTTTTTTATCATAGATTAGCAGATAATCGGGCAAAATCATCTTAAACTTAAAAACCAAGAAAGGATACATTTATGAAGAAAAGTGAACTTTACAATTTAATGGGAATTCATCTGGGTCTGGCCGTAGAAGCGCATGATCTCCTGCGCGGTGAAGCGGGTGGAGAAATACCGGGCGTAAAGATGGAAGAAAACGCTTTCGAAAATGGGACAATCAAGGTGGTCACAATTTTGGATGAGCAAGGCGCCCAAATGATGGGCCGGCCGGTGGGCAGTTATATTACCCTGGAAACCGCAGCTTTGCGGGATAATAATAAGGATGCACATAAAAACGTAGGAGAAATACTGGCGCAAAACCTCCAAGAAATCTTGCCTCTTAAACCCGATTCCACGATTTTGGTTATCGGTCTGGGCAACTGGAACGCCACGCCGGATTCCTTGGGTCCCCGGGTAATCAACTTATCCATGGCTACCCGGCATCTGTTTCAATACGCTCCGGAGGAATTAAGACAAGGGTTACGTTCCGTAGCGGTTCTCTCTCCCGGTGTGCTGGGTATTACCGGAATAGAAACAGCGGAAATTATCAAAGGCACCATAGACCGCATTCAGCCCGATATGCTGATCTGTATTGATGCGCTGGCCGCCGGCAGCGTGGAAAGAATCAACGGCAGTATTCAGGTCGCTACTACGGGGATTAATCCAGGCTCCGGCATCGGCAACAAACGGATGGGCATCAATCAGGAAAATATGGGCATACCTGTTATTGCCATCGGCGTACCCACGGTCGTACCCGCCGGCATTATCGCGCATCAGATCATTGAAGAACTGTTCGGCAGCCTGCAATCCGCGCCCGGTATCCGGCAAGCCTATCATAACCTACAGCCCGACGCCGTTAACGAGATTATCGGCAAGATCCTGGAACCGTTTGGCGGGCAGCTGACCGTTACGCCCAAGGAGATTGACGAACATATTTCCGCTACCGCTAAAGTTATTGCCATGGCGCTGGCGTTGGCTCTGCATCCGGGAATGCCTGCAGACGAAGTGGAACATTACATTCATTAGATAAACCTTAAATATGACTTAGACGACATAGATTCAAAAAAACAAGCAGGAAAAAACTCCTGCTTGTTTTTTATAAGGTCGATCTAAATGCTCACGGGAAAGACTTCGCAGTCTAGACAGAAGTCTACTGATTTTGACCCATCTGACCACCCAGAGCTTGTTCTGCATACTGAACCAGCTTCTTGGTCATCGTACCTCCGACGTATCCATTCTGCCGCGAAGTCAGCTGACCTTTATCGGTGGTCGCATAGTTGGTAAGACCTAACTCATTGGCAGTTTCATACTTCATTTGATCAAGCGCTTTATTTTTAACCATTATTTCACCTCCCTTCATACGTTATCAACGAATCCTAAAGAGGGAAATATTCATACTTTCAGCCTAAAGCAATTAAAACTGCCCGGCTTAATATTAGTATGAGCGGAACACCTTATTTATATGTCAGGATAAAATTGGGGCAAACCTCTGATAAGATCCATAAGCTACGGGGAAGGTGTTCATCCGTATAGTCTTACAGAGGTTTGTATAGCCTAACTAGGGTCGATTCGTGTAGTCTCTAGGTGTCCTTCCTTTTCTCATTTTCACATCGGCCGGAAAGGCCATGCTCCTGGGCGGCCTCATACTTAAATCTCTCCATATCCGCCTTTATTTTTTTGACATTTTCGGTTTCTTTTTCTTTGTTTTTCATAATTACACCTCAATTCTATTTGGTCTGCATTCTTTATTTTTTTATAAATGCGTTTAAATCATACCCGGTTTTATCTGACAAACAATGAAGCTGCCGTAAAATAGCAGATGTGTCATTCTGACAGTCCATTTTACGACAGCCCCAGTATTAGGACGCTTGACTATATCTGAAAATATTTTTGATAATCTACCTAATTTAACAACACGCTTTGCAGAATTTCTTCCGTTTTTTGGCGCAGCGGCACGTTTTCTTCTTTCTTTAACGACGGATCCGCTGTAACGGTTTCCGCAGCCAGCTTGCGGGCTTTCAACAAAATGTCTTCATCACGGCTCAAATCAGCCAGCCTGAATTCAGGCAGGCCGTGTTGTTTCACGCCAAAAAACTGGCCCGGTCCTCTTAATTTCATATCCTCTTCCGCCAGGACAAAACCGTCATGGGTCTCCGTCATCAGCTTTAACCTTTGTAAAGCAGCCGCATCATTGGATTTGGTCACCAGGATGCAATACGACTGCAAATCGCTCCGGCCTACCCGCCCCCGCAATTGATGCAGCTGCGCCAGGCCGAAACGGTCGGCGTCTTCCACCACCATAACTGTAGCCTGGGGGACATTGACGCCCACTTCGATCACTGTTGTGCTGACCAAAGCTTTGATCTTCCCTTGATAAAAATCCTGCATCGCCGCGTCTTTTTCTTTGGCGCTCATTTGTCCGTGCACCAACCCCACCTTATACGGGGTCAGCGTCTTAGCCAGGATTTCCGCCGTCTTTTCAGCATTGGCCAAATCCAGCGCCTCCGATTCTTCCACCAGCGGGCAGACCACATACACCTGCGCGCCTTCTTGTAATCGAACCCGCAAAAATTTATAGATCTTCTCCCGTGATTTGTCTTTGATGCAATATGTCTCTATCTTTTTACGGCCGGGCGGAGACTCGTTCAGCACCGATACGTCCAGATCGCCGTACACGGTTAACGCCAGCGTCCGGGGAATCGGCGTAGCCGTCATCACAAGCATGTCGGGATTCCCGGCTTTCTTCTCCAGAAGCTCTCTTTGTTTCACGCCGAAACGGTGCTGCTCATCGATTATGACCAAACCTGCGTTCTGAAAAGACACCCCCTCCTGAATCAGCGCATGGGTGCCGATCACCACATGCGCATCCCCGGAGGCGATTTTTTCCAAGGTCTCTTTTCTTGCGGAAGCGGCTTGACTTCCGGTCAGTAAATAAGTTTTAAGCCCCAGCGGCTCAAACCAGGCCGCGATTCCGGCATAGTGCTGCTGCGCCAATATTTCCGTAGGCGCCATCAATATCCCCAGGTACCCGTTGCCCACCGTCTTCAGCAAAGCCCAGGCCGCTACCACTGTTTTCCCTGAGCCCACGTCCCCTTGCAGCAGGCGGTTCATCGGCTCATTCTTGGCCATATCGGCGCCGATTTCCGCAATCGCTCTTTCTTGCGCCCCGGTTAAATTAAAGTTCAACCCCCTCAAAAACTCACTTAAACGGGGGTAGTCTTTCTTGTGGGCGATCCCCGTACGTTGATGGACATATTTTTGTCTTAAAAGATACAGCGCAGTCTGCTGCAGAAAAAATTCCTCAAAGATCAGCCGGTAACGCGCCTTTTCCAAAACCGTCAAGTCCTGCGGAAAATGGATATTCCTGAGCGCCTCCCGGAGCGGCAATAAATCCTGTTCCGCTCTGATCTGGGGAGTAAATATTTCCGGCAGCAGTCCGGAGAAATTCTGCAGCGCTTCTTCGGCGATCTCCCGCCAGAACTTCTGACTCAGGCCTTCCGTGCCGGGATAAAAGGGGACGATCCTGCCGCTGTATAACTTGGGGTCTCCTGTTATAATCTCATGTTCGGCCACATTTATTTCTTTTTTGCCGAAATTGACCTTGACCTTGCCCGTAATGACGAGATCCATCCCGGAATGCAGCTGGTTTTTCAGATAGTGCTGGTTAAACCATACGGCCACGGCTGTCCCGGTATGGTCTGCCACGGCCGCCTTAATAATGCGCAAATTCAGGCGGGGACGAACCTCCTCTACCTTAAGTACGCGGACTATGACCGTTTCGTATTCATCCGGCTGCAGCTGCCACAAATTTTTCAACCGGGTGCGGTCTTCATAGCGGCGCGGATAATACAAAAGCAAATCCGGGACATTCTTAATACCCAGCCGCTTCAAGAGTATTTCCCGTTTAGGCCCAACGCCCTTTAAACCTTTGATCGAGGCAATTTCCATCCGGCAGCACCCCGCCTAATTTCTTCTTAACTCTTTTATTTTTCTCCTTATATTTACCATTTCCTTCTTTTTGCTGAAAGAAAAAGGGCGCTGCCGCTGAACGACAGAACGGGATATCCTTCACAGCCATGTAAGCAGTTTTCGGATACCCGTCCTTATACCACACTTTTTAGAGAATATTCATAAAAACCTTAATACTTGCCGAATGCTGAGACAGTTTTTAGCGCGGGTCCGGATACTCCGGAAGGTTCTTTAAGGAGTACAATCTTATGTTCGTTGTTATGTTCATTACCGTAGTCCAATTTGAATTTCCCAACCTCTTCACGCAGGGTAGCCGCCTGTGCGGACATTTCTTCGCTGGTTGCCGAATTCTCTTCAGCAGTAGCTGCGTTGGTCTGCACCACAGAGGATACTTGTGCAAGTCCCTGCTTGATCTCCTCTATTGCGATGCTTGCTCGGAGGAAGCCTGATCAACTTTATCAATGCTTTCGATAACCATTTTTGCTTTTTCTCCGACATCGTGCAGGATCTGTGCAGTTTGAGAGGTTAATTGAGAACCTTTTGATACTGTGACCACGGATGCCTGGATAAGTTCAGCGGTCTGTTTTGCGGCTTCTGCCGACTTCGCAGCGAGGTTACGAACCTCATCAGCTACAACAGCGAAACCTTTTCCCGCATTACCTGCACGAGCCGCCTCTATTGCGGCGTTAAGGGCGAGAATGTTGGTCTGGAAGGCTATATCCTCAATTACTTTTGTGATATTGGTTATCTGATCAGAAGCAGAGCCAATATCCGCCATAGCCTCCGTGAGCTGCTCCATGTGTTCGTTACTGGCGTTGACGCCATCAGCTGCTTGCCCGACATATTGAGTAGCAGTTTTTACATTTGTTGAGTTTTCAGCGGCTTGTTCAGCAATCTTCGTAACGGAAACACTCAATTCCTCTACGGAAGAAGCCTGCTTGCTGGAACCGGTTGCGAGCGCCTGGGCGCCGCTTGCAACTTGTGACGATCCGGTGCTTACCTGCTCAGCGGCAGTATTGATGGTCTGCAAGGTGTGATTTAAGGTCGAAGACATCGTCTCCATTGCATGCTTAATCGCCTTAAAATCAC
The DNA here is from genome assembly GCA_034003745.1 of Clostridia bacterium. Lineage (GTDB taxonomy): Bacteria > Bacillota > Peptococcia > DRI-13 > PHAD01 > JAVEYA01. The sequence continues at coordinate 7,532 of JAVEYA010000081.1, forward strand.
CTATATAATCCATATCCACATTGATGCACATATCACCGTTAGACATCTGACCGAGCTTGTCCGATATATCGCCGACATAGCCATTAATCAGGCTGATAGCTTTATTGAGAGAGGCTGCCATTCTGCCTATTTCATTTTGACTTCTGATGTCAATCTGAATATTGAGGTCGCCGTTTGCGAGCCTCTCGGCGGCTTCAGTTACCTTCACAGTAGGTTTGACAGTGAGCTTGATGATTAAAAGTGCGATGATTATCGACACCAGCAGTACAATACCGATAATGACAATCTGAATAATAGAGTTCGTCTGTAAAGTTTTAGCGGATGTGATCGAACTCGTAACTGCGAGCTCATTGCATCTGTCTGAGATAACATTAAGCTCGCTTATTATTGTCAGCACATTTGGGAGGATGATTTTTTCGTATTCGGAATATGCTTCTGCCTTATTGGTTTTATTCAGTTCTATAATTTTTCCTGCTTCACTATGAATTAAATCATGCGGCGGGACTATGTTTGCTATCGCTCCTGCAATAACTTCTTCATTTTTAAGAGATTCATCAAGTGTACTCATCCACTTGCCGAATGAACAGGTGGAAGAATCAAGGCTTCCAGTGAATTCCGTACCTTTTTCCAAATGATCTTTTAATTGATTGATCCAGCTGACATGGGCAGCGGTTATGCTGGAAATCTCTTGGCTATGGTTTACTTTATCCTCAACATCATGGGATAAAGCACTATTCTGAGACCATCCGGTAAGTAATACGCTGACTGCTATGATATTAAATATAAAAATAATAGCAAAAAGCAGCCATAATTGAGTTTTAATCGATTTAAACATTTGACATTTTCCTTTCGAGTTTTTTGAAAATAGTGTTAATTTGCTCCAAAGTATCCCCCCCCATATCTATATATTGTAAAATGCAATTATCTTATTATGAAAGATTTGAACGCTTATACATACCATATGGTTTTACAAAATCATATAAAGAAACAACCTGCCAAAATAAAAATACAGCAGATTGTTTTGTTTTTCATACCACGTTTTAGGGTATTTTTGATCATCTTGTCGATATTGAAGTAAAAATGCATCGTTTGCGGAAAGTACATCAAGTTTTATCCTAAAGACACGTTCGAAAAGATATGGCTTAACTATGAAGAAAGGCGCTATCCCTTGTAGGATAACGCCTTTCTCTTGCTTTTCCGTATCGGTTTGGGGTATGGGAGGCATAGGGCTTATTGAACTACCGGGTATCCTTTATTGAGCCAACCGGCAGGCTTGGTGGCTTCCGTTCCCATCCCGGAATTCAGCGAGACGGCGTCATAACCGAGGAGTCTTAAGACGGCTACCACCTGTCCGGCTGTTTGACCGGTATAACAATACACGATAATGGTCTTATCCTTGGGCAAAGAAGCAAATTGTTTTTCCATGCCGACAGCGAAAGGAATATTGATTGCTCCTTCAATATGACCTTTGGCATAATCCGCCGCACTGCGGACGGAGAGGAACATTACGCTGTTATCCTTAGCGTCCAGGAGCTTTTTGGCGTCATCTTCGCTGATCTTATACGTTGCGAACATTGTCCCCTGTACATCTGCCAGGCCCTTATAATATTCCGTTATAGCGGCTTGTATCTCCGGCTTGATCGCCAGGGTCTTTTGAGCGCCGATTTCATTAGCGGTCGTTTCCGTAACCGCATCAACGCCGTCTACTTTGCTGATGCCCAGGTTCCAACCCAGGTTCACGGATTTGGCGTCGAAGCCGGCAATATTCAGGAGCGCCACGGTCTGTCCGGCAGTCTGACCGGTGTAGCAATAAACCATAATGGTCTTATCGGCGGGGAGTTTGGCGAGGTTATCGGAAATCGCGGTTCCCCAGGGAAGATTGACCGCGCCCTTGATATGACCCTGGGCATATACATCCGGCTGCCTGATGTCCAGAATAAACATATCCTCTCCTGCCTTGACCTTGGCGACAAAGTCTTTCTCGGGAATCTTGTAAATATCGGCCGGCATATTCGCAAAGTAAGCCATCGCGGCTTCTTCGACTACATTACCGGTGGGCGCTGCAGGGGCCGGCGTTGGCGGGACTTGGATCGGGGCAGACTGTTCTTTCGGCGGTTCCGCGGTTTTCCCGCCGCCACAGCCTACTAAACTGATGGAAACGGCTAATACAAGTAAAACAACGAAAACCTTTTTCTTGAAAACTCCCATCTTTTTATCCTCCTTATTTTTCACTGAATTTTATCAGCAAAACATTGTTCTTTTTTTCTCAATCATAACAATAATTATTTAATTCTGATATGAGGATTTTATTATATAGTATAAGAAAATGTTATGAGTGCTTTTTCTTAGGACATATCCATGGGTCCGGGAGCTATATCCACTTCACTCCCGGCGGGCATTTCCACCGGCAGTTCCTTATAGGAAGTCCATTCCAGCCAGGCGCCGTCATAGACTTTCAGGTTCCTGTATCCGGCGTTATACAGGGCCAGATAGGTCTGCGACGCCCGCACCGAAGTCCGGCAATACATAATAATGGTTTTTTCCGGAGCGATACCGTTCTCGAGATACTGTATCTTGATATGCTGGACAGGCTTATAAGCGCCGTCGGAGAAATTATTGTCAAGATAGTTCATCAGAATAGCGCCCGGGATTCTTCCTTCCGCATATTCTTCCGGTGAACGGGTATCCAGAATGACCACGTTTTTATCAGGATTATTGAGCTGATTGATAATGTCTTCCAGGTCCGCAATGCTTTCCTCCTTCTTGGCGGAAATGGTATAAGCGGCCGCAGCCACCTGGGGAGCCTCAGCCGTTATCTCCAGGCCGATTCCCTGTAAGGCCGACCAGCCCCCGCTGACTACTTTGGCGTTTGGGTGTCCATAGACCTGCAGCGTCCACCAGAGACGGGCGGCATTCATATTGTTGTTATTATCATAGATGATCACCGCAGTATCGTTGCCGATACCCTTCTCGCTTAACACTGCTTCGATCTGCTCCGCCGGCGCCAGCATATTATCCACCGGCTTATTGATAACGATTTCCGCCAAGGGGATATTTACCGCACCCTGCACATGACTGCGGGCATAGTCTTCCTGACTCTGCATATCCACCAGGACGACATTTTCTCCCTGCAGCAGCCGGGCTGCCTCGGAGGCTTCAATAATCTCCTGCCCTTCCGCTGAAGAAGAACCACAGCCGCTAAGGCTTAAGGCGATTGCGACAATCATCACAAACAAGCTTAGACGAATTCTTTTTTTCATGTTATGACCTCCTAATATACTTGGGCGCTATTTTTCAGGAACCTATCTCCATATTGCTTATCCGCTATAAAAGATTATAGAATATTATCGAGGGTAAGAAGATATAAGAGTTTCTAATATAATATCTGTTTTTTTGATAGAATCTTCACAAAGGAGCCTGTACGGATGAAACCAACTGTTTATAAACTGCCTTCCCTGCCCTATGTTTTTCT
>JAVEYA010000082.1:0-10654 GCA_034003745.1 Clostridia bacterium
AATGGCTGCCCGTGGCCGGCAGACCTTATTGTTCGGACCGCTCAAACCTGTCGGCCTGACCGATCCCGCCTTTACCGACAGAAAGCCGTATGCCGTCGTGCAACTGCGCCGGGACAATGCCGCAGCTACGCTTTTTAACATGGTCGGCTTTCAAACCAATCTGGAATGGGGAGAGCAAAAACGGGTCTTTCGGTTGATTCCGGGACTGGAACAGGCCGAATTCGCCAGATTCGGCGTCATGCACCGCAACACCTTTATTAACGCGCCCAGGCTCCTTCTGCCCACGGCGCAAGTAAAGGACAGGCCCCAATTATTGATCGCCGGACAGCTCTCCGGTGTAGAAGGTTATGTGGAGTCAGCCGCTTCGGGACTGTTGGCCGGGCGGAATGCGGCCCGGCTGTATCGCGGCCTGGAGACTGTGAGCGCGCCTCGGGAATCCGCGCTGGGTTCCCTGATGCACTATATCACCCAGGCTGCTCCTGAACATTTCCAGCCGATGAATATTACCTTTGGGCTGATGCCGGCCTATGAGGAGAAAATACGGGACAAGAAAAAAAAGAAGCAGCTGCTTGCTGCACGCGCCCTGGATTCTATAGAGAAATTCAGCAAATTCATATCGAATGAAGCGGAGTGAGAACGGATGCGCCTGACAGCCTTGGTGGACGCTTTTTTCATCTATCTGTTCAGTGAGAAGAATATGTCCGAACAAACCATCGCTTCCTACACCGGCGACTGGCAGGATTTCTACAGTTTTTTGGAGCAAGCGGCGGGCCTGAATCTGGAAACGGTTACTGTTCAGGAGATTAATCATGCGCTGGTCAGAAAATATCTGGCCAGTTTAAATGCACGTTCTCTGGCCAAAACAACAATAGCCCGGCGTCTTGCGGCTTTGCGCAGTTTCTTCCGTTATCTTTTGAAGAAAGAGATCATTGAGACCAATCCTTTACGGGATGTCTCCACGCCCAAGCTGGCCAAAAAGCTGCCGCGTTATTTGGAACAAGAAGAAATGAGGCGCATTCTGGAAGACTTGCCGGTTGAGAACGTGGCGGACCTTCGGGACAAGGCTGTTCTGGAGCTGCTTTATGGCGCGGGCATCCGGGTGGGCGAATTGGTGCAGCTGGATTTGGATAATCTGGATATGTCTTACGGCTACCTGCGGGTCTTCGGCAAAGGTTCCCGGGAAAGAATTGTGCCCATCGGGAAAGTTGCGATTGAAGCTGTGAAAAAATATGTGCATGAAGTCAGGCTATACTGGAATAAGAATAACTTAAAAGCGCTGTTTTTGAATCAAAAGGGACAGAGATTAAGCGGGCGCGCCGTGCGTACCATCGTCAATAAACGTCTGAAAGCGTCCGCGGCCAAAGAAATGATTTCCCCGCACGGCTTCCGGCATAGCTTTGCTTCCCATCTTTTGGATAATGGAGCGGACTTGCGGGTTGTCCAGGAATTATTGGGCCATAAGAAAATATCCACTACTCAGATTTATACCCATGTCTCCCGGGGGCAAATCAGGAAAGTTTATCAGTCGGCGCATCCCCGGGCCTAAGCGCATCCGGAGAGAGGAGGGATTATCTTGCATGGCACGACGATTATCGGCGTAAAAAAAGGCAATATAGCGGCGCTCGCCGGGGACGGTCAGGTCACGCTGGGGCAGAATGTCATCATGAAGCATGGCGCCAAAAAAGTCAGAAGGCTGTATCAGGGGAAGGTGGCTGCCGGGTTTGCCGGTTCGGTGGCGGATGCCATCACCTTGTTTGAAAAATTCGAAAAGAAGCTGGAGGAATACCACGGTAATTTGCCGCGGGCGGCAGTGGAACTGGCCAAAACCTGGCGTACCGATAAAATGCTTAGAAATCTGGAAGCCATGCTGATCGCGGCGGATAAGGATAATCTCCTGATTATTTCCGGAACAGGAGAAGTAATCGAGCCGGACGACGGCATTGCCGCCATCGGTTCCGGCGGGCCCTACGCGTTGGCCGCAGCCCGCGCGCTTATCCGACACAGCGAGATGACCCCGCGGGAAATCGCCTCCGCGGCGATGGAGATAGCGGCTTCCATTTGTGTCTATACCAATGAACAGATAACGATTGAAGAAATATGAAAAGGTGAGTGCAGATGTCCGATCATTATACGCCGCCGGAAATCGTGGCGGAACTGGATAAATATATTGTCGGTCAGGAAAACGCCAAGAAAAGCGTAGCTGTAGCGCTTAGAAACCGCTATCGCCGCAACCGCCTGCCGGAGGAATTGCGCGAGGAGATAACGCCGAAAAATATTTTGATGATTGGTCCTACCGGCGTGGGTAAAACTGAAATAGCCAGGCGTTTGGCCAAACTGGTTAACGCGCCTTTTATAAAAGTCGAAGCGACCAAATTTACGGAAGTGGGCTATGTCGGCCGTGACGTGGAAGCAATGATCCGTGATTTGGTTGAAGTATCCATTCGCATTATTAAACAGGAAAAAATCAAGTTCTTCGAGAAGAAAGCAATACAGCAGGCCAACGAGGCGCTGGTTGCAATTCTGGCGCCGGGGCCCGGGGCGACTTCCGCCGGCAGAAATCCCTTTGAAGCTTTTTTTGGGCAGGCTTCTCCGCAAATGGAACAAAACCCCGTACCGGATGAGAGAATTAAAAAGGAGCGTGAGGAAGTTAAACGAAAATTGCTGCGGGGAGAACTGGATAAAGATATCATCGAAATAGAAGTCGAAGATAATGCGGCCAGTCCGGCGGATATCTTTACCGGCAGTAATTTTGAAGAGCTGGGCATGAATTTTCAGGATTTGTTCGGCAGCTTTCTGCCCAAGAAGCGCCGCAAAAAGAAAGTTACCGTTTCACAGGCCAGAAAGATTTTGACCCAGGCGGAAGCGCAGAAATTGGTCGATATGGAAGAGGTCATTCATGAGGCCGTAGGCAGAGTGGAGCAAAACGGCATTGTTTTCCTGGATGAAATCGATAAGATTGCCGGCAAAGAGAGTATGGGTCCGGATGTATCCCGGGGCGGCGTACAACGGGATATTCTGCCGATTATCGAAGGTTCCACCGTGATGTCCAAATACGGTCCCATTAAAACGGACCATATTTTGTTTATTGCCGCCGGCGCTTTTCATACCAGTAAACCGTCCGACTTGATTCCGGAACTGCAAGGCCGTTTTCCCATCAGAGTGGAATTGGAAAGCCTGACCCGGGAAGATTTTAAGCTAATCCTGACGCAACCGCGCAATTCGCTGATTAAACAATATACAGAACTGTTAAAAGTTGAGAATATATTGCTTGAATTTACTGAAAATGCTATTGATGAAATTGCCGATATTGCGTATACTGTAAACAATCAAACCGAAAATATCGGAGCGCGTCGGCTGCACACGATTTTGGAAAAACTATTGGAGAAAGTCTTGTTTGAGGCGCCCGGCCAGATACAGGGCCAGGTGCGGATTGACGGAGAGTATGTCAGAGAAAGATTGCAGTCTATTGTAAGGGATGAAGACCTCAGTCGTTACATTTTATAAGCAATAATAGGGGGAAGACAATGAAGAATTTACTCGAAAAGACCAGGACAATCAACAAACTTTTACAAAAATCATCAGGGAATCCCGTAGAATTTACGGAAATGGCCAAAGTACTAAGTGACTTAATTGACTGCAATGTATATATCATCGGCAGAAGAGGAAAAATTCTCGGTTATGCTTTTATGGACAATTTTCAATGCAAGACCATTGAAGACATTGTCGTGACTTCGGAAAGGTTCCCGGAAACGTATAACGAGGACCTGCTCAGCATCACTCAAACCCGCGCCAATATTAAAATGAAGGATAAAGAATGTGTCTTTACAGGCGCGAACCAGGATTGTTTCTTTGGCGGCAAGAATACCACCGTGGTGCCGGTTATTGGCGGCGGTGAAAGACAGGGTACTCTGCTCTTGGCCAAGTTTGACGATGAGTTTGAGCCCGGCGATTTGATTCTGGCCGAATACGGCGCGACGGTCATCGGGATGGAGGTACTGCGGGTCATCGCCGAGCGCATCGAAGAGGATGCGCGGCGCAAAGCGTCGGTGCAGATTGCCATTGGTACGCTGTCTTATTCCGAACTGGAAGCCATCGAACATATCTTTGCCGAATTAAACGGCAAAGAAGGTCTTTTGGTAGCTTCCAAAATTGCCGACCGCGTGGGCATCACCCGCTCGGTTATCGTCAACGCCCTGCGCAAGTTCGAGAGCGCCGGCGTCATCGAATCCAAATCCCTGGGTATGAAAGGGACATACATCCGCATCCTCAACGAGAATCTGCTGGATGAGTTGAATAAGATAAAGTAAACCTCTGATAAGACCCCGGAGCGTTTCCCGTAAGCATTTAGATCGACCCCAGATTAATAAGACCCCGGAGCGTTTCCCGTAAGCATTTAGATCGACCCCAGATTAATAAGACCCCGGAGCCTTTCCCGTAAGCATTTATATCGACCCCAAATTAATGAAGCCTTTCCCGTGAGCATTTAGATCGACCCCATTTATATCTACCAAACCAAGTCGGCTTAAAGGCGGGTCCCTGTGGGACAAACGCTAAAGCCGGCTTTTTTTATTTGGCTGACAACTTTAACAAAAGCTAAAGAAAATCAAGTTAAAAACCGATGAAAGTTTTAGAAGCAAATGCCTATGAAATGTCGAGGTAATGGAGGATTTTTGGGATGAAGGGCGAATTTAGTAGTAGTTGTCGTTATATCCAAATTTATGTAAAATGGTGATGCCAATGCTGGAAACCAATTTGGTCAATATCCTGCGCCGGGCCATGGACGGAAGCACCGTCAAAAACTCCGTTCTCAGCAATAATATTGCCAATGTCAATACCCCCGGTTTCAAGAAATCGTCGGTGAGCTTTCAGCAGGAATTAGCGGATAGCCTAGGCCAGGGCGAAAGATTAGCCTTGAAAAGAACCAGGGAAAAGCATCTGGCGGGCAGACCCGGCGGGGAGGCTGTCGTCAATGTCAGTGAGATTACCAATACCAGCCTTAGAACGGACGGAAATAATGTGGACATAGACATGGAACAGGCGCTGCTGGCCGAGAACAATATCTATTTTAACGGATTGGCGGACCTCTTGACTGCCCAGTTGGCCCTTTTGCGAACTTCGATATCTGAAGGGAGAAGATAAAGGATGAATCTGTTCAAAGCGATGAAAATAAGCGCTTCCGGCCTTAGCGCCGAAAGACTGAGGATGGATGTTATCTCCTCAAATATAGCCAACGCCAATTCTACGCGTTCCGCCGAAGGCGGCGCCTACAGGCGGCAGGTCGCGCTCCTGTCTTCCGTAAAAGAGCAGGCGGTTCATTTTAAAAGCATGTTTAAAAACGCCCTGGGTAAAAAAGAGGAGATGGGCGGCGTCAGGGTCGTTTCCATCATCGAAGACCCTTCGCCCTTAAAGAGCGTTTACGACCCCAGTCACCCGGACGCGAACGCCGAGGGGTATGTGGAGTATCCCAATGTCGACATGATGAAGGAAATGGTGGAGATGATTACGGCCTCCAGAGCCTACGAAGCCAACGTCACCGTCTTGAACAGCACTAAAAGCATGGCGCTGAAGACTTTGGAAATCGGAAAAGGATAGGTGACAGGAGATGGTGGAAGCAATCAATCCGGTCTCGGCTTTGTTGAAATTGCCCCCGCAGCCTGACCGTGCCGACAGTCCGACATTAAATTTTGGGGATCTGTTAAAGGAGTCTCTGGGAAAAGTGAATACGGACATAAAGACAGCAGAGTCCTTAAGCCGTGATTTTGCGCTGGGCCGGGACGTGGAATTGCATGAGGTCATACTGGCCGGCGAGAAGGCCAGCCTGGCCCTTCAGCTGACCATCCAGATCAGAACGAAAATCCTGGAAGCTTATCAGGAAATTATGAGAATGCAGCTATAGCAACACTTCGAGGTGAAAAATGAATTATTTTGCACAGGTTTGGGAACAGTTTAAAAAAATCTGGACCGGCCTAAATATTTGGCAAAAAGCGACACTGATGGGTGTTGTTTTTGTTGCTGTTATCGGACTTACTTCGTTGTTGATCCTGACAGGAGCGCCCCAATACGAAGCCTTGTATACCAATCTGGACCCCCGCGACGCCAGCGCTATTACCGCCAAATTGAAGGAGCAGAATGTTGCTTACCGGCTGGCTGACGAAGGAAAGACCATCATGGTTGCCGCCAAAGATAAATATCAGTTAAGGCTGGATATGGCCGGTGAAATCAATCTTCAGGGAATTGTCGGTTTCGAGAGCTTCAATGAGACGCGTTTCGGCGAAACGGATACCGACAAGAGAGTGCGTTTTTTGGTTGCTTTACAGGGGGAACTGACCCGGACCATTGAAGAACTGGATGAAGTAGAGAGCGCCAAAGTGCATATTGCCTTGCCGCAGCCGTCGTTGTTCATCCGGAATCAGCAGGATACGACCGCCTCAGTACTGCTGCGCTTAAAACCCTATGCCGCTTTAAAACCGGAGCAGATCAATTCCATCATGTCTTTTGTCAGCCACAGTGTGGAAGGACTGAAAACCGGTAATGTCACCATCATGGACGTTAACGGGAACCTGTTGTCGGAGGGACTGGCAGGTGAAGGCGTGGTCATAACGGGCAAAATTACCGTGGCCCAGCTGGAACTGAAGAACAAGTATGAACAGGAACTCTCCCGCTCCATTCAGAGTATGCTGGAGCAGATGAGAGGCCCCGGCAAGGCAGTGGTCAGGGCCAACGTCGATATGGACTTTGATCAGGTGGAGACGGTTTCCGAACTGTTCGGCAACGCGGTGCTGGCCAGCCAGCAAACCAAGGAAGAAAGCTCCACAGGTACGACGGGGTCTCCCGCAGGGAATCCCGCCGACGCCAATATGGAGGGGGTTAATTACGGCGCGGTGACCGGCGGAGAGAGCACTTATGAACTGACGGAAGAGACCAAGAACTATGAAGTCAGTAAAACCACGGAAACCAAGGTTGCCGCACCCGGTAAAATTAAGAGAGTCTCCGTGTCCGTGCTGATTGACGGGGAAATCAGCGAAGAGGAACAAAACGGTTTGAATAATGTGGTGGCCAGGGCCGCCGGTATTGACGTCGCCCGGGGCGATATGATTTCCCTGGTGGCGATGCCGTTCAACAATGAAGCGCAGAATCAATACGAAGCGCAAATGCAGGCGGCGGAGCGGGCTGCCGCGAGACGGGAATATATCCGGATGGGTCTGTATGGAGCAGGCGTGCTGCTGGCAGTGGGACTTTTGATCTTCATTTTCCGCAGTCTGAAGACTTGGGCTGAGGCGCAATTAGTGCCTTCGATGCAGGCTGCGTCTGAGGCTTCGCCGGCGGTCCGCCGCGATTTTTCCATGGCCCTGACCCCGGAAGCGATGGAAAAGAAACTGTTGCGGGAACAAATCGAAGAGCTGGTGGATACGCATCCCGAAGATGTGGCCAAAGTAGTTAAAACCTGGATGCTGGAAGAGTAGGAGTGAATTGATTGGCTGGAAAGAGCGGGAATATGTCGGGCCGGCAAAAAGCGGCCATGTTTATGATCAGTCTGGGCCCGGAGAAATCCGCTCAGATTATGAAATATATGAGCGATGAAGAGATAGAAAAGCTGACGCTGGAAATTGCCCATGTTCGGACCATCAAGATAGAACAGGTGGACAGCATTATTGATGAATTCGGGCAGCTCTATATTGCTTCGCAATACATTGCCCAAGGCGGTATCGATTATGCCAGACAGGTACTGGAGAATGCATTGGGCAACGAAAAGGCCATCAATATTATCAGCAGGCTTTCTTCGAATCTGCAAATTAAGCCTTTTGACTTTGTCCGTAAAGTAGACGCCAGTCAGATCTTAAACTTTATCCAAAGCGAGCATCCGCAGACCATTGCTTTGATCATGTCTTACCTGGACCAGCAGCAGGCGGCGTCTATTCTTTCCGCGCTCCCGGCTGACCGCCAGGCGGATGTAGCCCGCCGTATCGCGATCATGGACCGTACTTCCCCGGAGATTATCCGGGAAGTGGAATTCGTCCTGGAGAAGAAAATCAATACGCTGGGCAGCCAGGATTATACCAGTGCCGGCGGTATCAACGCCATTGTCAATATCCTGAACAAAGTGGACCGTTCCACGGAAAAAACCATTTTAGAAACCCTGGAAGTGCAAGACCCCGATTTGGCGGAAGAAATCAAAAAACTCATGTTTATTTTCGAGGATATTACGAAAATGGACGACAGGAGCATTCAGCTGGTGCTGCGTGAGGTAGATACCAAAGACCTGGCCCTGGCGCTGAAAGGCTCCAGCGAAGAAGTCTCCGAAAAAATCAAGAAGAACATGTCCAAACGCGCCGGGCAAATGCTGGAAGAGGATATCTCTTTTTTGGGGCCCGTGCGTTTACGCGATGTGGAAGAAGCCCAGCAGCGCATTGTCAACATTATCCGGCGGCTTGAAGACTCTGGAGAAATCATTATTTCTCGCGGGGGAGGGGACGAATTAATTGTCTAAGATTATTAAAGCCGATTTTGTGGTGGAAAGAAGACAGGAACGCTTGAAAAAAACAGAACATGAAGCAAGAATATTGGCCGTAGGGGAGCAGGAAAGCATGTATCTGACGAAGGAGACGGCTGATTCTTTATATCTGGAAACAAAAATAATGCTGGAAGAACTGGTGACTCAAGCCCAGCGGCGTGCCGACGCCATCATCCTGAAAGCCAAGGAAGAGGCGCAGGCAATCGTGGAAACGTCCCAAGGCGATGTGTCCAGAAATAAGGTCGAATCCTGGGATAACGGCTACGAACAGGGCTATAAAGCCGGACATCAGGAGGCCCAGGATGAACTGAAGCGCCGTTATCGGGAAATTGCTTCGCTGCTGCAGAAGCTGGAAAATGACCGGCAGAATTTATTTGGCAGACAGCGGGAAGAAATTATGGAACTGATTATGACCTTAACGGAGAAAATTCTGGGCAGTATTGTGGAACTGCGTCCGGAAGTGATCTCCCAGGTGATCAGGAATACGCTGGAGCAAGTCAAAGGCGCGCAAAAAATTACCGTAAAAATCAATCCCGTACATATTCCCTATCTTTCCAGTTCGGATGAAATCTTCAAGGAAGCCGGGCTGGAGTATGTGGATATTATCGAGGATCCCGCCATCAAGCAGGGGGACTGCCAGATCGTCACGGAAAACGGTTTTGTGGACGCCGTGGTCGAAGAACAGCTGCAGGAACTAAAACGGGTTCTCATGGAAGCAACGGACGATGATTAAGTATAAACAACTGATAGAGAAGGTCAAAAAAACAAAGACACTGCACTATAAAGGCGTAGTCAGTGAAATTATCGGCTTGGTCATTCAGGCGAACGGTCCCAAGGCCGGGATCGGCGAAATGGTCATGATCGAGCAAGCGCAGGGATATCTGCCGGCGGAAGTGGTGGGATTTCGTGAAAACAAGACTCTGCTGATGCCGCTGGGCAGTATGAGCGGCATTGCCCCGGGCTCTAAAATTATCGCTTGCGGGGAGAGTCTCAAAGCCAAAGTGGGTCCGCAAATTGTCGGACGCGTTTTAACCGGTCTAGGCGAACCTATGGACGAAAAGGGCAAGCTTGTTTGGGAAAATGAATATCCGCTGGAGCATGAATCGCCGCATCCGTTGATGCGCAAGAAAATAGAAGACGCGCTGCCGCTCGGCGTCAGAGCTATGGATGGCCTCTTAACCTGTGGGGAAGGCCAGCGCCTGGGGATTTTTGCCGGCAGCGGCGTGGGCAAGAGTACCCTCCTGGGGATGATTGCCCGCAACAGCCAGGCCGATGTCAATGTAATCGCCCTGATTGGCGAGCGGGGCCGGGAAGTCCGGGAATTTATCGAAAATGACCTGGGTGAAAAGGGGCTGGAACGTTCCGTCGTAGTGGTGGCTACTTCGGATCAGCCGGCGCTGGTGCGCATTAAGGGGGCTTTTCTGGCCACGGCCTGCGCGGAGTATTTTCGTGACCGCGGCGCCAAGGTCATTATGATGATGGACTCGGTAACCCGTTTTGCCATGGCCCAGCGCGAAATCGGACTGGCCGTAGGCGAGCCGCCGGCTACCAAAGGCTATACGCCTTCCGTCTTTGCGCTCTTGCCAAAATTGCTGGAGCGGACGGGTACATCGGAGAAAGGCAGTATTACCGGCCTGTATTCGGTGCTGGTGGACGCCGACGACGTTAATGAACCGATTTCCGACGCCGTCAGGGGCATTCTCGACGGTCATATCGTGCTGTCCCGTCAGTTGGCCGCACTGGGCCAGTACCCGGCTATCGACGTCCTAAATAGTATCAGCCGTGTAATGATCAATATTGTGCCGCCGGAACATCTTGCGGCGGCAAACCGGTATAAAGAAGTCCTGGCTGTCTACCGTGAAGCCAAGGACTTAATTGATGTCGGCGCTTACCAGCGGGGCAGCAACGGCAAGATTGACCTCGCCATCAGCATTATTGACAGAATGCATGATTTCATCAAGCAGGGCATTAACGAGGAAAGCAAATACCCCGATACTATTAAAAATTTACTCGAAATTTACGAGAATATTAGTAGGGATGAAATGAGGTAACCATGTTCCAGTTCAGACTGGCCGCTATTATGCGCCTGCGTGAATATCATGAAAAACAGCGCCGCGAAGAGGTGGCCCGGTGTCTGCAGTT
>JAVEYA010000083.1:0-10624 GCA_034003745.1 Clostridia bacterium
AGATTGGGCAGCCACATGATAATCTGCGGAAAAATACTAATTAGAATCAAGACGATAATAGCAGCCAACATATATAGCCAGAGGTGTCTGTTGATGGTCATATCAATGGATACGCCTGCCAGATTGGCGGCGACGTTCAGGTTCAATCCCACCGGAGGCGTAACAATACCAATGGCATTGTTAACGATCATAATAACGCCGAAGGCCACGGGATTAATACCATACTGGGCCAGAGCCGGCGCCAGTATCGGAGTGAGAATCTGCACGGCAGGCGCCGCGTCCATAAAAGTGCCGAAAACAATCATCAAAATATTGGCCATAATCATAAAGACCACCGTGTTATCCGTAAAGCTGACCAACCATTCGGCAGCCATGGCCGGAATACGGTCCCGGGTCAGAATATAGCCGGCCACGGTAGCGGCGCTGATAATCATCATTAAGACGGCTGAATTAATTACAGAGCTTCTCATAATATCAAAAAAACCTTTGAAATTTACTTCTTTATAGATAAAAACGCTTAGAAACAGACCATAAATTACGGATACTGCCGCGGATTCAGTGGCGGTAAAGACGCCGCTGTAAATTCCGCCTAAAATGATGGCCGGCATTAATAAAGCTAAAATTGATTTTTTAAAACTTTTCCAAACATTGTTCAGCTTAAAAGGCGTCGTTGGGATCTTGTACTTTTTGCCGTACCAAAAAGAATAAATGCCCTGCGCTATGATCAGCAGGATGGCGGGTATGAATCCGCCCGCGAAAACGGCCCCGACCGATGTGTTGGCCGCATTCGCGTAAATAACCATGGGAATGCTGGGGGGTACGATAACACCCAGATAACCGGCGCTGGCAATGGTCGCCAGGCTGAATTTCAAATCATATCCTGCCGCCCGCAAAGACGGCAACATGATGGAACCGATCGCGGCCACGGTAGCGATGGAAGAACCGCTGATGGCGCCAAAAAAGGCCGAGGCAACAAAGGTTACGATGGCCAAACCTCCGGGCAGCCAACC
Source organism: Clostridia bacterium (assembly GCA_034003745.1). Lineage (GTDB taxonomy): Bacteria > Bacillota > Peptococcia > DRI-13 > PHAD01 > JAVEYA01. The sequence goes on from JAVEYA010000083.1 coordinate 1,011, forward strand.
GAATAGTGCCTCGGCCAGATCCACCAGCCTTTTGGAAACTCCGCCTTTGCCCAGAAGGCTTCCGGCAATCATAAAGAAAGGAATAGCCATCAGGGAGTATGAATCCAGGGAGGTAAAAATCTTTTGAATAACTACATAGAGCGGAACTTCCGGAATAATTACCAACGGTATAATAACGCTGAGGAGGAGGCTCATAAACAGGGGCGCTCCTAAGAACATTGCGATGAAGAAAACTATAGCCATTATTAAAGACATCATAAGACTCCGGCCTCCTCCCCCTCGTTAAATTTGATCGACTTTTCTATAAAGATGCGATAGAAAAGCACGATATTTTCAATGACAGAAATAATAAATCCAACCATCATTAAATAGTATAGGGCGCTCATCGGCAGACCGATAGCGGGAGAATGCTGTCCATATCCTTGTACTATGAAGGCAAACTGCGCGGAAAAAACGGCCAGAGCGGCATAGGTTAACGTCATCAACCAGTTAATTCCCGCCAGGACGATGTTACGGGGTTTTTCGGGGATTCTCAAAACAATGGATTCCACCCCTTGATGAGAATTGTCCCGAATGCCCATACCAATCCCGATCATCAGACCGGCGATCATCAGGTAACGGGTCGTCTCTTCCCCGTAGGGAAAAGGGATCTGTACCACAAATCTCATAAAAACACTGATCAGCGTGATAATGGTCATTAAGATAAAGCAGGTAATCGATGTAACATCCTGTAATTTGCCAAAAACAAAATAAATCTTGGCAAGCGTTTTCATTTGGCTAAAAGAGGTCTGTTGTTTTTTGGTATTGACAGCATCTTTTGTTATGGCAATTACCCCCCCTCTTTTTAAGCTCTCTTTTTATTTTGGGGAGTGAGCCGGTGCAGACTCACTCCCCTTAATCCTATACTTGCATTCTTACAGCATATAATTACTTCGCGTTCTTAGCCTTGTCCACCAGCGCCTGGGGAACTTTGGCCGGTACTAATTCATCATAAACAGCTTTAACGGAGGCATGGTTCTTCCATACATTTTTGTCAACCTCGATAACTTCAGCGCCTTCAGCTTTCATTTTTTCAATTTGTTCATTTTCGCTGTCGGTCAGAAGCTGTCTCATGTAGTCACGTCCGCCTTCGGCGGCGGCCATGAATTCGTCTTTCAAGTCATCGGGAATCTTGTTCCAGCTGGCTAAACTCATAATCAGCGTGGTCGGGCAGTAGAAGTTTTGGGTCCGGGAAACATAGGGTGCAACTTCATGGAATTTACTTGTATAAATGGAAGCTATAGGAATAAGCGTACCATTAATCGTATTATTCTGCAATGCGGTGAAGATTTCACCGTAAGCCATTGGGACGGGGTTCGCGCCCATCGCTTTGAAGTAAGTGAGATAAGCCTGGTTTTCCATAGTGCGGATGGTCAGCCCTTTGACGTCATCCGGGGTCTTCAGCGGTCTTTCGTTGTCAAACACGTTAAAGAAACCGGTTTCAAAGAAAGCGACGCCTTTGATATTCTTGCCGGCCAGTCCGTCCAGCATGGCTTTGCCGTCTGGACCATCCAGGAAGGCATAAGCATGGGCTTTGGAATCAAACAGGTAAGGCAGGTCAAAGATAAACCAGTTTTGGTCAAAGTTGGCCAAAGGAGCGGTAACCAGTCCCAGGTCAACCGTGCCGGTCTGCGCGCCTTCGCACAGTTCTCTTTCACCACCCAGCTGGGAACCGGGGAATACTTCAAGCCTGATTTGACCGTTGGTTTTCTCATTGAGCAGTTCGTCCATTTTAAGCAAACCTTTTTGGTAAGGATGATCAGCGGCCAGAACGTGTCCTGCTTTGAACACCAGTTTTACCGGTTCAGCAGGAGCATTCGGCGCAGCCGGTTCCTGTTTTCCGCCGCCGCAGCCGGCGAAGAGAACCGCCATGAAGGAGACCATGAGAATTACGGTAACAATCTTCCTCGTCTTAAACATTTTTCTACCTCCCATTTTATTTTTATAGCAAGTCTCCGGTATTAAGAAAGGACTTCAACCAATTCATCCAGGTTTTCCAGGGTTTCCAGCCGGCTGACCAAGTCAATGATTCTGTCTTGTTCAATTGTGCCGACATGATGTCCGGACATGAAACGGAATTTTTCTACCGCTTCTTCCCAGGTCACGGGGTTCTCCGGGTCACCTTTCGGGTAATCCACATGGGAAGTATAGGTACGGCCGTCTTTCATCTTCACGATAACGGTGCAGGGATAGTACTTGGGATAAACTTTTTCTGCTTCCGGATCCAGCTCCCAGGTTACTTTCTTAGCCAGTTCCAGTACTTTGGGATCACGGATCGATTCGTTGGTATATTCCGCAATGGTTTCACGGCCTTTGACCATACCTACGGCAATAGCGTACGGCAGGCTGAACTGGGCGTCCACAACGGTCTTCGGATCGGCTTTGGTTTCGGTGGGGATGGTCAGAACTTTGATGGAATATTTGTTCACTTTAGCCAGGATGGACTCTACCTGATCTACATCCACGCCCTGCTTGTAGAGGTCGAGCGCACAGTCGGCCAACGGGGCGGAGAAGCGGCAGCAAGCGTGTACTTTGATGCTGGTATCGGCCATTTCCCATCTCTTGCCGAACTCATCGGTGATTTTATTCATATCCCAGATATCTTTATAGGAATAGGCTCTGATGAAGCCGTCTTCACCTTCCCAGACGGTGGTGGGAGAAGTGTAGTTTCTCATGGCCATCATGGCGCCCAGAGTACCGCCCATAGCCGGGTTGCCGGCCTGGAATCTTTTGGTCCAGGAGCCTTGGGCTTTCCATTCCAGAAGGCCGGCCGCCTGGCTGCCGGCAATACCCAGTGCATAAGCGATCTGTGTAGCATTCAGGCCCAGAATTTTGGCCGCGCCGCCGGCTGCGCCGAAGACACCGCAGGTACCTGTCGGATGGAAGCCCTGATAATAGGTTTGTCCGAGGAAGGCTTCGCCCAGACGGATGGTGATTTCAGAACCATAGACGAAAGCAGTGATTAAGTCTTTGCCGCTTTTCTTGTATCTTTCCGCTAAAGCAAATACTGCCGGGAATACTACAACCGAGGAGTGCTGGGTGCCTTCTCTGTGATCGTCGTCCATGTCGAAAGCATGGCCCAGCGTCCCGTTAGCCAAAGCAGCGAGCGGGGCGGAAGTTTTATGATTGCAGCCTACCACCGTGCTGGTAGGTTCGCCACCCAGATCTTTGACGGTGTCTACGATGATCTTGCTGGACTCAACGTGTTTAGAAGCCAGCAAATTGCCGATTAAATCAAGGATAAACTTTTTGGAGTTATCTACCACCAACTGGGGCAAATCCTCATACTTTAATTTTTCGCCGATCTCAGCAATTTGTTGTGAAAGTGTTTTATTCATTTAAATCCTCCTGTCTTATAATGATAAATTTTATTGGACTGCTCGTTATTTAGTATTAGCAAAAGTTATGCCAACCTGTTTATCAGACCGTTCGCGGCCAGTTTCCCGCCTATTTAATACAAAGCAAGCGATAAAAATATGTTAAAACACTGTTAAATTTGTTTCACTTTATTTCACTTGTTTAGGATGTGTTGCATCCATCTGCTGCTTCGTCAAGGAATGAAGATGTTATTTCCGGTTAAGTATGCTATGATATTTTCAAGCAACGATCATTTAAAGATTAGCGGGGTGCTACTATGGAAAAAACTCGTCTCGGCAGAACCGGATTGCTTGTCACCAGAAGCGCTTTCGGCGCATTGCCCATTCAGCGCCTTTCCAAAGAAGACGCCGTCCCTCTCCTGCGTCGGGCTTACGACAGCGGAATAAACTTTTATGATACCGCCCGTCTCTATACCGACAGCGAAGAGAAAATCGGCGCCGCGCTGAGTGATGTCCGAAAAACTATTATTATCTCCAGCAAATTTAAAGCTGCGACAGGAGAGCAAATGCGTGCCAGTCTGGCGATAAGCCTAAAGAATCTGGGCACGGACTATATTGATATTTATCAACTGCATAACCCCGATCGGGTCTTTTATCCCGGGGAAGACAACGGCGTCTATGACGCTTTGTTGGAAGCCAAAAAAGAGGGCCTGATCAGATTCATCGGCATGACCAACCACCGCCTCCATGTCGCTTTGGAAACAATCAACTCCGGCTTATACGATACTGTGCAATATCCTTTAAATTATCTGTCTGCGGAAGCGGAATTGAACCTGCCTCAGAAATGCGCCGAGTCCGATATCGGCATGCTTATTATGAAAGCCCTCTCCGGCGGCATCATTACCAACGCAGCAGCTTCCTTTGCCTTCTTAAGGCAGTATCCCAACGCCGTACCCCTCTGGGGAATACAAAAGATGTCCGAGCTGGAGGATTTCATCTCCTGGGAAAAAAATCCGCCCGTATTAAATGAAAAACTTCTGCAGGCGATTAAAGAAGATCGCGACGAGTTAGGGGGCGTATTCTGCCGAGGCTGCGGATATTGCCTGCCCTGCGCAGCCAATATTGATATTCCTTTTGCCGCCAGAATGTCCCATCTGATCAGAAGAAGCCCCCTGCCCACGTATCTCAATGAAGCCTGGCGGGACAAGATGGAATTGATTACGCAGTGTACTGACTGCGGGCACTGCCGGAAAAACTGCCCCTATGGGCTGGATTCTCCCGCTCTGTTGAGAAGCGCGCTGGAGGACTACCGCGACTATTACCGGCGCTTTCAGGAAGGAGACCTTAAATGAAAATCTTTATTACGCGCCTCCTCCCGGAAGAAGGTCTGCAGCTATTGCGGCAAGAAGCGGATGTGCGGGTCTGGCCGGAAGAATTGCCCCCACCCTATGAAATATTAAAAAAAGAGGCGCAAGACTCCGACGGTCTGGTCAGTCTCCTTACCGATAGGATTGATGCGGCCTTACTGGAAAATTGTCCAAAATTAAAAATTATCAGCAATTACGCCGTGGGCTATGACAATATCGATATTGCCGCCGCCTCGAAAAAGAGCATCATGGTCACCAATACGCCGGGGGTATTGACTGAAACCACCGCCGACCTGGCTTTTGCCCTGATGATGTCCTGCGCCCGCAGAATAACCGAGTCGCAAGCTTATGTAAAAGCCGGGCACTGGAAAACCTGGGGTCCTACATTGCTGTTAGGCCGGGATTTGTACGGCGCGACCCTGGGCCTGATCGGCTTAGGCAGAATTGGCGCCGCCGTAGCCAGACGCGCCCGCGGCTTTGACATGAAAATCCTTTATTACAGCAGAACCCGCCAAGAACAATTGGAAAAAGAATTCGGCCTGACCTACGCCGGCCTGGAAGAAGTATTAAAGGAAGCCGATTTTCTAAGTATTCATGTTCCGCTGACAGAGCATACCCGGGGGTTGATCAACAAAGACTCCCTGCGCTTAATGAAAAAAACAGCGGTTCTGATTAATACGGCGCGGGGTCCCATCATCAATGAAGCGGATCTCTATATGGCTTTAAAAGAAAAAAGCATCTGGGCAGCCGGCCTTGATGTGACCGATCCTGAACCGATGCTCCCGGATAATCCTCTTTTGACGCTGGATAATTGTCTGGTGGCGCCGCATATCGGCAGCGCCTCTGTAGCCACCCGTACCAAAATGTCCGTTATGGTAGCGGAAAATATACTGGCCGGCTTAAAGGGTGAACGGCCGGCCAATCTGGTGAACACAGAACTCTTTGCCAATCGGCTATAATAAGATTTTTAAACTCAACAAACCCTGAACCAACCCTATCAGAAAACCCAGCGCCCCGCCCAACAGCTCAATGGTGCGCAGTTCGGTGCGGGCCACGCGCTGGATCAGTTCTTCCAGCTTCATCATCTCAAAAGAAATGATTTTATTTTCAACAATATTGCTGATCTCCGCACGGATATTCTCCAGCTCCGCCTCGCCGAAGACCTCCTCCGGATGCTCCAGGAATCTGCCGATTTCCTGGGTCAAGAGCCGGCTGAGCAATTCCGCGATGGTCGCCTGCAAAGAGAGGGGAATCAGCGCAGGGAGTTTGGCCATGACCCGTTCCTGGACCAGTGGTTTCACCTTATCCAGGATTTTTTCCCGAATATCCTCCCGGGCCAGACTTTCCGCAATATCCTGCCCCGTAAGCAATTCGTCGCTGACAATCCTGCCGATGGCCGCGGCGATTTCTTTTTGCCTTTTAGGGATCAAACCCTGGAGACTATATTTCACCCCCGGAATTACAATCGGCTGATAAGGACGAAACAGCAGCCGGATGGCGATAACATTCGTCACCCAGCCAATCAACGCGCCAATCAAACCCATCCCGATAACAAAAATTATGTCCGCTATCACAAGAAGTCACCTCGAACATAGTATAACGCAGGCTGTCAAGGTCTACAATGCTCGCAGCCCAGACACTTGCTTACACGACTGCCGAAGACGTTTTGAATCGTATTAATCGTATCCCCCGGGCTGACGCCCTCCTCCAGATGCAGCTCCAATTGCTGCGGCGCCATGGTAATCAGCGCGCTGATTAAAAGATCGTCATAGTTTATTTCATTCTCTTTCAGATCAAACATTAATCCTTCCAGGCACTCATGCTGCAGTGTTTCATACTTATTGTCCAGAAGCGCGAAGTTACCGTTTTTCTTGAAAATAATATTGATTTTGTGAACCTTGGGCTCCTGAATATCCACAAAATATTTCAACAGGCGGATAAACTCCGCATATTCCTTTTCCAGCATAAACTCGTCTACGGCTGAGTTTACGATCTCTTCCAGCTCATCCTGGTAATCCTTGAGCCTGAAATTGATAAACCCTTCCAGAATCAAGTCCCGGTGCAAATTCAGATAGGCCTGCACCTTCTCCATTACCTTTCCGCGCCGCTCTTCCCGTTTATAGAAGCTGATCCCGTCCGGATTAAGGATTTCTTTGGCCTTTTTCAGGATAGCCTGTTTTTCTTCATCGTTATAGTAGAAATAATTATCCCGGACGATTTTCCGGATTAAGCGCGCTTCCCACTCTTCAATGATTACATCGGCGATACAATTGGCGATGGTGTCCTTTATCAGCTGAAACACTTCTTTTTTATTCCGGCCGCCCGCTTTAACACTATATCCCATAAAGGTAAACCCACCCACGCGGTCAATGTCTACTTTGAACGGCAGCCCCTCTTTTTCAAGTTTTTCCATTTTATCGCACAATCGGCTATATAATAAACCCGGCATTGTATTTGACCCAATTGAGATTGGCTCAATCAAACTATCAACCCCTTTCCTGACTTTAATTATTATATGAGGGGAGACCTATTCTTATTATGGCCGAAAAAAAGGGACTTATTTTTAAAAACAAGTCCCTTTTGTAAGTCTATTCAGTGTTGTCTTTATCGCCAGCTATTGCATTTGTCCGGAGGGGAACTGTGTCTGCGCGTATTGCTGAAACTGCTGCTGGGATTGTTGGATTTTCTGCTGTTCAGCCGCTTCCAGCTTATAGTGGCCCAGTTCAAACATATGATTAAAGAGGTCGCGCGCACATTGATGCGTTTCAGTCAGTATGCCCATGACGTCATTGTAGAGTTCACGGTTGCTGGCTTCTCTGGCCATGATATTATAATTATCGGTCAGCCATTTTTCTGAGGACAGGCAATCGTTTAATCTGTCTCTATCGTTCATCTGCGGTCCAGCCTGCTCGTTGGACGCTTTCGGATTCTGCACAATGTTTTGTTGATTTTGCTGCTGCATCATTATACCTCCTACTGTTTAAATTGGGGCTGGGAATTCGCCGGGTTCAGGTGTTTCAGCAAAGTGTTGTAATGCTTCTGGTGTGTCTGGCACGCCTTGGTGAGCAGGTTCTTTGATTTAGCATCTTGGGTTTCCTGGGCAAAATGGTTAAACTTCTTGATAATGTCCAGTTCCCAGGACATAGCGTCGGTTAGATAGGCCAAATCTTTGGTAGAAACCATTTTAGGCGGTTCAGGCATTTTGTTTTGCTGCTGGCCCATTTGTTGATTTTGCATACCTTGGGGATTGATGTTTTGTGTTTGCACACACATTCCTCCTTCATTTGTTTTCCCCTTTAGCATGATTCTTTCCGGCAAATCTTATTCCTCAGCAGGAGTCTCTGCCGTTAAATAATTTTCGATTTTATACGTACTGAACATTTCTGTCCGCCAAACTTCATACTCTGTTTGTAATTTTTCTTCCAGCAAAGCGTCCTTGACATCTTCTTTGCTGTTTTCATAATTTGGCTCCTGCGCAGCCATCTTATCTTCGACCAGGATAACATGATAGCCGAATTCGGTACTGATGGGGTCGCTTATTTCGCCTATCTCCATTGAGAAAGCCGCTTCCTCAAAGGCTTGGGTCATCATCCCTCTGGTGAAATAGCCCAAATCGCCTCCGGTTGCTTTAGTCGCTTCATCTGTACTGTATTCATTGACCAAATCGGTAAAGTGTTGGCCCGCGTTCAGCTTATCTTTCACTTCATTGGCTTTTTCCAAGGTGTCTACCAGGATATGGCTGGCCTTGACTTTTTCTTCTTGAGCAAACAAATCTTTATTTTCTTCGAAGTAATTCAGCATCTCTTCTTCCGGAATTTCGATTCGCTCCGCCAGCAGTTTTTTCAGCTTAAGATTGACCATGACGTCATTTCGCAAGTCCTCCATCGTTAAGCCGCTTTTCTCCAATTCCGCGACAACAGCAGCCTCCCCGCCATAAATACCGTACAGCTCTTCGACCTCTTTCGAAATTTCTTCTTCCGAGACGGTGATTTTTTTCTTGGCAGCTTCCTGCTCAGCGATTTCATTGACAATCAGCATATCCAAAGCCTGAACCCCGCTTTGCTTGACCATAAAATCATATAAATCATTTTTATCGATCGTGGCGCCGTTGACTTTGGCAACTGCTTCATTATCTAATCCACCGTCGACAAGCAGAAATTTTCCGGCCGCTAAACCAATTGCCAAGGCAAGTACGATCAGGCCGATATAAAGATATTTCATTGAATTTTTCATTTTTTATGTTTCCTCCCATCATATATATGCCTATTTTACACAAGAAACCTTAAATAGATATTAGAAAGCGTTTAAGACTCGGGCGTATTCTCGAACTTCACGCCAGGATTCTTGTCCTGCAACCAACGTAGGGTATATTCATTTTCAAAATGCACGGCCAGGCGACCTTCAATGTCCTTGACGCAGAGGCTCTTCATGCTGTGAAGCTTCGCCAGATCCAGGGAGGAGTCACTTGTTATCCAGCGGGCAAATTGATAAGGCAAATGATACAAAGAGATTTTTACGCCGTATTCTGCCATCAGGCGGTGCTCGAAAACCTCAAACTGCAGTTTCCCCACCACGCCCAGAATGATATCTTCCATCTTGTCCACAAAGGTGCGGTAAATCTGGATGGTGCCTTCTTCAGCAAGCTGATTGATGCCCTTCTGGAACTGCTTATACTTGGCGGTATTGACATTCGTTACACGGGCAAAATGCTCCGGCGGGAACATTGGAATCTTCTCAAACTCAAAGCTCCCCTCTTCACTCAATGTATCTCCAATCAAATAAATCCCCGGATCGAATAAGCCGACGATATCGCCCGGAAAAGCTTCTTCAGTGATATTGCGTTCCTGTGCCAGGACTTGTTGCGGCTGCGGTAGCTTAATCTTCTTTCCCA
>JAVEYA010000084.1:0-10420 GCA_034003745.1 Clostridia bacterium
CCGTGATTTATGAGGTGCAGCCGGATTCCCCGGCTGCAAGGTCCGGACTGCTTCCCGGCGATAACCTCACCGCCGTAGAGGGGGTATCCGTAGTCGGCTTGGGGGTAGGCCCGGTTGTCACGATGCTGAAAGGGGAGGAAGGTACGAGTATAGCAGTAGAAATCGTACGTGGGCAGCAAAAGCCTTTTTCTATAGAAATAACCAGGGATATTATCGAGATCAATCCGGTTATCACCGCCTTATTCGGCGGGGTGGGCTATATTAAAATAACGGAATTCAATGATAATACGGAGAAGAACTTCCTGAGCGCTTTGGAAACACTCGATAAGCAGCAGATCACCCAGCTGGTCCTGGATTTAAGGGATAATCCCGGCGGCGCGGCGGACCAGGCCGTGGCTGTCGCTAAACAGCTGATTCCCCGGGGCTTGATCACCCGGCTGGATTTCAAGTCGGAAGAGTCGGAAGATATCTCCTTCTACTCCGATTTGGATAAAAAAAAGTATAATCTGGCCGTCCTGGTCAACGGCATGAGCGCCAGCGCCGCCGAGATTCTGGCCGGCGCCGTTCAGGATGCCCGGGCAGGTACGCTGGTAGGAAGCAGAACCTATGGCAAGTCCAAAGTGCAAACCGTCCTGCCGCTTCTGACCCCCGATGCTTATAGCAAATACGCCCGACTGGGCGCCCGTTCGGTGAATGCCCTGAAGGTTTTGGAACTGGAGGGCGCCAAGTTAACCGAGGAGGATATCCTGGGCTGGCTTAAGCTGACTACCGGAGAATACTTTACCCCGGCCGGACGGCGAATCGATCAGGTGGGGCTGACCCCGGACGTGGCGGTAGAAGGATATCTCCCTCTGCACGGCATCGACGTCCATGGTATCGATAAACTGCCCCGGACAACACCCCTGGCCCAGGGCAGCAAGGATATCGCTGTCATCAATGCGGAGAAAATATTGAAGCTTCTGAACTATACCGTGAATACACCGGATTTGAGCCTGGACACTATCACTGCAGCAGCACTCAAGGAATATCAGCAGAAAAAGAAAATCAGGGCCACCGGGGCCCTGGATATCCTGACGCAAGCTGAACTGAACAAAGACCTGGACAGACTCATTTTAGAGATCGATACACCGCTGGCAAAAGCGATTGAACTGCTTTTATAGATCCCTCTTCTCCAAATGGGGCCGGAGCAAGCCGGCGATATAGCCGGTTAGAATCCCCGTGGGTATACCGGCTAAAAGCAGGATCGGCAGATAATAGAAGATATAGCCCGTCTGTATCAGGAAGGAGGCCGCTCCCAGCTGGCCCATATTATGCGCGACAGCCCCGATCACGCTGACCCCGAGGATGCTTAAGCCCGGCAGCAGCCTCCTGCAAAAAGCCATCACCAGCGTGCTGAGGATACTGCCGGACAGGCTTAAGAAGAAGCCCACCGAGAAAAAAGTTCCCGTTAAAAAGGAAACGAAACAAACACGCAGCAGGGCAACCGTCAGGCCTTCTTTCAGGCCGTACAGATAGAGGACCAGCAGCGTGACGATATTGGCCAAGCCTAATTTTACGCCGGGCAGCGGAAACGGGTTGGGCAGCAGGGTTTCCAAGAGTCCCAGTGCTGCCGCCAGCGTTGTCAGCATAGATAAGTATACCAATTTTCGGGTGTTCGGCATCGGCTTCACCTCAGCGGAGTATCGCGTCCGGAGCGTCGGAGTCTTCTTTATCCTTATCCAGAAGATAGATAACCATTTCATTGGGAACACAGATGACAGACTGCCCCGGCGAATGGATCCAGCCCTGGTGGACACAGATTTGGTCCGGGCAGGTGGCTTGTGCGGCCCGGACCTGCCGGCCGGATGTTTCCACGAGGACTGGACCGTAACTTCCTTGTACGGTATAGGTTTTGCTCTCCCCTTCGTTTAAATCCACCGTCAACACGGTTTCGCCCTGTACCTTGACTACGGCCTGGGGCTTGTCCGGCTGCTCAAAGAAGAAGCCGCGTCCAAAGAAGAGGAGCAATCCAAACAGTATGAGCCCGCCAATCAGGCGCTTATCGGTCTTGCTCATAGGCTGTATCTCCCGTTCGTCTTAACTTCTATTTTCTCTTTTAAGCCGGAAGAATACAGGATATTCATTCCGGATGTAATCAGAAATACTTCCGTATCTTCCAGCTCTTCCGCCAGCCTCAAAGCTTCTGAGGAGTCCAGCAGAAACAGGGCAGTGGAAAGCAGGTCACCCTGGAAAGCGTCCGGCGTAATTACCGTGACGCTGATGTTGTCTTCTGCCGGATAGCCGGTCAGCGAAGAAATGAGATGATGATAGTTTTTTCCGTCAAGAGTGAAAACACGGTTGTAGTCCCCGGAAGTGGTCGCCGCCTCTGCGGTGAGCTCCACAATGCCGGCCAGTTCCGAGGGGGCGCGGGGATCCTGGACGCCGATGCGCCACGGCGTATTCTGAGCGCGTTCACCCAGCACGCGGATATTCCCTCCGGCATTGATTAAGGCCCGCTCAATGCCCCGCTCCCGTAAAACAGCAGCGGCGCGTTCTACTGCATAGCCTTTGGCAATGGCGCCCAAATCCAGCGACATACCCGGCTGGGCCAGATACGCCGTCTGCTTTTCTCTATCGAGGATGAGCTGGTCACTGTCGACCAGCGTCAGCGCCTCCCGCAGTTCCTCTTCGGTGGGGACATGGTAACTCTCCCGGCCAAAGCCCCACAGGTCCATCACCGGACCAATGGTCACATCAAAAGCGCCCTTGGTCAGGGTAAAATACGCCTTGGCCGCCTGCAGCATGGTGAAGACGTCTTCTCCCACCGGAACAGGAGCAATGCCGGCCATTTCATTGATGCGGTTAACCTCGCTGGAAGGATCGGCGGGATTTTTTTTTGCATCGAAGCGATCGGTCAGATCTTCGATCCTGCGCATTTCCGCAAAAGCTTCATTGGTGGCGCTGCGCAAAAGGTCAGTATCAGCGCCATAAGCGCTGATACTGACCAACGTGTCCATCAAAAATTCCTCGCCGGTGAACTCCCGGGGCTGTAAAAAAACACACCCGGCGTAAAGAAAGAGCGCCGTAAAAGGCATAATTATCAGGAATGTTAACCGGAGCTTCTTTTTCATCTTCAACAACCTTAAAACTTAAGCTTATTTGCAGATACCGCAAGTCACACAGGTTGGATTCTCAGGATTGAATTTATCCTGGCGCTCCGGCAAGTCGGCACAGGTCGGCAGGACCTTTTCAATCGTTTTGGTGGGGCACTTCTCCACACAGATGCCGCAGCTGGTGCATTTGGCATAATCAATTACCGCCACGCTGCCCCTTGAATCTGCCACTACATGAATGGCGTCTTCCGGGCAGTTTTTCTCACAGATTTTGCATTTGATGCAGGCCACTTTACAAGCGGCTTTGGCATCCTTGCCTTTATCTTTATTATGGCAGCGGACGTGCACCAGTTTGGAAATTTCCACAGTCTGCAGAATTTTCTGCGGACATTCGCGTACACAGGCGTTACAGCCGGTGCATAATTCAGGATCGATTAGCGGAAGCCCTTCTGCGCCCATCGTAATCGCGCCAAACGGACAAACCGCCGCGCAGGTGCCCTGGCCAAAGCAGCCGTAATTGCAGATTTTGGGACCGTTATACATCGTGGCTACGGAATGGCAATCTTTAATGCCTTCATAATGGTAGAGCTCCACGGCATTACCGATTCCGCCGTTGCAAAGGAGCTGGGCGATCTTCCGTTCATTAGCTTTTCCAGCTTCGGCGCCCATTATTTCAGCAATTTTTTTGCTGATGGCGTCTTTGCCGGGCGAGCAAGCATTCATGGGAGCGCCGGCATTGATGATGGCTTCGGCGTAGCCGGCGCAGCCGGGGAAGCCGCAGGCGCCGCAGTTGGCGCCGGGCAGCGTGTTAAGAATGGATTCGATTCTCGGGTCTACCTCGACGGCAAATTTTTTGCCGGCAAAGCCCAGCACCAGTCCGAAGATGGCCCCGAGCACCGCTAAACTGACAACAGCATAAATCATGTTAAATTACCTCCTATGTTACAGAAGACCTGTAAAACCTAAGAACGCTACGGACATCAGGGCGGCCGTAATCAGAGCAATAGGGACGCCTTGCAGGCTTTGGGGAATATCGGCTTCTTCCAGACGTTCCCGGATTCCGGCGAATAAAATCAGTGCCAGTGTAAAGCCGATGGCGTTGCCGAAGCTGTTGGCCAGCATTGCCGCCAGCCCGTAGGATTTTTGGATATTGAGGATGGCTACTCCCAAAACAGCACAGTTGGTCGTAATCAGGGGGAGATAGACGCCCAGCGCTTTATACAAATCCGGCGTATTCTTTTTCATGACCATTTCCACGAACTGTACCAGCGAGGCGATAACCAAGATAAAGGCAATCGTCTGCAAATAGGTGATATTAAGCGGCTCCAGGATAAAAATCTGCAAGAGCCAGGTAATCAACGAAGCTAAAACCAGCACGAACGTTACGGCAGCACCCATCCCGATGGCAGAAGAAAGCTTTTTGGAGACGCCCAGGAAGGGACAAATGCCCAAAAACTGCGAGAGGACGATATTATGAACCAGGACGGCGCCGATTATAATGACAAGCACTTCACGCATATACATCAGTCTTCCTTTCCCAAAATATTAACCGCAGTGAGGTTGAACGGTTTAGGCCTTACTGCGTTGCATTTTATTTAAAAAGCCCAGAATACAACCCAGTGTAATAAAGGCGCCCGGAGGCAAAATGAAAATCAAGGCGGAATTGGCCCCCAGGCCCATTACCGAATGACCCAGGAAAGTTCCGGCGCCCAAGACCTCCCGGAATGTGGAGACAATAATGAGAGCCAGTGTGAAACCCAGGCCCATGCCCAGTGCATCCATGATGGAAGGCGCGATGGAATTCTTGTTGGCAAAGGCTTCGGCCCGGCCGAGGATAATACAGTTCACCACGATCAAGGGGATAAAAATACCCAGGCTTTCAAACAGGGCAGGCACAAAGGCGTGCATAACCATTTCAATCAATGTAACGAAAGTGGCAATAATGACGATATAACTGGGAATCCGCACAGAATCGGGAATGACTTTTCTTAACGCGGAAATAACGATATTGGAAGCGAAGAGCACCGCAGTAAAGGCCGCGCCCATTCCCAAGGCGTTTTCCACGGAAGTTGTAATGGCCAAGGACGGACACATGCCCAGTACCAGGCGAAACAACGGGTTCTCAGCAACAATTCCTTTGGTAAATTCTCTTACCAAACTCATGGAAGGTACCTCCTTGTCCTCATTTACTTAAAATTCGCGGTGAAATGCTCCCGGGCCGCGTTCACGCCGTCGGTCACCGCCTTGGAAGTGATGGTGGAAGCCGTAATCGCCAGAATTTCGTTGCCGGCCGCCGGTTCCTGTTTGACGACTTCCAGAGGTGATGCGGCGTCCTTATCCTTAAAACGGTCGGTGAAGGCGGGTTCTGTCGCCTTAGCGCCCAGTCCCGGCGTCTCCGAAAGACTTAAAATTTTTATAACCGTGATTTTTTGTGAGGCGATATCAAAGCCGGCCAGGATTTGAATTTTTCCGGCGTAACCGTTGGGGGCCACTCCATAGATGACGCCCGCCGGCGAGCCGCCTTGATAAGCCACATTCACCTCGGTAATCACCGGATTGGTTGAGTCGTTGAGATACTTGGAGGTTTCATCCCTGACCTCGTCGGAATCCGGATAAACCTCTTTAAAACTGGCCAGTTTATTCTCAATCATTTGTTGTTCGATGATGGGGCTGGTGATGCCGTTGACATAGGAAATGGCCAATCCGGCCACGCCCGCCACCACCAACAAGAAGACGCCGAGCTTTATAATACTACGCATGTTTCTTCACCCCCCCGAAAATACGGCCCTTGGAATAACGGTCAATCAGAGGCGTGACCATATTCATCAATAAGATCGAATAACAAACCCCTTCCGGATAACCGCCTTTCAAGCGGATAATCACGGTGAGAAGGCCTAAGCCTACGCCGAAAATGATCCGGCCTCTTTTCGTAATCGGACTGGAGACCCAGTCGGTGGCCATGAAGAAGGCGCCCAGCAAAAGCCCCCCGCCGAAGAGATGATAGAACGGATACCAGAGACCATAACCGCTCATTGCGCCGACCACGCCCGTAAGCACAAAAACCGTGCCCATATAAGTGATGGGAATACGCCAGTCGATATGCCCCCGGTACATCAGATAAAGCCCGCCAATGAGAAGCGCCAGCGCACTGGTTTCGCCGAGGGAGCCGCCCACGCTGCCGAAAAAGAGCTGGGCGAGGGTGGGCAGTTGGCCGGCTGCTTCCTTCAACATGCCCATCGGAGTGGCGGTGGCCACCGCATCCAGCGGCGCCGTCCAGGTGGTCATAGCCACAGGCCAGGAAGCCAAAAGGAAGGCCCGGCCCACCAGGGCGGGGTTGAATATATTGTTTCCCAGGCCGCCGAAAAGCTGCTTGCCGATGATAATGGCTACGATTGCACCGATGGCCGCAATCCAGACCGGCAAAGACGGCGGCAGCGTAAAAGCTAATAAAAGGCCGGTGATAACCGCACTTAAGTCATGTACGGAAACCTCTTTTTTCATAATCTTTTGCGCGGCCATTTCACTTAGCACGGCGGCGGCAACACAGGTGACAATGACCGTTATAGCCGGAAGGCCGAAGAAGTAAACAGACGCTATTAAGGCAGGTATAAGAGCAATCAGCACGTCCCGCATAGCCGAAGGAACCTGTTCCGGAGAGTGGATATGGGGGGACGAGGATAGAACGAGCAGAGTATCCTGATTATTCATTTTATTGTTGACCTCCATTAGTTTTTAGCCGCCGCGGCTTTGGCGGCATTCGCAGCAATGGCCTGTTTGGCTCTGCGAATATACTGAACCAGGGGGATATTGGCAGGGCAGACATAAGAACAGCAGCCGCATTCGATGCAGCATACGGCGCTGTTGCTCTTGGCCTCATCCCACAGTCCGCGTTTGGCCAGCTTCACAATGGTGGTGGGTTCCAACAAGGCGGGACAGGCGTCCACGCATTTGGCGCAGCGAACGCAAGTATACTCCTTGCGCGGGGTCTGTGCGGCCTTCTTGAGGATGACAATGCCGGAAGAACCCTTGACTACGGGCATATCGTCGGTGAAGACTGCTTTACCCATCATCAGACCGCCGCTGATAATCTTTTCGATTTCTCCGGTATAGCCGCCGCACTGTTCAATCAAGTCTGAAAACAGCGTGCCCAGGCGAACGCTTAAATTCGCCGGTTCTTTGACGCCGGTTCCGGTTACCGTAACAATCCGCTCGATCAGCGGAATACCCAATTCCACCGCATCGGCGATAGCCGCGGCCGTGCCGACATTATTCACGATGACGCCGGCGTCCAGCGGCAATCCGCCGGCCGGTACTTCCCGGTGCGTGCAAGCATAAATCAATTGTTTTTCGGAACCCTGGGGATATTTCTCATGCAGCGGAATGACGCTGATAACCGGGTCGCCGGCGGTAAGCTTTTGAAAGAGGGCAATGGCGTCGGGTTTGTTGTCTTCAATGCCGACGAGGCCCTTGTCACAGTCCACTGCTTTTAAAATATAGCGCAGACCGGTCACGATGCGTTCCGCTTTCTCCACCATCAGGCGGTGGTCGGAGGTCAGGTAAGGCTCGCATTCGATCCCGTTCAAAACGACATAATCCGCTTTTTTTCCTTCAGCCGGGGCATATTTCACATGCGAGGGGAAGGCTGCCCCGCCCATGCCCACAATGCCTGCTTCGAAAATGATTTTCCGCAATTCCTCCGGGGTCAGGGAATCCGGGTTAAGGCGCGGATGCACCGTATCAGCCCATTGGTCCCGGCCGTCATTTTCAATGACGATGCAATCGACAAAATTCCCGCCGGGATGCTGTTTCTTCTCTACGGCGACCACCTTGCCGCTGATGCTGGCGTGAATCGGGGAGGTTACAAAGCCTTTGCCCTCGGCTATTCTTTGTCCCTTCAGTACTTCTTCACCCACCTGTACAATGGGGGTACAGGGCGCGCCGATATGCTGAGACAGCGGGATATAGACTTTTTCAGGCAATTTAGCGGGTACTGTAGCCATTGCATTGGTCAGTTCCTTGTAACCGGGCGGATGAATCCCCCCCATAAAGGTGTGTTTGCTCATTACTCTTCACTCCTAGTCTTGAAATATTCTAACCCTGGCATACCGTTCAAGGTTCAATATCCTTCACCTCCGCAGACATTGTTAATTTTTTCACATAAATGTATAGAAATTATTATAATTTATTAATAAATAGTACCCTAAACATTATAGCGCATTCATAATCTAAAAAAAATAATTGTGAAAAATTACATTTCAAAACTAGATAATAACAGGAGAGGGTTATTTAATTTGAATTATAAAATAATTCAAATTAAATAATTTATCTGTGCAGTGTTTTACGGATTACCGCAATGTTTTCCGTAATTTTTTTCGCCGCTTCCGGCTTGTTCATGGTATAAATATGGACCCCGTCGATTCCCCAGGATAAGAGGTCGATAATCTGCTCGGTGGCATAAGCGATGCCGGCTTCTTTCAGCGCTTCGGGCTCATGCTCATAGCGTTCCATGATGCGCAGGAATTTTTTCGGCATGGTGGCGGAAGTTAAAGCGGTAATATGCTGGATCTGCTTGGTGTTCAGCACGGGCATAATCCCTGCGGTAACCGGAATCTTCTGAATACCGTGCTTGGCTGCCAAATCCATAAAAGTATAAAATTTATCATTGTCAAAAAACAATTGCGTAATCAGAAAATCCAGACCGGCTTCAATTTTATTCTTCAGATGAAAAATATCTTTCACTAAAGCGCCGCAGTCGGGATGGCCCTCCGGATAACAGGCCCCGCCCAGGGAGAAGCCTCCTTTGTCCCGGATGTAGCTGATCAGATCGGCGGCATAACGGAAACGGCGCGTCGCGTCCGGACAGACGCTGCAATCCTGGGGCAAGTCGCCCCGTAAGGTCAGGATATTCTTGACGCCGTGCGCCTTCAGGCTTGAGAGGATTTGGTCGATTTCCTCCGTGGTGGAGGTAATACAGGTCAGATGCGCCAAAGCCTCTATGCCGTATTTATTTTTAATCAGACTGGCGATTTCCACCGTCCGGTTGGTGGTGCTGCCGCCGGCGCCGTAGGTTACGCTGATATAATCGGGCCGGGTGCCTTGCAGGCCTTCCAGTGTCGTATAGATCGTTTCTATCGGAGAATCCTTCTTGGGCGGAAAGACCTCATAGGATATAACCGGTTTTTTTGTGGAAAAAATATCTTTGATCAACATAAGCAGACCTCAACACAGAACTCTATTAATAAAGTACATTTTAATATTTTTAAACGATAATGTATATATCAAATTTCATAAAATTTAATGTTATAATAAGAAAACATAACTACAGGAGTTTCGTATGATGATAAAAAGAGACGGACATACCCATACCCACTTTTGCCTGCATGCCTCCGGCGAGGAAGCGGAAAGCTATGTTTTAAGAGCGCTGGAACTCAAGTTTACGACCTATTCTTTTACCGAGCATCTGCCGCTGCCCGAAAAATTTCTGCAGGATTTGCCCTACGAGCCGGAATGGAAGGATGCGCTGAGGATTGCCGGCGACGACTTCGGCGCTTACATTCGGGAGATGGAGCGCCTGCAGAAGAAATACCGGGACAGGATCCGGCTTTTCATCGGTTCGGAAATCGACTACCTGCCGGACGAACTGGCGTATACCCGATCCATGTTAAAAGAATACGGCCCCTTTATGCAAGACGGCCTCCTGTCGGTACACCTCTTGCCGGTTGCACAGGGCTACCGGGCCGTCGACCATGACCCCGCCGACTTTGAGGACGGCCTGATGAAGTATTACGGCGGCTATGAAGAGGCCCAGCTGGCCTACTATGCTATGGTCAAAGAAGCCTTGCAGGCGGACTTGGGGCCATATAAACCTAAAAGAATCGGCCATCTGACTCTTTGCAACAAGTTCCAGTGCCGCTTCAACCCGGAGCGGGCTGTTTTCCCCCGGGTCAGGGCAGCCGTTGTCGATATCCTGGAATATATGAAAGAACACGGTTACAGCCTGGACGTCAACGCCGCCGGATTATACAAAGAATATTGCGGCGAAATCTACCCTTCCCCCTGGATTATTACGCTGGCCCTGCAGCAGGGGATACCGCTGGTCTATGGTTCCGATGCCCACGCCGTCTCCGATGTGGGCCGTTCTTATGAAGTCTATGAGCGGTTAGTCAGCAGCCGGAGGATAAAATAATTTTATTGAAGCGAGAATTTCTATAAATAATCTTTATTTGACTTTACCAACCTGCGGCGGCGACAATGAAACCGGGAGGACGATCACTGTGCTTTATCTTGATAATGCCGCCACCTCGTGGCCCAAGCCGGAAGAAGTATAC
>JAVEYA010000085.1:0-10386 GCA_034003745.1 Clostridia bacterium
GGAAGGCCAGGCTGACGGTTCTTAAACCGGAACCGCAGACTTTGTTGACGGTCATGGTGGGAACTTCTACCGGAATACCCGCTTTTAATGCGGCCTGACGGGAGACGTTCTGGCCTTGACCGGCCTGCAGGACGCAGCCGAAGAATACTTCGTCCACCTGCTCAGGGTTCACTTTTGCTCTGACTAAGGCTTCTTTGATTACTACGCTGCCTAATTCGACGGCGCTAATATCGGTAAGAGAGCCTCCAAAGGACCCGATGGCTGTTCTCACAGCGCTCGCGATTACGACTTTTCCCATTTTTCTCTCTCCTTTTATCTATTTAATTTATAAGGAGAGACAAGCAACAGCATCTATCACCATTATTTTCTTGTCTCTCCTCTTGTTTTCCCCCTAAAGCATTCCTACAACTTTTCTTAAATTCCTTTTTTTATAAGACGATGCCGCCGTCTACGCTTAAGACAGCGCCGGTGACATAAGCTGCTTCATCGGAAGCTAAGAAGACAAACGCATTGGCGATATCTTCGACGGAACCCAACCGGCCGAGCGGAACTTTGGCTCTGATGCCATCCAGAACTTTTTCAGGCATTTTGGCCACCATCGGAGTAGCGATAAATCCAGGTGCAACCGCTGCGACTCTGACGCCTTTCGGGGCTAATTCCTTGCTCCAGGTCTTGGTCATGCCGATAACGCCCCACTTGGCTGCCGCATAGTTGGTCTGGCCGAAGTTGCCATAGATGCCGACTACGGACGAGGTGTTGATGATAACGCCGCTTTCCTGGGCGAGCATGATTTCGGCGGCTTTCTGGCCGACCATGAAGACGCCCTTTAAGTTGATGTCAATAACATTGTCCCATTGTTCTTCCGTCATTTTGACAAATCTGGCGTCTGCGGTGATGCCGGCGTTGTTAGCCAGGATATCTACGCGGCCGTATTTGTCTACTGCTTCTTTAAAGAGATTGTCCACATCAGCCTTTTTGCTGACGTCGCAGCGTACGGCATAGGCTTCCCCGCCGGCTGCTTTGATGTCGTCCACGACCTTTTGTACTTTCTCCAATGTTCTGGCGCAACCTACTACTTTGGCGCCCTGCGCCGCATAAGCTTTGGCGATCGCTTCGCCGATTCCGTCCCCTGCTCCGGTGACAATAGCCACCTTACCCTGTAATCTACTCATTTCTTTTTCCTCCTTCTTTCCTTTTGATAGATAATATAATCCCCCAATTTGGCAAAACATAACATTTTATACTTTTTATGATGCCTTTTGGCACCATTTATATCTTTAAACCCATAATTCCTGAATTGAAGATTGATGGATTCATTTCTATCAAGTTCTTGGAGATAAGAGGTTTAAATCCCATTTGATTCAATACATCCTTTTCCAGGTCGATTCCAGGCGCTATTTCGATTAACTCCATTCCGGCGGAAGTCAGTTTAAAGACGGCTCTCTCGGTAATATAGAGGACTTCCTGTCCGACTTGCGCGGCATATTTTCCGCTGTAGGAAACCTGTTCAACCGCCTGAACCAGTTTCTTGGATTTTCCTTCATTCACGATAACAAGCTTATTATTCTCACACTTTACTTCCAAGCCGCCTGCTGTAAATGTGCCGCAGAAAATAACCTTCTTGGCGTTCTGAGTGATATTGACGAATCCACCCACGCCGGCGATTCTCGGCCCAAACTTGCTGACATTGACGTTACCGGAAGCATCGGCTTCAGCCATACCCAGGCAAGCCAGGTCCAATCCGCCGCCGTCATAGAAGTCAAACTGATAGCCCTGATCCATGATGGCCTCAGGATTGATCGAAGCGCCGAAAGCGAGTCCTCCCTGCGGCACGCCGCCGATAGGTCCTGCTTCTACAGTCAGCGTCATGGTATTGCCGATGCCTTCTTCATTGGCTACCGCGGCAACGCCCTCAGGCATGCCTATTCCCAAATTGACAATGGCGTCTGGGATCAATTCCATAGCCGCCCGGCGAGCTACAATTTTCCTTTCGCTCATAGGAATGGTTTTGACGGCAGACAAGGGCAAACGAACTTCTCCTGTAAAGGAAGGATTGTACTGCTCCAGGAAATACTGCATGTGGTTTTCCGGCTTGGCTACCACCACCGCGTCTACATAAATGCCGGGAATCTTCACCAGTTTGGGGTCCAGGGAGCCAAACTGGGCAATTCTCTCCACCTGTACGATGACAATGCCTCCGGAATTCTTGGCGGCCAGGGCAATGGAAAGCGCCTCCAGCGGCATAGCTTCTTTTTCCATGGAGATATTGCCTTTTTCGTCGGCGGTAGTGCCTCTGACGATGGCCACATCGATGGGGAATGCATGGTATAGAAGCCATTCGCGGCCGCGCAGGTTCACCAGCTCGACCAGGTCTTCCGTCGTTACGGGATTGAGCTTTCCGCCCTCCACACGCGGGTCGGCCAGAGTCATTAAACCAACATGCGTAATGGTTCCCGGCTTACCGGCGGCAATATCGCGAAACAGATGAGACATGACGCCCTGCGGGAAATTATAAGCCTCGACCTTATCGGCCACTGCCAGCGCTCCGAGTTTGGGCGCCAGATTCCAGTGTCCTCCGACGACTCTTTTCACGAGTCCCTCATGACCGTAATGGTTAAGGCCTTTATCCTTGCCGTCACCCTGTCCGGCCGCATAGGCCAGCGTCAAATCGCGGGGATGTCCGGTTTCCAGGAAAGACTTTTCCACCGTGATGGAGATTTCTTCCGGATGGGCGAATCCGACAAATCCGGCTACGCCTACGGTTGCGCCGTCTTTAATCAGCTTGACAGCTTCTTCAGCTGTATAGAACTTGTTTTTGCCTGACACTTCAACACCACCTTTGTCTATATTGTAACACCTGGCACATGTGTTACACACCATGAAGCTCCTGAAGCGTTCATTATGCGGGTACTTTCAAAGATATTCTGCTGATTAGCCGGCAAAAAAGATAAACCGGACCTTCAAAAATTTGAAGGCTTCAAAGATTTGAAGGTCTGGCATGGCATGTTAGGTGTTTCAATTCTGATTTTTTACAATGTCCTCAACCGGTAAACTTGTTGGGCATCCACATGACTATGTCCGGGAAAATCGTCAGGAAGACGGAGACTATCAAAATGATAATAATGAACGGTACTACACCCTTGTAGATATGTGTCAGCGTCATGCCGGGAGGCGCAATGCCCTTCAGATAGAAGATCGAATAGGCAAAGGGCGGCGTCAGGAAGGATGTCTGCATAACTACGCAGTTCATAATAGAAAACCAGACCGGGTCGAAGCCGAGTTCTACGGCAATAGGCGTAAACAGCGGTACGCAGATCATAACAATGCCGATCCAGTCAATGAACGCGCCCATGAGGAAGATGATGGCCCACATAACGGCCAGGATACCCCATTTACCGCCGGGAAGACCCATCAGGACGTCTTCAACAACCTGCCCGCAGCCCAGTCTCATAAATACGCTGGTAAAGAAGGCGGCGCCGACCATAACGCACAGAACCATAGCGGTCGTCGTTACGGTATTGATGCAGGCTTCCTTAATGGACTTCCAGGTCAGGCCTTTGTAAGCCAATGCCAGCAGGCAAGCGGCAAAAGCGCCCACGGCCGCGGCTTCTGTCGGAGAGGCAATTCCGAAGAAAATGGAGCCTAATACGGCAAGAATAATGGCGCACACCGGGACTACCGAGACAAACAGCATTTTAATTTTATCGGCAAGTGAATATTTGTCCAGCAATTCTTTTTCAATAGCCGGACCCATTTTCGGGTTGACATAGCATCTGACTAAGATATAGGCGATGTAGCAAAGCGAAAGAATGAAACCTGGTACAAACGCGCCAATCAGCATCTTACCGACGGAAACGCCGGCAGTAGGCGCATAAACCAGAATCATGATGCTCGGCGGAATCAGGATACCCAGTGCGCCGCCGGCGCAGATAGATCCGGCCACCATGACCTTGTCATATTCATATTTCATCATTGACGGCAGCGACATCATGCCCATCGTAACAACCGTCGCGCCGACAACACCGGTGGAGGCGGCAAACACGGTACAGGCCAGGATGGTTGCCACAGCCAGGCCCCCGCGCAGTCCGCCGAAGAGCACGAACATGGCGTCATACAAACGCGTGGCCAGACCGGATTTCTCGACGATAACGCCCATGAAGATAAACAGCGGTATGGCTACCAGAATATAGTCGGAGAAGGTAACGTGCATACGCAGCATAAAGGTGGCGCCAATCTGCGGGCCGACAAAAATGACCCCGAAGATGGTGGCCACAGCGGCGAGTGACAAGCCAATCGGAAAATTCAGCAATATTATGGCAATTAAAACTGCCAGCATCAAAAAGGTCAACATTCCAGCACTCACCAGTTCACACCTTCTTTCTGCTCATCCAGCAACTGTCTGCCGGTGAAAACAAAATATACGCTCTTTAAAAATTCCGAGACGCCCTGGATCATAAACAGAATGACGCCTACCATCATCCAGGTTTTATACGGATAGATGGGAGGCATGGAACCGGCAGTGGACCTCTCAAGGATTTTCCAGGAGTATTGCACGTTAATAAACATTTGATTTACAATATTGCCCCAAGTTGGAAAAAAGAGCGCCAGCATAAATACGCAGAAAATCGCGGAGCCGACTCTCTTAGGCATAAAGCCGGCAAACAAATCAACGCTGACATGACCGCCTTTTTTCCAGGTATAGGCGAAGCCGTACAAAACAAGTATACTGCTGATGAAGTAAGTTGCATCGAAGCTCCAGATATTCGGTCTACCTATGATATACCGGCAAACAACTTCGTAGCACAACTGTAAAATCAGCAGGATGGCAAGGTATGAAAGAATTCTGGCTATTTTTTCATTGACTGTGTCAATTACCGTTACAATAGTCTTCACTGTAATGTGCATACCTCTTTTCCTTACTTAATTTTTTACAAAAGGGCGGTTACGCCCGGGATAAGCCCGGGCGTAACCGTGCCTTAAGAGCAGTCCGAATATTCGACTTCAGACTACATTAAACCTGCTTATTTCTTGTAAGAACCGAACTCTCTGTCTGCATCAGCAACAATCGGACGCTCGGGGACGAGGAACCATTCATAGTCGGAATAGGCTGCAAAGAAGTCTTTGTATTCCTGCCAAGCTTTTTTGGCCATCGCGTTTGATTCAACAGACTTGTCGATGTAATTCCAGGACAGTTCTCTGATTTCGTGCTGGTCTTCTACGCTGAACTTGGTGAGGGTCCACTTGCTGCCGGGGGCATTCCACTCACGGAGAACCTTGATATCCTCAACGGAACCGAGAGTCCAGCTCCACATGGAGGACTCAACGCAAGCGAATTCGAGCATCTTCTGGTATTCGGGAGGCAGAGCGTCCCAGGACTTCTTGTTCACGCCCAGTTCGAAGTTACAGGTCGGCTGGTGCATGCCGGGGCCGCCGATGAACGTGGAAACTTCGTGGAAGCCCATTTGCTTGTTAACGAAGGGAATGTTGAATTCAACGGCGTCAATAACGCCTTTTTCCATGGAAGGATACAGTTCCGGGGAAGGCAGCAGGGTTACGGCAACGCCTACGCCTCTGAGGATTTCACCCCACCAGCCGGGAGCACGGTATTTCAGGGAGTTGAAGTCTTCGATTACATAAACGGGCTTATTGGAGTGAACCAGAACTTCGGGGTGGGTGATGCCGCAGGGGAAGATTTTAATGTTGGACTGCAGCTCATCATACATTTGCTGCTGATATTCTTTACCGCCGCCGGCATACATCCAGGCCATGTGAGCGGCCGGTTCCATACCCATCGGGACCGAAGCGAACAGCGGAGCAGCCGGATGCTGGTTTACCCAGTAAGCTGTCCAGCTGTGATAAGCGTCAATCGTACCGGCTTTGCAGGCGTCCATTACTTCCAGAGAACCTACAATAGCGCCCGCGGGCAGAACTTCGATGTCGAATTTGCCGCCGCTCATTGCGCGGACGTCGTCAGCAACTCTGATAGCCATGTCATGAATCAGCCAGCCAACGCTCCAACCGGTTTGCAGAGTCCACTTGACTTCCGGCAGGCCATTGTCCCCGCCGTTAGCAGCCGGAGCAGCCGGGGTCGAAGAACCGCCACCGCATCCTGCCAGTGCAAAGGAGAAAATTAAAAGTACTGCAATCAGGCCTACAAACTTTCTGTTTCTACTCAATTATCTCTACCTCCATTTTTACATTTTACCTTTTTCAAGGTATAACAACCTGCTTAAAACTTGGTCCACACGACAACTGCTGGGAATCACCCCCTTCAAGATAGCCGTAGTATTTATAACCTTGTGCCAAGTGTTACCGAAAGTAAGGACCTCAAATATAACGGGAATGTAACTATTATTGCAATTATTTTATAATTCTATATTATACGATAAATCTAAGATAGGCAATAGCAAAATAACCAAGCCGCCATGTGCAATAATATTAATAATATCTATTAATAAGCTTGCAACTATTATGCCAACAAATTAATCGTTTCGCCTTTTGCAGCCTAGCTCTTAGCGCGGCATGACCTGTTTGAAGTCACGCGATATTTAAATCAAATTGTATATATATAAATATTGTCTAATTAATTAGACGCGTGTATTATTAGTATATATATTTCTTGCAGACAAGATACCTGCATTCATCTATAATATAATTGATTCTATAAATCTAGACACCGTCTTTTCCAACAGACATGAACTTCCACTATATGTCATCGAGGTGATGCAGATGTTAACGAAAGAATTGCAAAGCGCCTTGGAAGAACTCACGAAGGTACGGGAATATAAAGAAACTTTGGAAACGATCATTGACAACGACTCCGACTGTTTCGTCGTGGTCAATGCCGATGGGATTATCACCATGTTCAATAAAGCCTATGAAGATTTTATCGGTGTTTCGAAGGAACAGGCCATTGGCCGCCATGTGACTGAAGTGATCGAAAACACCCGGCTGCATATCGTCGCCAAAACCGGCGTTGCGGAAATGGCCGCCCTGCAGAAAATCTGCGGACGGGAGATGATCTGCAACCGCGTCCCCATCAAGGAGGACGGTAAACTGATCGGCGCTATCGGCAAGGTCATGTTTAAGGATTTTAACGACTTTTCCGCCTTTGTGGACAAATTCAGCAAGATGCAGGCGGAATTGGAGTATTACCGCGACATCGTCAAGAAAATCCAGGTATCCCACTATACCTTCGATCAGGTGATCGGCAGCGGCCCGGAAATTTCCGAAGTGAAAGAAATGGCCCAACGCGCCGCTCAGCGCAGTTCGACCGTACTGATCCGGGGGGAAAGCGGTACCGGCAAAGAACTCTTTGCCCATGCCATCCATTTTGCCAGCACCCGAAAAAACGGACCTTTTATCAAGGTAAATTGCTGCGCGATTCCGGAAAGCCTGCTGGAGTCGGAACTCTTCGGCTATGAAGAAGGCGCCTTTACGGGCGCTAAGAAAGGCGGTAAACCCGGAAAATTTGAACTGGCCCATAAAGGCACCCTGTTTCTGGATGAAATCGGCGATATGCCGGTGAATATGCAAAGCAAGCTCCTGCGCGTCTTACAGGAAAAAGAGTTTGAAAGAGTGGGCGGCACCGCGCCCATCCCTGTGGATGTACGGGTCATTGCCGCTACCAACCGTAATCTCGAAGATCTGATTAAAGAAGAACGGTTCCGCCAGGATTTGTACTACCGGCTGAATGTGGTGGAATTGAGAATACCGCCTTTGCGCTATCATAAAAAAGATATGGATGAACTAACCTCGTATGTGTTGGCCAAACTGGCTGCCAAACTGGGCTGCCCCATTCCGGTTATTGATGAAGAGGCGCGGCAGGCCATACTCAGCTATAATTGGCCGGGCAATGTACGCGAACTGGAAAACGTGTTGGAACGCTGTCTGAATTTCATCGATCACGGCGTCATCCGTCTCTCCAATCTTCCCTACAATCTGAAAAACGCCGTGCAGGGCAAAGAAAACCAGGTCATGGAACTCCGCGATCATATGGAGGAAGCGGAACGCTTAACCATCGTCAACGCCCTGAAAAGCTGCAACGGCAACAAGGTACGCGCCGCCAAACTCTTAGGCATCAGCCGGGCGAATATCTATCAAAAAATCACCAAGTACAATATCGGCTAAAGAAAAATAGTACAATAGAAAAGCCGGCCAACTGGCCGGCTTCATCTATTTCTTAATATAGTTCATTGGGTTCTGGTGCTGACCGTTAAGGCGCACTTCAAAATGCAGGTGCGGGCCGGTGCTCCAGCCGGTGGTCCCGATCTTGGCGATGGTTTGTCCCTTCTTGACCACATCGCCGACATTAACCAGCGCAGCCGAGGTATGGGCGTACATGGAGACAATACCGCGTCCGTGGTCGACCATGACAACGCGCCCATAAGCGCCGTACCAGGCGACCTGGGCTACCTGACCGTTATCAACGGAAACGATGGTGGAGCCATAGGGTGCGGCAATATCAACACCGGTATGCATGCTGTTCGTTTTGGTAATAGGATGCCTTCTCATGCCGTAAGGCGAGGTAATCCGGGTGTTGCCGGGCGTGGGCCAGGTATATTTGCCGGTGCCCATATGCTGGGTGTTGGGATTGAGCCTGGCCAGCTCCTCGGCGATTTTTTGCGATTCTTTCTCTAAATCGTCCAAAGCGGCTTCAACCGCTTTCTTCTCGGAGGCGATATCTTTATACAGTTCGTTTTGACGGGAGGAGGCGACGCTAAGTTCTTCTCTTTGTTTGCTCTGGTCATCCTGCAGCTTCAACAGCGTTTCTTTTTTGACCAGTACTTCATTTTTCTTTTCCGTGGTAACTTTTATTTCTTCCTTGACCTGGCCGATCAGTTCCATATCCATCTTGGCCAGGCGGCTCATCAAATCCCAGCGTGTCAGAAAATCGGTGATACTGGTGGAAGCCAGCAAAACTTCCAAGAAATGCACATCTCCTTGCGCATACATCGTGTTGACGCGCGCGGAAAGCAAACCAACATTGGCGGAGAGGTTTTCCTCCTCCGTCTCCAGTTCCGCTTCCAGGACGTTCAATTCCTGCAGCGTCTGACTCAGCTTGCTTTCGGTAGTCTTCAGTTTCTTTTCCGTTGTGGTTAAGGAACTGTTAATGGTACGCAACTCTTTTAAGGCCTTGGACTCTTCATTTTGCTTATTTTTAAGTTCCTGTTCCTTTTGCTGCATCTCTTGTTCAAGCTGTTTCTGCTGCTTAATCAGGTCGGATTCCGTCACAGCAAATGTCAAAGTGGCGCCGGCAAGTACGAAAATTAGTACCATTGCCACAATTTTCCTAATTTTTACCATTTTTCGTATCCAGCCTCCTTTACCACATACTGGATTCGACACGAATGCTTAGATTCCTGCCGGATACGAGGATTTTTTACTTGTAATTTATTACAATATATTAAGGAATTTTAAGAATGATTCCCTCATTGATTAAGTCGGGGCTATCCAGTACATCGGTGTTCGCTTCATATATTCTGGTCCATAGCGCGCCTTTGCCATAGAAGCTGAAGGCAATTTTACTCAGGGTATCACCCGGCTGGATGGTATAAGTCGTTTCGGCGGATGCCGGTTCCACCAAGTCATTGGGCGATAGCGAAGGATCCGGCGTATTGGGCAAATCGGCCTGCACTGCTGATTTGGCAGGTTCTTCCGGCGGTGCGCTTATCGTCGGAACAGGCGCAGGCGCGGAAGTTTGATAAGAAAGTGAAAGATAGGAATAGCTAAGTACAAGTATGGTTAGCGTCATAGCGATCAAAAATATTTTATATAAGGAAAGCTTTTTTTCGAGTTCATTTCTTCCGGCCGTAGCGGCCTCCCTTTCTTTTGCCAATTCCGCCGCCCGTTCACTTTGCTCCAGTTCGTCTTGCCGCAGGACCTTCTCCAGTTTTCGGCAAGCTTTTTCGTAGTTGTTCAGCCAGGTCTTGGAAACGGTTTTGACCCCGGCCTTCTTTTTTATTCTTTTGGTCAGCTGGGCGAAGGTATCATTTACAGCCTTAAACTTTTCCCGCATCATTTTACCCCCTTTTATGATAAGGGTACTAATCTTATATTACTCAACGTTTCGCGCATTTCCTGCAAAATTTTTCCGATTTCTTGAAAATAATAATAAAAAAGCCATGAGGGTGTGAATCCTCATAGCTTTAATTTATATTCTATCAGGCAACAAATAATTATTTAAACCGGTTTTTCCGGGGAGGCAAAGGACAAGAAGACAGCGCCCAAGCCGGCGAAGAGAATGACGAGCCACATCAGAAAGCCGAGAAAAGGGACTTTTCCCAGGAGGGCAATAACAGCGAGACCCAGGAGAACAAACCAGACGCCTTTGTGAATTTCCGGCCAGGAAAATCTTTGCGCCAGCCAATAGCCGATGAAGACAGC
>JAVEYA010000086.1:0-9526 GCA_034003745.1 Clostridia bacterium
GCAAAAAAAGGAAGGCCGATGAAAATTAACATCGGCCTTCCCATAACTTAAACCCCGGCACATCCAGACCCCTTTATAGTCACCGCAAAGAACTGATGAAAACTTTCATCTCTCGGATGATTGTTTTCATCTGGAAATGCTTAAACCTAACCTCTTGGCCTTTTTCACTATGGTGGATTGGTCGACATGCAAAGCTTTGGCGGCGGCCCGGGTAGTGCCATAATCTTTTAGTGCTTTTTCCAGTGCCTTTCTTTCCACATTTTCCACCATCTCTTTTAAGGATAAAGCTTTTTTGCAGTTATCAGCGGCTTTTAGTGTTTTGATACTGAGCATATTGGCCAGTTGGTTTTCATTTATGACTTGCTCATTGCTGCTAATAACCACCAGACGCTCAATAATATTCTGCAGTTCCCGGATATTGCCCGGCCAATGGTATTCTTCCAGCAGGCGATAGCCGGATTCGCTTATTTCCACTGCTTTATTATATTTTCTGTTGAAGATATTTAAGAAGTGCCGGGCCAGATGTTCGATATCCTCTTTGCGTTCCCTCAAAGGAGGAATATTGATGGGGATTACATTCAGTCGGTAGAACAGGTCTTCCCGGAATACTCCCTTTTCCACTTCTTCACGCAGGTTCTTATTGGTTGCGGCAATTATGCGCACGTCGAGTTTAATCCTCTCCGTTCCGCCTATGCGGGTGATTTCTTTATCCTGAATTGCCCTTAAGAGTTTGACCTGCAGTTCCATCGGCATATCACCCAGCTCATCCAACAGCAGGGTACCTTTGTTGGCCAGCTCGAAGAGTCCGATTTTGCCGGCTGTATTCGCGCCGGTAAAAGCGCCCTTCTGATAGCCAAACAGTTCGGATTCCAGAAGATTGGCCGGGATAGCGGCGCAGTTCAGTTTGATAAAGGGCCCGTTCTTGCGGTTGCTGTTAAAATATATTTCGTTGGCAATAACCTCTTTGCCGGTCCCGGTTTCCCCTGTAATGAGTACGGTCGCCTCTATTCCCGCCACCTGCCGGACCAGATTCAGGATATTCCCCATCTGCGCGCTGAGGCCGATAATATCATCCCGAAAAATCTGCTGTTTTCTTAAGTGCTCAATTTCCTGATTCTGAATTAATTCGTGCTTTTTAACTTCTTTTAATTTCTTTTGAGAATCCTCCAGTTTAGCCCTCATTTCCAACAAATCGGTCATTTCCCGGTGGTTGCAGACCACTCTTTTGACATTGCCGTCCTTATCGAAAATCGGCAGGCCTGTAATTAAAACCTTATTGCCGTTGAGCAAGCTTACCCCTACGGAGTTGACCTGCACTTTCCGCTTGATGACCTCCGGTGAAACAGCGCCCCGGTAGAGCTTCCCTTCCAGTTCCCGGACGTCGCAGCCTACGATGTCTTCTTTTTTTATGCCCATGATTTTGCTATAGGCTTTATTGACGAACAAAAAAACGCCTTTACCATCCAAAATACACATGCCGTCATATAAATGATCAACAATTTCTTTAAAATCATTCTCCTCACAGGTATTCAGTTCTGCGATAACTTGTTTAAGCCCCTTGACAATCCGTTCAGTATCCTGTTCCTCCGGACCAAGACGCGCTGCATTTTGCATTATACTTTCCAGAAAGTGCCTGGAATTAAAGATGTCCCGCATATCCATACCCCCAGCTGATTTCTGTGTTTCACTTTAATCTAATGCAATATCTGTGCCCGGAATAAAAATAATTCCTAATTTATAATTTAACATATTTTTTTTATTTTTTTGCTAAAATATTTAAGGCGTTGTCCTTATTCGGACAGCGCCTCTTTCACTTGCTCATATATTTTCACTACGGCCAGAGCCGGTTTTAGCTTTACTTCCTGCCCCTCTTCAATCGCCTTCTCTATTTTCTCCTGGCTCTGCCCATCCACAAAGCACAGCGGCGGAAAGAGCACGCACCACCAGTTGGCGCCTGCCCCCGGACCGATCACCAGTCGTAGCGCTTCATAGCGTCCGGGGCCCAGGACAAAGGCGCCATAGTTCTTAGCTGGGAAGGTATAGACTCCGTAGGAAGCTCGCACCGACTCACGCCCGCCTTCCGCGCGCACGATTGTTTCAGCTTCCTTCTGCAATTCCTCAAGATTATCCAGGAGGATTTGCTTGGATTCTTCCAAAGAAGCCGAGTTTCTAAATTGATCATTCATTAAATCGACAATGTGATCCCGGACGCGGTATTTGATGCGCTGATCCTCCGCGCTGTCGCTGGCCGCCAGAATATGCAGCCGGATCAACGGCGGCGTACTCTCATAAGCCGCGATAATATTCAACAGATAAAAAACCAATATGCCCATAACAATTAGTTTATAACGCATAAAAAGGCCTCCTCCTGTCCTCACTTACAGTATTGACAAGAGAAGGTCTTTTTTAATCGTCAAAAAATTCTTAAAGCAAATAAATTTTAGCCCATTCCGGGAGGGCAGGGTACCTGAATCGTCCGCCCTGCATAGATGATGTTCGGCGTGGTAATGCCCGGGTTCACCGCCAGGATAGCGTTCACACTAACACCATGCGCCTGTGCGATAGTGAACAGGGTGTCACCCTTTTGCACTACATAATCAAAGGTTGTTCCGGGAGGACAATCCGGCTCAGGCTCTACTTCGCCGCCGAGGACCGCGGTTACCACTGTTAGTTCCTGGGACTCCGTGACAAAGGCGCAAATTTCCAGAACGGCTGTCTGGTGCCAATGCTTCGTGGGCTTATCCTTTCTCGCTTCCACATTGACATATTCGATGCGCTCTTCCAGGTCGACGGAGTCCCCTTCCTGCGCTCCGTCCAGATGCACGAATTCGGTGAAAGGTTCATTCACGGTAAATTCCCGCAGTTGGTCGTCTTTCGCCGAGACGTAATAGATCTGCTTATGCAGGACCCCTTTGATGATGATCTTGTTGCGGATGACCTCGGACTCCAGGTCTTCGATCTCAGCATCCACTTTGGCTACTTTTCTGGCTTCATCCGGAAGTATGATGTCTGCCTTGATATTGACCTGACGGCAGGCTTCTCCAATGATGTTCTCGATCATCAACGTCCGGGTTTCCACTTCGGCGCCTTCCACAGCGGTTACAATGCTGAGAGTGATATGATCTATTACCTTCGCCCACACTTCAATTACAACAGTCTCTTTTACATACTGCAGGCCGCCTCTTTTGACCAGCTCAAAGTCGATGTATTCAATACGCGTTTTGACGGAAACCTTGCCCCCGTCTCCCGCGCCTTCCACCGGTACAAATACGGTGAAAGGAATATCCGCGCTGATTTCTTTGACTTCCCCGCGTGGCTCAACTACATAGTAAATCTGCTTATGCAGTTTCCCTTTGATAATCACTTTGCCCGGCAGGATTCTCTTCTCAATGTCTTGGATTTCGGCGTCAATGTTTTTGATTTTCTTAACGCGTTCATCCTCCGGCAGCTGAATGTACTCGTCACTGAGCGTGAACTGCTGGCGACCCATACCCACTACGGTGTCAATTTCAACCGTCTGGAAGGTAGGCGTGAGCCCTGCTCCCTCGACATTGGTGACGACATCGATATCCACTACTTCGAACACCTTGGCTTTGATTTTGAGGATGCAGGTCTGCTGGAACTTGGAGTGGCAATGCTTATCATGAGGCTTATCAGGCTTGCCGGGCTTATCATGATGCGTAGCGTCATAATCGGCATCATCATCACCATCGCCACGATGCTTATGATGCATTTCTATCGCTTCAAAATCACAATATTCGAGCTTTACGTCAACATCCGCATCCATGTCGGGCATCGCGCCATCAAGATGGATAAATTCGGTAACCCTTTCATCCGGCAAGGTGAACTCCTGTACATCGCCAGTATGGCATTCCACATAATATACTTGTTTGTGAAAAACGAATTCTACGATTATTTTATTATCGATTACTGTATATTCTATATCCCTGATTTCTGTGTCGATGCTCTCCAGCTTTTTGGCCTTTATTCCATCCGGCAAGGTAATCTCCCGCGCTATATTGACCTGCTTCATTGCTTCCCCGATTACGTTTTCCACCCGGATTCTTCTGGTGGTCACATTGATTTCGTTCATACCAGCTGTATCAGTCATATCAGTCATATACTACATTTCCTCCTTTCTTCGCTTATATTAATTCACTTAAGTATATGCAGCGGCGGGGATTTTTGATAACAAAAACCATAAAAAAAGTTGACGCCTAAAAAGCGTCAACTTAAACTGTCCGCAAGATTCGCCGTCTAGCAGCTTCTTGCCTTTATTCTGATGTCTTCATCGCCTCTGGATACTGTCAATTGAACCGAATCGGTTAAGATATCTGCATAACTGAAGGAGACACGCCGTTCTATTTGTTTCTCATCCAGCCTGATTACAAAAATATTGGGGTAAGTACTCTCCAAAACCCCCGTCTTCTCGATAACCTTCTTCCTGCCCCTGTTCGCCCTCAAACGTATCTTATCACCAATAAACGGTTCTAAATCCTGCTTAATCGTATTAAGGACCTTCCTCGCAGACAACTAATCACCTTCTTTCCACATCGACATGATAATTATACCATCGATTGTCCCTGTTGTCAAACGAGAAATATATTATTATACAGGAGCCAAACGCCCGGTGTCAACACAAAAATCAGAATTTTAGTTTAATATTTTTTCTTTATTTTAATATGGCGACTTGGGATAACCCAAACGCATGCATCCCCGCGTCTCGATTCCGCCCAAGCCGTCCAGCCCGGTAATGGTATTGCTGATAATATCCTGCACCGTCAATGTATCATAGATGGAACTGTAGGCTAATTTTTCCATAATAAAAACCGGGTCAAACGCATGAATCAGGACTCTCTTGGGCGAGCTGGCAAAATTGGCGCCGGCGCCGATTAAAGCCTCATAATGGGATTGGCAGGCCCCGGCAAAGATAATCAGGTCATCCCGCCCGCCTTCATACTCCCGGGCCTTATGCACAGCCTCTACAAAGTAACGGGAGTTTCTGTAGCTGTTCAGATCGGAAAAATCAGTGGCATTCTTGACCAGACCGTCATGCCCCGTCAAAACCAGCATATGTGGCTTGTATTCATACAAATACTCCTTAACGACTTTAGGCTGCTCTTCTTCATTGATATTGAATCCGTACACCTTAATATTCAATTGGGAATAGGTTGTTTTACATAAATCCAGATAATCTTTGTCGCCGTCAAAGTGCAGTACCGCACCCGGTATTTCGAAATGCTCCAATTCTTCCCCGGACCGCATCAACCCCGAATGGACATCTTCTCCCCTTAAGAATACCCGGGATTTATCTTCTATCCTTCTTTCAAAAATCCGCCGCATAGCCTCTGAGTTTTTTTTGATGCATTCCTGCCGCATTTTGCTGATTTCCGGCGGAGTTTTTTTTATCAAATCTTCCAGTGGAGCATCGGCACAAAGGCGTATGTCCACTCCCCGCAAAAAAGCGATCATTTTATTCCCAACTTCTTTTATATCTATCACCTTAAACAGGATATCATGGCCATGTGATTTTCTGGCGACCAAGTCCCCGACTTCTATCTGACCGCTCATCCCTTCCCCCCCCTTTAAGTCGTTATATAATCCAGTTAACAATATTCTATGACAGGGCCTCTGCAATGGTTCAAAACAGGCTCCTGGGTCATAAAATATGTTGAACAGCACACTTAAAGGAGCAGACATATGTGGATTGCAGTAGTGCCGGCCCTCAATGAAGAAGCCTCCATCAGCCGGGTCATGGAAACCCTGGCAAAAACTCCCGTCGGCCAAATCATCCTGGTGGCGAACGGCTGTACAGATAAGACGCTGGAGACGGCCCAAGACGCCGCCGGAAAAAGCGACCTGAAAATAATCGAATTTGCCCACCCGCTGGGTCTGGATATCCCCCGGGCTGTCGGCGCTTTTTACGCCAAAAAAAAAGCGCCCCAAGGCATTATTTTTGTAGACGGCGATATGAAAGGAGATATTGCTTACGCACTCTCCGCTCTCATAAAAGCAGTGGAAAACGGGGCGGATATGGCTTTGACCAATTGTTATCCCTATATCCTGCTGCGCTCCAGCCTGACCCTGTCCGTCTTAAGGGAGCGCGAAACCTTGAACCGTCATCTGGGCATTTTTGACGAGCTGGGCCTGGCCTCCCCTTCCCATGGCCCGCACGCCATCTCCGGGCGCCTTTTACAGGCTCTGCCGCCTGAAACCATCGCCATTCCTCCGCTTTCACTGGCCTATGCGGTAAAGGAGAACTTTACCGTCAAGGTGGGCGCTTCCATCGCCCATACTTCCCTGGGTTCACGCTTCCGCAATAACAAACACGCCGCGCTGATCGCCGAAACCATTATCGGGGATACGCGGCAGGCTTTGTATTGGCCGGATGCGCAAAACCTGCCCGGGGATATCCCCGACGGCTATCGCAGCATGCGCCGCTTTGATTTGCTGCAGAAATTCGTGCAAGAGAATTAATGAAAATGTATAAAATTAAGCCCTCGGAGTAAATCCGAGGGCTTATCAACAGCCTAATTTATAGTCCAAAGACGTGGTTCCCTATTTTCTTGATGATTGTCCTCGTCCAAATCCACTTGCTCGTAGCTTTGGCCGGGTTCCAGTAATACAGGGCGCCGCCGCTGGGGTCCCATCCGCCGGCTGCATCTCTGGCAGCCTGGACGGCGGTGGTGTTCGGCGTCAGATAAATCTGTCCGTCCGCAACCGCGGTAAAAGCCAGCGGTTCAAAGATAACGCCTTTAACGGTTTTCGGGAAGCTGGGGTGTTCCACACGGTTCAAGATAACCGCAGCTACCGCTACCTGCCCGGTATAAGACTCTCCTCTGGCTTCGCCATAGACACACTTGGCCAGCCAGCTGATATCGTCTGTTGAAAGTCCGAAGCCGCCGCTGCGCGAAGGCGTCGCAGTTATATTGGTATTTATCCGCAGGGTCTGCTGCGGATAGATGGTATCCTGGCTTAAACCGTTATCTCTTTTTAAGGCCGCTATGGTCGTCCCATATCTTTGGCTGATTAAATACAACGATTCTCCTTTTGCTACCGTGTGCGTCACCGCCGCAAATACCGGCGCTGCCAGGGCAGCCATGAGGACGGCCACCAGTATTGCCGCAACCATACACTTTGTTTTTTTCATAATAGTCATCAAATCATCCTTTCCAATCCACAAGTAACAACTTGTTATTTTTCGTGGGTTGAGGTTGGAACATGTGACTATTATAACGGATTTTCCGATTGATTTGTTATGTAATACTAACCAGTGAAACCAAGTATATCCTCAATAACCAATCCATATGTTGGAAAGCCGCGCATATTCCTGAAGCGATAAGGTTTCGCCCCGCCTTTGTCCGTCAATACCGGCTGCGGTCAGGATTTGGCCTAACTTTTCTTTGGTCATGCCGGCCTCAGCCGCCAATAAGGCATTGGCCAGAACCTTTCTGCGCTGGTTAAAGCCGGCTTTGATCAGCTTAAACAGGTGCTTTTGGTCGGTTACCTGAACAGGCGGCTCAGACCTCCTCTTGAAGTAAACCACCGCCGAATCCACCTCTGGAGCCGGTGAAAACAGCTGACGCGGGACTTTGTATAAAAGTTTGCTTTCCGTATAATAATTTACCGCCAGGGTAATGGCGCCGTAATCTTTACTGCCGGGCTGGGCCGTTAATCTTTGGGCAACTTCCCACTGTACCATAATAACCAAGAGCTCAAAATGGTATCCCTTTTCCAAAAGATTCATCAGTATCGGTGTGGTTATATAATAAGGAAGATTAGCTACAATCTTATAGGGCCACTTCAAATTATACTCTCTGGTCAGTGCATCGAGATTCAATTGCAGGACATCTCCATAAACGACACGCGCCGAAGTTCCGGCTAAGACTTCCGCCAGTACGGGAGCCAGGGATTCGTCTATTTCCACAGCCAATACTTCCGCGCCTTCTGCGCTAAGCACTTTCGTCAGCGTGCCCGCCCCGGGACCGATTTCCACCACAGCATCCCCGGGGCTGATTTGTGCCGCCTGACTCATCCGTTTTAAAAAGTTGGTGTCGAAAAGAAAATTCTGGCCCCATCTCTTCTTGAAACGGAAGCCATATTTATTCAGGATCGCTCTGCTGTTTGTTTCATTGCCTTGCTCCATTAATTATTCCTCCGATCCGGCCAGCGCCTGTTCGAATTCCTCCCGTGAAATATTATAAGCGTTTAAACGTTTTAAAAACTGTTTGGCGTTGGTTTCGCCCAGCCCCAGGATTTTACCGGCCAGGCGGCGCCTTTGCCCTGAATTGTCCGAGCCGGCCAGCCCGCCGGCGTACAAGTCTTCCATCGTGAAACGATCCGGGGCTGTTTTAACGGAAAGATGCGCCGCAGCCAGCGCCGCTCTGATTTCTTCGGGAGAGGCGTATTCCACGCCGATTTTGCCTTTATTTTGCTGATAAATATAAGCATGACGGCAGCCGGGCACAGCTTCATCAATGATGCGCCTGATCTTCTCTCCGGGATAATCCGGGTCTGTCAGAATGATCACGCCGCAGCGCCTTTGGACTGTCCTGATCCGCTCCAGCGTTTTTTCCGTCAGACCCAAACCGCTGGTGATAATGACTTCAGCCGGGCAGGCGCGCTTAACGGCCCCCGCATCATCTTTGCCTTCCACAACAATGATTTCTTGTGTCATCGTTTCTTTACTCCAGTATATATACTTTTACCTGGCGTCTGCCCCAATGCCGGCATTCCGCTTCCGTATCCATGAATACATCGATAATGTGCCCTTTGATGAGACCGCCTGTGTCCTGGGCAATCCCGTAACCGTAGCCTTCCACCCACATCCGCGTCCCCAGCGGGATAACCCTGGGGTCAACGGCAATGGCGCCCACCTGGGGATATACGCCGGTAAAGGTAGGATTGCCTGTATGTGTATAAGCCGTCGCTTCCATTGCCAGAACAGCCTTGGGTTCGCTCATATCCCGCGAAGACAGCAGCGGCGTATCTTTAACGCCAATAGCGGTTATTTCCGGCTGCATTACGCGTAGCACCGTCTCTGTAGGAGCGTCTCCTATTCTCAGAGAACCGTCTTCATAATAAACGCCGTATTTTTTGTGGATCAAACCGGTAACGCCTGGCTGTACTTTCTTGCTGACGCCTCTGTTTACTTCAGCGGATAAGACCTGACGGGTAAAATAAGGCACCTTGGTCGCCAGTTCAAGCTGCGTATCCAGGGCAGCCGGGGCTTCCTGCAGCTGCCGCATGCCGTATTCCGCCGGCGAAAGCACGTCGTCCATCCCGGTTAAGACAAGACTTCCCAAAAACAAAGCAATTAATGCCGCCGCTTTCAGAAGTCTGCGCGGTTTGATAATTTCGAACAGCCTGATTTTTAAGGACATAATATACCTCCAAAATATTGTTATATTTTGGTAATATTATGTCCATTTTAATTATCTTTCTATTCCTTTATATTCTAAACACTTTTTTACCGTTTTCCGTGGTCATCCGTGCCACCTCTTCCACCGGCAACCCTTTGATTTCG
>JAVEYA010000087.1:0-9466 GCA_034003745.1 Clostridia bacterium
TGAACTTGTCGTAAATGCTGATATTGCCGATGGACCTGGGATTAATGCCGGTCTCATCGCTGACGAGCTTGACCAAATCCGCCGGACGGATATTTTGCTGGCGGCCAATGGTAAAGAACAGTCTGACCA
This sequence comes from Clostridia bacterium, assembly GCA_034003745.1. Classification (GTDB taxonomy): domain Bacteria; phylum Bacillota; class Peptococcia; order DRI-13; family PHAD01; genus JAVEYA01. The sequence continues at coordinate 130 of JAVEYA010000087.1, forward strand.
TACCCGGCTGGGCGCCCGTGTCCACTATTTCGGAAACAGCATTCTCATTAATCAGCTCTACGCCCTTTTGAATATGCGCATACTTAACAGCCGCCGCCACAATCAGCTCGGCAGAATGGCTCTGTAAAAGCTGGCAGGCAATGTCCCGGTAATTATCCAGCTTGCCGTCCGCGATCAGGGAATCAAGGGAATTCTTAATGTTCTCGCTCTGCTGCTGCACCACATCCTGAAAAGTCGGCAACGTTGTTTTTTCGATTTGCGACTTCAACAGCCGTTCAATCATTCTGAGCTGCCGGTATTCCTTAGGCACAATCAGCGTCAGCGCTTTACCTTCCCGTCCGGCCCGCCCGGTCCGGCCGATGCGGTGCACATAGGATTCCGGGTCCTGGGGGATATCATAGTTGATGACATGGCTGACCTTTTCGATATCCAGGCCCCGGGCCGCCACATCCGTGGCCACCAGCATCTCCGTCTCTCCTAACCGGAAGGAACGCATGGCCTTATCGCGCTGGGCCTGGGTCATATCCCCGTGCAACCCCTCGGCAAAATAGCCGCGCATCTGCAAGGAGGCCACCAGTTCATCCACCCCGCGCTTGGTCCGGCAAAAGAGAATGACCGACTCATAGTTTTCATAGTCCAGGATGCGGCAGAGCGCATCCACTTTGGACATGGTGATGACTTCGTAATAGTTTTGCTGAATCAGCGGAACGGTCAGATTTTCCTTGCTGATGGTGACAAAATGGGGATTCTTCAAATATTTCTCCGCCAGCCGCTGAATCGGCAAAGGCATGGTGGCGGAAAAGAACAAAGCCTGGCGCTGGTCCGGCGCCTTATCCAGAATCATCTCAATATCTTCGATAAAACCCATGTCCAGCATTTCATCGGCTTCATCCAGCACCACCATCCGCACCTGCTCCAGATTCAGGGTTTTCCGGCGCAGATGGTCGAGAATGCGTCCCGGCGTGCCGATAACCACCTGGACCCCGGCCCTTAAGGAACGGATCTGGCGGTCAATGGGCTGTCCGCCGTAAATAGGCAATACTTTTACCCTTTTAAAAGAACCAATCTTGTCGATTTCTTCAGCGACCTGCATAGCCAATTCCCGGGTCGGCGTGAGAATCAAGGCTTGTACAGCTGCGGTGGTTTGTTTGATGTTTTCCACGATGGGAATGCCGAAGGCAGCTGTTTTTCCTGTGCCTGTCTGGGCCTGCCCGATGACGTCCAATCCCGCTAAAACCAGTGGAATGGCCTGCTTTTGAATTGGCGTCGGCTCCTCAAAACCCATTTTTGAGACAGCCGAAATGATTTTCTTGGATACGTTAAACTCATTAAAAGTCGAATACTCCATAAAGGACTCCTTTCCAATCTCTCTTTTATATTCTAACCGGAAAACAGTTTTCTTTCCAGAACAAATCCTGTTTCCAGGTTATATACTTTGATAGTGTCCGTTGCAGACAGGTATAGCTCACCGTTCTTGTCTTTGGAGAAATGCAAGAGCACTACCGAATAGGGTATTTCCTTGGCCGCCTGCAATCCCCTGATGCCGGCGGCGCCGGCCGTACCGGCGTTGATCAGGATGGTGCCTTTCTCTTCGGAAATCGTATACTGGTGGGTATGCCCATAGATAACCAGCGGCGCGATGCCGGTAAAATCCTCGGCCACAACATAATTATGCACAGCAATCAGATGGGGTTTATTGACGGCCTCCTCCCAATAAGCCTTTAATTGCATTTTATACGCGTCAATCATCGTCTGGCCGGCGACGGTCAGGGAATTGGAGGTGGAGGCAGGGTCGGCAATCGCCAGGATTCTTAATCCCTGGATATCCACGATGCCCCCGCTTAAAACCTGGACCATGGGAAAAGCCGCCATGTCCTTAATGATTTGCGGTGAGTCATGGTTGCCCGGGACAAAGAGATACGGCACCATCATATCGTTTAACACGTTTAAAAGCTGCGCTTCGAGAGGCGTGGCGTAATCAGTCATATCTCCGGTATCGATAATCATATTTACCGGGAAGCTGGCCACAATCTGCCGGATAAATTTGTGCGCAGCCGGGTTATTGTGGATATCGCTGACGTGCAGGACCAGCAAAGCATCCTCTTCCTGCCTCAGGGGCGCCGCTTTATCGATTTGTTCGAAAATAGCATAGAGATTCCTGGCGATAAGCTGCATCTGCTCCCCCAGAATATTGACTTTCTGAAAGACGGCTCCCGCCATATCGATAGCCCAGGGCGCGGCTTTCAGGGCGCCGCTGTACTCCGGGGTACGCAATTTCTCGGGCTGGTAAGTCGAAACGGTTCCCACGGTCAAAACCAGGCAAAGCAGCGTTCCCGCCGCCGCACCGTACAACGCAGGCCGTAAGGTCCTTCCGGAAATGAGAATAGCTCCAAGCATTCCTCCTAAGAGAGCCAGAAGGAACAAATGGAGCACAAAGACGAGGACGATATCCTGCAGTTCATCCTTAATCTGCCGTGTCAGTTCCGTGGTGAGCGGAGCCGTTTCAATCAGCTTCTGGAGTTTTTCGATATTGATGTTTTGCAGCACCAGGCTGATTTTCACCGGCGTCAGGTGCGTTTGCGCGGAGAGGCTGCCTACCGGAGGGATCACGATTTCCGTGATTCCGCGGGCGGAAGCGCCGAAAGAAGCGCGGAATTCTATTCCCATCAAAGAAAAGGTCATCCCGCCGATAAAGAACATAAAGAACAGCGAGACAAACAAAGCTGTGATTACCGGTTTTAGAACCTGCCTGGGCATATTACCCTTCCTTTAAATAATTGTAGAGCAGAATCTGCGCTCTGTTTACACTCATCTCCCTTATCGTTTCCCTTTTTCCGTTAAAATAAAAGGTTTTCGCCGTTTGTTGATCCTGTGCGTCCAGCGCAATACATACCATGCCTACCGGCTTTTCCTTGGTCCCTCCGTCCGGACCGGCAATGCCGGTAACGCCGATCCCTACGGAACTGCCGGTAACCTTGCGGACGCCTGCGGCCATGGCCCGGGCTGTCTCTTCGCTGACAGCGCCGTGCTTTTCTAGGATTGCAGCCGGTACTCCCAGCAGCTTTTCTTTGATTTCATTGCTATAGGCTATAATTGCACCGGTAAAATATTCCGAGGAACCCGGCAATTTGGTAAAAGACGCGCTTAACAGCCCGGCTGTACAGGATTCAGCGGTGGAAACGGTCAGACTGCGCTTCGTTAAAAGCGTTGCGGCGTTATCCCAAACAGTTTCCTTGTCTTCGGCGGCAATATAGCGGCCGATTCGCTTTTCTATTTCGTCCCTGACCGGCTTGATGATCTCCTGGAATTCCGTCTCATCGCAAGCCCTGGCCGTAAGCCGGACGATGACCACGCCCGGCCCCAGCAAAGTGGCAATGGTCGGCGTGGTTTGGGTATCGATCAGGTCTTTGATGCTCTCTTCCACAGCCGATTCCGTCATCTCAACGAGCTTGAGGACTTTGGAAAAGATTTTCTGATGTCCGGAACCTAAAAGATGGGCAGTGAGCCAGGGCACGGTGTAATTCAGGAACATGGGTTCCATTTCCCGGGGCGGGCCCGGCAGCACGATATAGACTTTTTTGTCCAGCTGGACGGCCATGCCGGGGGAGGTGCCGTAATCATTCTTTAAAACGCTGGATTCCGGGATAAAAGCAACCTGTTTATAATGCCCGTCCCGGAAAGCAATATTGCGTTTGGCCAGTGCGGCCTTCAGTATCTCCACTTCCTCGGACCTGACTTCCAGCGGCTTTTGCAAAAACTCCGCCAGAGTCTCTTTGGTCAAATCATCCCCGGTCGGACCCAGGCCGCCGGTTAGAATGACCAGATCGGAGCGGTCATGGGCGATGCGGACGGCCTCCGTCAATCTGTGCCTGTTGTCGCCTACACTGGTATGATAGAATACATCGATGCCCAGCTCGGCGAGTTTCTCCGAAATATATTTGGCATTGCTGTTTAAAATCTGGCCTAATAGAATCTCCGTACCTACCGCCACGATTTCCGCGTTCATCTGCAGATTCCCCCCGGTTTTTGTATGAATCCTTACCATGACATATTGTACTCTAAAAAAACATAAAAAAAAAGAGCGGCTAAAGGCACGAAAATACAAGAAAAAGGCATCATCCTACAAGGTATAGCCTATCTCTTCTTGCTTTGCGAATATCCAATTGGAGCATTTATCAGCTAGCTTAACTCATCACCTTATCCAATAATGCCGCATAACTGTCCACTACATCGTACACAACAGACTCCGTGCTTATCGCCTTAAAATGCTCTCGGGCACAGTGGATTTTTGCTTCCTCGATCATACGCAACTGCATGGTGGACATGGAGCCTTTTGTTTCAGCAACAAAGTAAATATGCTTGACCTTGCCCTCATGAAAAGCTATTGCCCAGTCAGGGTTATATTTGCCAATCGGCGTACTGATGAAAAATCCGTTCGGCAGTTTTACATATACCGCTACCTCATTACTGGTATCAACGCTTTCCGCAAAGGTTTTCTCATTTGCAGAGTCATAGAGAATATAATCATACAAATGCTTATTCGCAGCCATTGCATTAACGCCAAGCTGTCCTTTCAGCGTCGGCTCGGTGAAAATAGTGGTATCATATACGGAGTCCAGCTTATTGTAAGTGATATGCTGAATGATTGTCGTCGCCTTTTGCTCGTTGATAATCTGAGCTGCTTTAATGATAAATTCCTCGGGATTATTGGCGAACTGCCCGAAAACAACCTTATCAATTCCCCGCAGGACACTCACAACTGCTTTTCTGGTAAGCCCGGTCCCAGCAACAACTTTCCCGACAAGGTCATACTGCACAGAAGTGCTTGATGAAAGCTCCGCCTTGTAAACCTCGTTTTCTTCTTTGACAAAAGCCGCTCCCTGCTGCAGTTGCTCCCGTGATTGGATATCGCTCATCGTCCCGGTTTCAACCTTGAAAAATATCTTTGATACGCGAAGGTCGCGGTTAAGAGCAGCTATTGATTTTTTTATCAATTCATCCTGATCAAACTCCACCACATAAACGGACTTGGCATTTATATTTGACCATAGCTTCTGGAATTCCGGCAAACCAAGCTTGGCATTGTCCAGCTTCAATTCAACATTGTTTTTTCGTGCGTTCTCAGGCTGCATGGCTCGGCTGTCGTAGATTGAATCGAGAATCGCAATGACAGAATCCTTGCAATCCGCCGCTTCATCAGCTATTTCAATATTGCCGCTCTTCTTGTCCTCATAGTATTTGTCCGTGAGGATACCTTTCTTCACATATCCGCTTGTAATAAGCCCCTCGTAAATGCTCTGGGCAAGTTCGATATCAACGACTTGCTCGGCACCGCTGGCATCTTTTATTACTTTATTCTTAAAGAGTTCCATCGTAACCATTCGAGGACGGTCTGCCACAGCCTCGGCAAGCTCGGTCTGAAGCCCTTTAGCAAAGCTGTCGTAGCTTTCATTGGCTACAACGGTAAGGACATTTATGTTGTGAACATCCTCACCCAGCAGGTTGGTGTCCATGCGTTCGCCATTCTGATTTACAGACAGCCTTAATCCGCGCCCGACTTCCTGGCGTTTACGGACATCGCTGCCGCTTTGCTTAAGCGTGCAAATCTGGAACACATTCGGGTTGTCCCAGCCTTCACGCAAGGCAGAGTGAGAGAAGATAAACCGGAGCGGGTCGCGGCGATCCAGCAGGAGTTCTTTATTTTTCATAATCCGATCATAAGCGTCCACGTCATCGGAGGTGCGCTCCTGCCTGTCACCCAGCTTGCTGTCTACCATACGATTGTTCTTTTTATCTATGGAGAAATAGCCGTCGTGAGTTTCTTCGGCTGTAATTTTGCCAAGGTATTTCAGATATTCATCGCCATCGCCGATTTTAAGCTGAAGATTGCTGATGACCTGTTTGTATTCCTCCTCGAATATATTGGCATACACGCCATTAAATGGCTGCCCAGCGGCATCATATTGTTTATACCTGGCGACTTCGTCAATGAAGAAAAGCGACAATACCTTGATGCCTTTGTAGAACAACTGCCGCTCCCGTTCGATATGAGAGAGAATGGTCTCGCGTATTTGAATGCGCCTGAGCTGTTCCTCGCTGACCGCCCCCATGACATCACCGGCAAAGAGCTTTATGCCGTTTGTAAACTCAATAGAGCTGTCCCTGCCGTCAATCCGTGATATGGTATATCCGCTTTTATATTCAGCAAGCTCGCCGGAATTGGGGTAGAGATTATATCCCTCGCCGACAATGCGTGTTGCCTTGCGGACTCCGCTTACACCCTTGATATCAAACTCGATGGTGGCGGTGGGGTTGGCCTTGGAGAGGTTAATGCCCTCCAGATATACATACCCTTCGGTAGCGGTGCTCCCTGTGACGGTAATTCCTTTAACAGCAATTTTTTTAACCAGCTTCTTGTTGTAAGCTTCCATAGCATCCAGGCGGTAAACCATATTGTATATGCTGTCCTTCTTATGCGTAGCCGAATAGCGCAGTGTGAACAGAGGGTTAAACTCCTTCAAGCGCTCTTTTGTGGCCGCGCCCTCCACCGATTGAGGCTCATCGATAATCAGAATGGGATTTGTTTTAGCAAGGATATCTATGGGCTTACGGCTTCGGAATTCATCGAGCTTCATGTAAATACGACGGGCGTCCTTGCCGCGGGCATTAAAAGCCTGAGAATTGATGATCATTACATTGATGGCACTGTCGGAAGCGAAGCGGTCAATCTCGGTCAGCTGAGCGGAATTATAAATAAAATACCGGATCTTCTTTCCGTATTCCTCGGCAAAGTGTTCCTCCGTAATCTGAAACGACTTATACACACCTTCGCGGATAGCTACGCTGGGCACGACAATAATGAACTTGCTCCAGCCATACCGCTTATTAAGCTCGTACATGGTTTTGATATATGTATAAGTCTTGCCGACGCCGGTTTCCATTTCTACAGTAAGGTTATACCGCCCCTCCAATTCCTTGGACGGCTCAATCTGGTTACTGTGCTGAATCTTATTGATGTTCTCAAGAATAGCCCCGTCGTTTAATTCCGGCACGAGCTTGGAGTTGCCAAAGCCGGTGAAGCGTTCCGCTTCGTCAATGGTCATCTGCTTATTTTTTACATATCCCTTGTCCACCATATAGCTGGGGGTAAGAAAGGGCTGTCCGGCAAACACATCGCACACAGCTTTTGCTGCATCTGCCTGAAATTTCTGATGCTTAAATTGCAGCTTCATTTGCCGTGACCTCCGTGTTCCTCCTCGAACTCCTCGACCCATTCGGCAAGTTTGCGTTGTAATAAAGCCTTGTCGGGGAGATAAAGGCTGTATGCCGAGGCGTAAATATTACTGTCTTCCGGTAGGGTGAGGCGTACCACGCTGTCGTTTTTTTCTTTACACAACAGAATGCCGACCGTCGGCTTTTCAGTATCGGTTCTGACGTAGCGGTCAAAGTAATTGACGTACATTTGCATTTGCCCTAAATCCTGATGCTTCAATTTTTCGGTTTTCAGGTCAATCAGGACATAGCATTGAAGCAGACGGTTGTAAAAAACCAGGTCTACAATGAAGTGGTCTTCATCAAAAGCGAACCGCTTTTGTCGTGCCTCAAACAAGAAGCCTTTGCCCAATTCCAAAAGGAAATGGGACAGCTTGTTTATGATTGCCGACTCCAAATCTGTTTCCGAATACTCCGCTTTCTCGTCCATACCGAGGAATTCAAGAACAAGCGGATTCTTTAACATATCGCGGGGCTTTTCAATGGTTTGTCCTTCATTGGCAAGCCGTAAGACCTCGTCCTTTTCGCGGGAAAGTCCGAGCCGCTCATACAGGCTACTTCCGTATTGTCTCTGTAACTGGCGGTAAGTCCATTGCTGGCGCGTCGCCTCGATTTCATAAAATCTACGTTCCTGTTCATTTTCAATTCGCATCAAAATCAAGTAATGCGACCAGCCGAGTACAAACGGAAAAGATTCACCAATCAATGTTTGCTGTTTTTGCGGTTTTTCAAAAAAGGCAGACAGTGACTGCCCTTTTTGAGATTCAGCAAACAATGTTTGCTGAATTGACGGTGCATAAACCTGGTAGAATTTTCTTGCGTTTCGAAGCGTTGACTCCGAGAAGCCTTTGCCGACGCGCTCATTTAAGTACGACGACAAACCCATAAGCAGACCCTTGCCGTATTCGGCACGGGCTTTGCCGCCCTGTTCTTCCTCAACTATCATTCGCCCGACCTCAAAGTATGTTACACACATTGTCAGGTCGGCAGTACGACCGACGAATACCCGCGCCTGTTCGATTATCCGAGCCACATTTTCAAAAAACGCCGATGCGTTGGGTTTATTCATCATTTGCATCATATCACCCTCACATTCGTATTCGGCGCAAGCAGCTTAAATATTTCTTCCACATTGATTTTTTCTGGTGAACTTGTAAAGCTGCTGTCCCTAAAAACAGCACGCAACGGCTGGCGCCTGGCGATTTCCTTGACTACCGCATCACTAATTTGTTTATCAAAGCAAGCGATAAGATCGCCTTCGTTATAAGTATGGACGATAAAGCCGTCTATTTTTTCATACGTGTGGGGCAGGGAGAGTAGCAGACCCCAATCCAACAGACAGGCATAGAGCAAATCCATATCTGTGCGGTCGTCCTTGATGTTATCCTCCATACCAGAAAGCAAGTCCTGCGTATATTCGCCAGCGGCATAAAAGACGTCTTTCATGTTGGTATCGTCCAGTTTGAGAACACGGAAACCGATGTCTAGGTTTTCAATACCTTCCTTATCCTTATTTTCTTCTTTAATCTTTTCTCCAGCACGGCGAATGCGTTCTTTGCCGATTTCGCAGATGTTTGCATAACCTGCGTTAAGCGCTTTGCTTCCATCTGGGCATGGTTCTGGCAGTTGAATCATTATGAATTTCTTTTTGCCACCATTCTCAGCGTTTGTCTGCATAAGTGCATGGGCGGTTGAAGCACTACCCGAAAAGAAGTCAAGCACAATGCTGTTATTTTCAAGGTTAGCAAGTGTCAGCAACCGTTCCATAAGACGCACTGGTTTTGGTCCATCAAAGAAACCTTGACCGTCAAACAAGGAAACCACTTCCTGTGCTCCTTCTTGACTATGCCCAACCTCCTTAAAAAGAAGAATGGATGTCGGTGTCATACCTTCTTTACGCAAATCGGTAAGGAAGCGTTTTATTCTTGGAGTACCATTCCCATCGGGACCAAACCAAATTCTATTATCCTGGAGTCTCTCGAAAAATGCATTTTTCGAGAGACTCCAGCAGCGTCCTGCTGGAGGCTCTATCACTCGCCCCGAAGGGGCGGTGATAGGGTAATCA
>JAVEYA010000088.1:0-9269 GCA_034003745.1 Clostridia bacterium
CGATCTCTAAAACGCCTCCGGGGAGCGTGATTTTAGCCTTTTTGCCGGTCAGCTTGTTCACAACCGCCGCCACCAGCGTTCCGCACGCCCCGGTGCCGCAGGCTAAGGTCGGGCCTGCCCCTCTTTCCCAGATACGCATTTTCATTTCTTGCGCATTGAGCACCTGGACAAAGTGCACATTGGTCTTCCGGGGATAGGCGGGATGTTTCTCCAATGCCGGACCGTATTTGGCCAAGTCGACTTTCTCCACATCCTCGACGAAAACAACGCAGTGGGGTACGCCCATCAGTACGCTGGTGACATTAAAAGTTGTATCCAGGGCCTGCAGGGGCTCATTTACCGCCTCTTCCGCCTCGCCCAGCATGGGCACTTCCGAACGTTTCAAGGAGGGAACGCCCATATCCACAGTGACGCCCTGTACCTCGCCATTCTGGAGCACAAGTTCCGGAACCATAAGGCCGGCCAGGGTTTCCACTGAAAATTTCGTCTTGTTCACATGCCCGGCCTCATAGACATAACGGGCAAAGCAGCGGATGCCGTTGCCGCACATTTCCGCCTCAGAACCGTCGGAATTGATGATTTGCATTCTGATATCCGCTTTATCAGAGGGCCATACCACCATCACACCGTCGGCGCCGACGCCAAAATTGCGGTGGCATAGCTTTTGGGCGGCCTTATGGAGATCCCCGGGCAATTGTTCTTTTATGCCGTCGATAATAATAAAATCGTTCCCAATACCGTGATATTTGCTGAATTTCATCTTATTCCTCCTGTTATGTTTACCTAACGTATATTATTCTCCTCTTTCTCCTGATTTTAACAGCACGGTACAATCCCTGCAAGAGGGTAGTTGCGATTGTCACCGCAAAAATCAGCAGCCAATGCCATAATTCCAGCGGTACCGTCCGGAAAACCCCCTGGAAAGCAGGGATATAGATAACTGCCAGCTGCATACACATGGAGATGGCCACCGCGCCCACTAAATACTTGTTGCCGGTAAAACCCAGCTCGAAGATGGAATAGCGCTCGGAACGGCAATCAAAGACATAGAAGAGCTGTATGAAGACCAGGGCGGTAAAGGCCATGGTCCGGGCCAGGTCCAAATCTTTCCCCCCGGCAAAAAAGCCCACGATATAGACAAACAACACCGCAGCACTGAAGACCGTACCCCGCACTATGATCCGGCGCATCAGTCCGTGGGCGAAAACACTCTCCTTAGGGCTGCGGGGCTTTCGCGTCATAATATCCGGGTCCCCGGAATCCATGCCCAGCGCGATGGCCGGGAGCCCGTCCGTAACCAGGTTCATCCACAGAATCTGAATAGGCAATAAAGGCAGGGGCAGCCCCAGCAAAGTGGCAAAGAACATGGTCAGCACTTCGCCGATGTTGCAGGACAATAGATAGCGGATGAATTTCCGGATATTATCATATATTATACGCCCTTCCTCCACCGCCGCCACAATGGTGGCAAAATCATCGTTACCCAGGATTAAGGAGGAAGCTTCCTTGGTCACGTCTGTGCCGGTTACCCCCATAGCCACCCCGATATCCGCCTCTTTTACCGCCGGCGCGTCATTGACGCCGTCCCCCGTCATGGCGACAATATGTCCAGCCTCTTTAAGCTGCTGCACGATCCTCAGCTTATGTTTGGGCGAAACCCGGGCATAGACCGCGGTCTGATGAATAATCTTCCTGAGCTGATAATCACTCATCGTATCCATATCCTGACCCGTCAGCACCACTTGGGAGGGATTGGTCAGAATGCCCAGCTCCCGCGCCACCGCTTCCGCCGTTTTCTTATGATCTCCGGTGATCATCACCGTCTTGATGCCGGCGAGACGGCAGACGCTGACAGCTTTCTTGGCCGACTCCCGGGGCGGGTCGATCATCCCGGCCAGACCCGCGAAGACCAGCTCGCTTTCCATCAGGCTATCCTCTTCTATGTTGATATCCCCGGGCAGCTCGCGGTAAGCCAGCCCTAACACCCTCAAGGCTTCTTCCGCGAGACGGTCGTTGGCGGCCAGCACTTCTTCCCGCAATTCCGGCGTTAAAGCGACCGGTTCCCCCTGGCGCTGGATTTTCGTGCAAAGATTTAAGATAACGTCGGGGGCGCCCTTACAATACAGGATTCTTTTCCCCCCGGCAGCTTCATAGATGACGCTCATTCTCTTTCTGTCCGCGTCAAACGGAATTTCCCAAAGCCGTTTTTCCCGCTGCTCGACGGCTTCCCGCCAAATTCCGGCTTTGGCGGCGGCAACCAGCAAGGCCCCTTCCGTCGGGTCCCCGCTGATTTGCCAGCTCTTCCCCTTCTCCTGACGAAACAGTCCCTTCAAGGGGATGCTGTCTTTCTGCAAGACGGCGTTATTGCATAAAGCCGCGATTTTTAAGGCTTGCGGCAGAAGCGGCTCCTGCTCTTTATCTGCCTGGGCAAAAATAAATTTACCGTGGGGCTCATACCCTTCTCCGCTCACTTGCGCAGTCGCTGTGCCCAAATACAGTTTCCGCACCGTCATCTCATTTTGGGTCAAGGTACCGGTTTTATCGGAACAGATTACGGTGGCGCAGCCCAAAGTTTCCACCGCCGGGAGCGCCCGCACGATGGCCTGGCGTTTAACCATTTTCTGCACACCGATGGCCAGGGCCACCGTAACAATGGCCGGCAGGCCTTCCGGGATGGCGGCCACAGCCAGGCTGACCCCGGTAAGGATCATGGTGAACACTTCTTCTCCGCGCAGGATTCCCGAAACGCTGACCACCGCCACGATTAACAGACAGCCGGCGACCAGCCAGCGGCCCAGCTGAGCCAGCCTCTTTTGCAGCGGCGTATCTTCCTCCTTGATCTGTTGAATAAAGCCGGCGATTTCTCCCATCTCCGTATGCATACCGGTTCCCGCAACCAGGCCTTGCCCCTTGCCCCGGGTGACCACCGTGCCCATATAAGCCATATTCCTGCGGTCCCCCAACGGCGTAGCCTCCGCATAGACTTCCTGCGCCCGTTTTTTCACCGGCAGGGATTCTCCCGTCAGGGACGCTTCGCTGATTTCCAGCTGCGCGGCCTCGCAGAGGCGCAGGTCTGCCGGGATAATATCCCCGGTCTCCAGGAGCACGCTGTCCCCGGGGACCAGTTCTTCCGCCGCCACGCTGATAATCAGGCCCGAACGGATTACTCTGGCCGCGGGGGCAGTCATTTTCTTTAAAGCTTCCAGGGAGCGTTCCGCCTTGTATTCCTGCACAAAACCTAAAATCGCGTTGACCAAAATGATTGCGAAGATGGTTACGGCGTCGGCCCACTCGCCCAAGAGCCCGGAGATCAGGGCGGCAGCCAGCAGAACCAAGACCATAAAATCAGTGAATTGAGCGGCCAGGATGGCCCCTACCGAAATCTTTTCCTTTTCGGTCAAACGGTTATAGCCGACCAGGCCCAGCCTCCGTTCCGCTTCTCTTTTGTCCAGGCCTTCTTGGGGACTGGACATCAACGCATTGACGGTCTCCTCTATGTTTAGGGTGTGCCATCCATTCTTCTTCATTTTAGCGCCTCCGCGTAAGAATACTTCCTTTCATACATATTCTTAATGCGGTATACTTATAACCGGAACTAAACCTTAGTCCCAGAGGAGGAATAAAGTATGTCTTACGACGGAATCGTCATGCGGGCGGTTGCCTTGGAGCTGCAGAATATACTCAGCGGCGCCCGCGTTGATAAAATATATCAGCCCGGCAAATATGAAGTGATTTTAAGCCTGCGGCAGCCGGGACAGAGCTATCGTCTGATGCTCTCGGCAGCGGCGCAGGAAGCGGGCGTCTATCTGACCACCCGTACCTTTGTCAATCCTACGGAGCCGCCGCTTTTTTGCATGCTGCTCAGAAAACACCTGGAAGGCGGACGGATCGCCTCCGTCGCCCAGCGGGGACTGGAACGCATTCTGGAGATCACCTGCGATGTGCTGGACGATTGGGGTGAACCTGCCCAACGGCGCTTAATTATTGAGGTTATGGGCAAGCACAGCAACATCATCCTGCTGAACCCCGCCGAAAACCGTATCCTGGACGCCGTACACCGCGTCTCCTTTTCCGTCAGCCGCTACCGTCAGGTACTGCCCGGCCTCCCCTACCAGGCGCCGCCGGAACAGGATAAGCTGATCCCCTGGGAGGCAAGTCCTGAGGAATTCTCCGCCAAGCTCTTAAGCCATCCTTATTCCCACACCCTGTATAAAGCCCTCCTCTCCTCTTTTGCCGGTTTCGGTCCGCTCACGGTGGAGGAGGTTATTTACCGCAGCGGCCTTTCCGCCAATCTCACCTTAGAATACTGCGGCGAATATGAGCTTTCGTTGCTGTGGCGCTTCTTCCGGCAGACCGCGGAAGATATCCGGACAGGACGTTTCGAACCGGAGATAGTCCGGCAGGACAATAAGCCGCTGGCTTTTTCCGCCCTGGCCCTAACCCACTTTACCGCCGGGACGCGGCAGCGTTATGCCGGCATCAGCGAGACTGTGGATACTTATTACGGCGGTAAAAGAGAAGTCAATCTCTTTACCCAGAAAAAAAATGATCTATTGCAAGTCATTAAGAAGGAGAGCGAACGCTGCGAGAAAAAAGCGGGGCTGCAGCTGGAGACGATCCATGCGGCTGAGACATCCGACCATTACCGTCTCTGGGGCGAGCTTTTGACCGCCCAGCAGCACGCCCTGCAGCCCGGGAAAACCGCCGAAGTGCTCAATTTCTATGCCGAGAAAGAAGAAATCCTGACCATCCCTTTACGGGAAGAACTGACCCTGCTGGAAAACGCGCAAAGCTACTTCAACAAATACCGCAAAGCCAAAAACGCCGCGAAAAAAGCCCGGCCCCAGTATGAAGAAACTGCGGCCGAGCTGTCATACCTGAACTCTATCGCTATTTCCGTGGAGAATGTGGAAAGCGTCACCGAACTGAATGAAATCAGGGAGGAATTAATCGAAGCCGGCTATCTCAAGCCGGCCCCGCCGGGCAAAGGCAAAGTTAAGCCCCAGGCCGCCCAGGCCAGCGCCCCCCTGCGCTTTTTGCTGGAGGGTTGGGAAATCTATGCCGGCAGAAACAACAAGCAAAATGATCTCCTGGTAACCAGACTTGCCAAACCGGAGGATACCTGGCTGCATACCAAGGATATCCCCGGGTCCCACGTCCTCATCAAAAACAAGCAGGGCGAGCCTGTTCCCGATTCTATCCTGGAAAAAGCCGCCCTTATCGCCGCGTATCATTCCAAAGCGCGTCTTTCCACCCATGTTCCGGTGGATTATACCTTAAGAAAATATGTCTGGAAAATCAAAGGGGCCAAGCCCGGCATGGTCCATTACGAAAACCAGCGCACCGTTTTTGTGACCCCGGATGCAGAAACAATCCGGCAGCTCTTTACGTATGTTCAGCAATAACCACATTATCTTCGCCGTCAAACTCATTTAAATTGACATGCACGATTTCTTTATGCGAAGTCGGAACGTTTTTGCCGATATAATCCGCCCGGATGGGCAGCTCACGATGTCCGCGGTCCACCAGCACCGCCAGCTGGATATTCTCCGGCCGGCCCAGGTCGATAATGGCGTCCATCGCTGCCCGGATGGTGCGGCCGGTATAAAGAACGTCATCCACCAAAATAATTTTCTTGCCTTTGACATCATAGGGAATCTCCGTCTGGCGAACCACCGGCTGATCGCTTAAAGCCGTCAGGTCGTCCCGGTATAGCGTGATATCCAGCTTCCCCACCTTCACGGGCTTCCCCTCAATATGCCCGATCAATTCGGCCAGCCGTTCCGCCAGCGGCACGCCCCGCCTTCTGATGCCCACCAGGATGACATTGTCGATCCCCTTATTTTTTTCGACGATCTCATGCGCTATCCGGGTCAGGGAACGCCGGATGCCGCTTTCGTCCAGCAGCTGCGCTTTAGGCATATTCTCCATCGAAATTCCCTCCTTTACTGCCCACCGTCCGCAATAATTCTATAAATACCTGCGGCGGCGGAACGCTGAATTCCATCCGCTCACCTGATTCAGGATGGGTAAAGCCGATCATTTGGGCATGCAGCGCCTGCCCGGTAAATTCCACTTGCGCTTTGGACGGGCCGTATTTAGGGTCGCCCACTACCGGATGCTTCAGGTAAGCCATATGTACGCGGATCTGATGCGTACGTCCGGTTTTCAGCCGGCATTCCACCAGCGTGTACGCGCCCAGTCTTTCCAGGACCCGGTATTCCGTTACAGCGTCTTTACTGTTTCTGGTTCCTACCGCCATTTTCTGGCGGTCGGCGAGACTCCGCCCGATAGGCGCCTCAATGATCCCCCCGGGCTCCGTAATATTCCCGTGTACCAGCGCGAGATAAATCCTGGAAAGGCTATGCTCCTTGATTTGCCGGGCCAGTTCCCGATGGGCGAAATCATTCTTCGCCACCAGCAAGAGGCCGGAAGTATCCTTATCAATGCGATGAACGATGCCCGGACGCAAAACGCCGTTAATGCCCGACAAGTCCCGGCAGTGATACATCAGCGCGTTGACCAGCGTCCCCGTATAATTGCCATTGGCGGGATGAACCACCATCCCCCGGGGCTTGTTGATCACCAGCAGACAAGCGTCTTCATAAACAATATCCAAAGGGATATTTTCCGCGCCCACTTCCAGCTCCCGGGGAGACGGAACCTCCACGTCCACTTCTTCTCCCGGACTCAGGCGATAGCTGGCTTTGACCGCGGCGCCGCTCACCCCGGCCAGTTTATCGTCAATCAGGCGCTGGACCTGGCTGCGGCTTAATGATTCCATTTTCCGGCACAGGAAGACATCCAGCCTGACGCCCCGGTCCTCTTCCCCGACTACAAAACTATTTTTCACTTGGTTTCTCCTGTTTTAATTCATCCCGAATCAGTTGCCAGGCTAAAAGAATCACACCCACTACGATAGCGGAATCAGCCAGGTTAAAGATATACGGCCAGATTCCCCGAAAATCCAGGTAGTCCGTCACCAGCCCGCTGGCCACCCGGTCAATAAAATTGCCGATTGCCCCGCCGCAGATCAAGGCCAAACAAACCGCAGTGAACTTGCTGTTCTTCCCCATGGTAAAAGCCAGATAGAACAACAGAGCCAGAATCGCGATGGTCACCACCACAAAAAACCATCTTTTATCGGTTAAAATCCCGAAGGCTGCACCGGGATTTTTGACGAAGGTAATATGAAAAAAGGTCTCTATTATCGGAATACTTTGCCCCACTTGCATATTGGCGGTCACGACGTATTTAACAGCCCGATCCAGTGCGAGGACAGCCAGCGTTATGGTCCAAAACAGCATTTGTGTTCTCTCCGTTGTCTAAAATGTATTCATTGCATATGTTAGATTTTAACACAAACAAATTGCTTAGTAAACCAAAGCCGGCCGCGCCGCATGGTGCATCCGCTACCCCGATTTTGATTTAAAAGAACAAGCGCTGGAATACTTTCAGCTTTTGCTGAAGAGTATTGCAGCCCCTACTTCTGCAGACTGAAATTGACCAGCCGGACGATATTCGCGATAAAATCACCGATTAAGGGCAGATTCAAGAGGACCAGCTTCTGCAGAAAATACAAGATGACAGCGCCTAAAATGGTGAAGCCTACGGTCATGCCCACTCCCCGGGCCAGGCCCGCCAGTAAATTCGTCAGGATTAATTTCTTCGTATCATTGAGATAGTTCACATATTCCGTAATTTGCGTTTTCTCCAGAGAAACCGCCAGTTTGTGGACTCTGTCCTCCAGCTCTTTGGTTTGTTCCATCTTCTACCTCACAGCGCGTACTCTACCTATAATATGCCATTATTTATGCATTAAAAATACACTCTGCACCGGTATATTGCAAACATTCCCCGTCATAAATCTCCAGAAAAGCCAACACCAGTTCCGCGTCAAACTGATGACCCGAACATCTGACCAACTCTTCCAGCGCTTCCCGTGGACTCTTAAAGGCGCGGTAGATACGGGATGTCGTCATCGCGTCGAAAGCGTCCAAGATGGCAATAATCCGGCAAGGCAGCGGAATCTCCTCCCCCTGAAGACCGGAAGGATAGCCCATCCCATCCCACCATTCGTGATGATGCAGGATATATTCGGCGATATGGGCAACTTCCGCCGAGCGGCAAGCAATATTATAGCCGATGTTGACATGGGTTTGGAGCCTTTTGGTCTCCTCCTCCGTTAATATACCGGATTTGAAGAGAATTTCATCCGGGATACCGATATTGCCCAAATCATGCAGCTTAGCCAAAAGGACCAAATCATCCTGCTCTTTAGCCGTCAGCTCCAAGAGAACGGCCATTTTCTGTGCGTAATGCGCCATTCTATCGGCGTGTCCCGGCGCGAGATTATCCCGTTCCGACAAAGCCGTCAAGAAGTACTCAATGGCTCTGCCTTTGGTATGGACTTCTTTATTGAACTTCTGATAATACATATCGTCGTCGGCCTGATGGTAAACATCATAAACCGTGGCCCCGCCCTCGGTAAAATCGCCTGTCGCTACCCCTACCGAGATACTCAGCGGGATAAAAGGATTTTTATTGTTGTGTCTTTCCACGGCTTCCACGATTTCCTGCTTCCTTTGCTGAGCCACCGGGTTGGGCATATTGGGCAAAAGAATGCAGAATTCGTCCCCGCCCACCCGGGCCAAAGTATCTTCTTTCCGGATGGTGGTCTGCAGGAGCTCGGCCACGTATTTCAGTTGCTTGTCGCCGGCCTGGTGGCCAAAAGTATCATTGACGATCTTATGCCCGTCAATATCCACGGAGATAATGCTTAAGGGCTGGACTTCCCAAGGGTTTCCGCTGATTCTTTTCATTTCATATTCAAAATAGGAACGGTTATGCAAACCGGTCAAAGAATCATAAAAGCTCAGATGCTTGTACTTATTTTCACTTTCTTTCAACTCGTTATGTTTATTCTTCATCCCTTCCAGCATTCTGTTTAGGGCAAGGCCCAGTTCACTCATCTCATATAAGTTATTCGTATTGATTACCGCGCCCGGCTCCTGCCTGGAGATAATATATTCAATCCCTTCCAGGACCTGCCGGAGTGGCTGGAGAAATCTCCTTTTGATAAATTCTTTCAATAATAAAGATAATACCAGTGCTGTGACAGCCATCATCAGATAATAGCTGACCACCGTCCCGGTATTCTGAAATTCCAAAAAGAAACGGTCGGATAAGCCGGCAATCACCATTACCAGCGAGAATATGATTACCGTTACTTGAAGCATGCTGGTTTTAGCAGGCATATTCTCTCCCCC
>JAVEYA010000089.1:0-9131 GCA_034003745.1 Clostridia bacterium
CGGGTCTCAAACCGTATTCTTTTTAAACCGCCCACCCGGTAATATTCCTTTTCCTGCAGCACCCTTAACAATTTTCCCTGCAATTCCAAAGGCAGTTCCGAAATCTCATCGAAAAAAAGCGTCCCTTGATGCGCCAAATCGATCTTTCCCAACTGGCCCCGGGCCAGCCCGCCTGTGAACGCGCCCGCCTCGTATCCGAACAGCTCGCTCTCAAATAAGCCCGGACTGATCGCCGCGCAATTAATTGCTACAAAATTCTTCTTCTTTTTAAGATCTGAGCCCAATCCATAATGAATTGTTTTGGCCAATAATTCTTTACCCGTGCCTGTTTCCCCCTGAATTAAGACAGGCAAGCCGGCGTCCCGGTGATAAATATCCGCCAGATAATACAGTTTCTTTGATTTTTCTCCCAAGATAGGCAAGGGAATCTCCACATCATCGAATACGATTGGTTTTAGGATACATTCGTTTTTTTCATGTTTAAACATCTTGCGCCTCTCCAGGGTTCCCTTTTGCGGTGCCCCTTCATAATTATTTATAAACTAATAGGATGAATTATCTTTATTGTAAATAAAAAAGCCTATGAAGAAATTATTTCCTGAATAATTCCTCATAGGTAAGCTAAAAAGTAAAAATGAACAAGAGACCGGTATCCCGCCTCTTTATGTTAATGTCTTATTACTGTTGACATCAAAAGCCCGTTTATATATACTCTATTTAAATTCATACTTTCTTGAAGGGGAGTAGTTTTCATGTCTTTGTCAACATGCTGGTCCTAAGACCTGGCAAAGACGACAGTTCACCTGTTTAACGAGACCTTTGAGCACAATTTATTTGTGCCGAAGGTCTTTTTATTTTTATTAAGGAGGTGTCAGATCATTATCTTCCGCACTCAATTAATACTTATCAAAAGGAGGAAATTGCATGTTTGAAAACATGGAGGCGTTAATAACCTCTTTCGCCGTGGTTGTTCTTGGAGAAATGGGGGACAAGACCCAACTATTAGGTATGGCTTTCGCCGCCAGATTCAGAGTTTCCACTGTTCTGGCAGGGGTTTTCGGCGCTACGATATTTAATCATTTTTTTGCAGTCCTTGCGGGGGAATACCTGACGCGCTTTATCCCCATGAATACGATACAACTGCTCGCGGCTTTATCCTTTGTAGTTTTTGGTTTATGGACTTTTAGAGGAGATACCCTGGAAGGAGAAGACAAGAAAGAATATTTCAGCCCCTTTTGGACCGTATTTATAGCCTTCTTCATTGCGGAAATGGGGGATAAAACCCAGTTGGCGACAATTGCCCTGGCAGCCAAATATCAAAGCGTCTTTACGGTCCTGGCAGCATCTACCGCGGGTATGATGGTATCAAATATCATCGGAATTGTTATTGGCGTGGTGATGGGTAAGAAAATTCCTGAAAAAACTGTTAAAACCGTGTCCGGAGCCATTTTCATCCTGTTCGGGTATATCGGCATATACGCTTCATTAGCGCTTCCGCTCTACCGTTGGTCTTCCCTGGCCGTTATATCTATCATCGTTTTTGCTTATCTTGCACATTTACGCAGGATTACGAACGCTAAACAGAATATGCCGGTTGCCCAATGTAAATCTAAAAATTGAACGCCCGTAAAAACCAAGTGCTTTTCTCTATTTAAACCTTTCTTTTTTATAAATACCGCAATAAAAATTATCTCCCAAATCGAAACTCTCCATCTCTCTGAAACCGGCGGAGGGAAGTAAATCCGGCAATTCCTCTTTTTCCATACGGTGGCTTAGCGCCGGGCCCATGGGAGTTTCCCTTTTGTGAAACTCAATAATTGCAAGCCTGCCCTCCATTTTTAATATCCTTCTTATTTCCGTAAGCAGAGCTTCTTTATTCTTTATTTCATGCAGTACCGTCACCATCAGGGCTATATCCATCGTATTATCCGCCAAATCAAAGGTTTCACCCTCCACCTTTACCAGTTCAATATTTGTAATTCCTTCAGCTTTGGCCTTATCACCGATAAGTGAAAGCATTTCCGCGCTTAGTTCCAGGGCGTAAACTTTTTCCTTCGTTGCTTGGGCCGCCGGCAAGGTGAAAATCCCGCTTCCCGCCCCGATATCGCATAACGTGTGGCTATCCTGCAATCCGATCCTTTGCAAAGTTCCTGTTGGATTTAATTCAGCAAGCCTGACCGGGTTTTCAAATTTCAATTGCTTATTTTGCATGATTATCCAGCTCCCTTCTGTTTCGTACCGGCATGGGCCCGTCTCCTGGGCGGACAAGCTTCACAGGGAATACCGGCGCTCTGTCAGGGAACCGGTATTCTTTCGGATGCGCCCGTTGACGTTCAGGTACTCCATGATCTTGAAGAGGCTCTCTTCCTGCTCAGGGCAGCCCAATGCCGCCGCCAGTTCCTGGACGGTAAAGGATTGCCCGGGGCTATTTTTTAAGTATATGAACAGCTTCTCCATCAGGCCGATCATCAAGCCGGCCCCTTTTTTGCCCTTTTCCACACCCGGCTGGTTGTAGGCATTGACATTGACCAGGGAGGCATATAACCCCACTGCCCGCTCAAATAAGGCAATCAGCACGCCGAGGGTATAGGCGTCAAGCCGGCGCAAGATGACCGTGACGGATTCCCGCCCATTGGCGCTCAATGCCTCTCTGGTACCCAATAAAAAGGCCTGCAGGTAATCTCCGCTGGTGATGTTATCCTGGAGATACAGAGGTTCCTGCCGTGCCTCACCCTGCACTTCCACAAAAGTGACAAAGAAATTGTTGACGCCGTCCAGCAATTGCTGCACATAGGCATGCTGGTCGGAGGAGCCTTTATTGCCGTAGACGCTGATACCCTGACGGGCCTCCCGCCCGTCCCGGTCCTTTTCTTTGCCCAGGGACTCCATGATCAGCTGCTGCAGATAGCGGGCCAAGTATTGCAGCGCATCCTTATAGGGCAGGATGACCATATCTTTTTGGCCCTTGCCTCCGGTGGCGTAATACCACATCAGGGCCAGGAGGGCCGCCGGATTGGCCGCAGCTTCCGTCTTCCGGGTCTCCTCGTCACAATCGGCCGCTCCCTGCAGGAATGCGCCGATCTCCACACCCTGCAGCGCCGCCGGCAAAAGACCCACCGCGGAGGTTACCGAAGTGCGCCCGCCTACCCAGTCCCATAGCGGAAACCGGGCCAGCCAGCCCGCTTCTTCAGCCAGTTGGTCCAGCCTGCTCCCCGGAGTGGTAATGGCGATAGCTTGTTGGGTAAAGTCCAGGTTTTGCCGGCGGAAGGCCGCCTGCACTTCTTGCATACCATTTTTAGTCTCCGGGGTATCGCCGCTTTTGGAAGCCACCAGTACCAACGTTTCGGTCAGATACGGGCTGATTTCCGCCAATACCCGATCAATCCCGTCCGGATCGGTATTATCAATAAAATAAGGCTGAAGGCCCCCTCTTCCCCCGGGCAGCGCCTCGGTAACCAGCATGGGGCCCAGGGCGGAGCCGCCAATGCCGACCAGCACGAATCTTGTATATTTTAAGCTTATCGTTTCGGCAAACTGTGTGATTCTGTCTATAGTGGCGCTGATTCCGGCGGCGATATCTTCATCCGGCGCCAATTCCGGGCGTCTCAGCCAATAATGCCCTACCCGGCGCTGTTCATCAGGATTTGCCAACGCCCCCGCTTCCAAGGCGTTCATCTCCAAAAAAGCCTGCTGCAAACGCGGTTCCAGGGAGACCATAAAATCATCCGCGAAATTCATCCGGCTGATATCCAGGCTTAAGCCCAGCTTTTCATTTTCATAATAATACTTCACAAAACGCTGCCAGTGTTTTTTCATTTTAACCATCCATTCCGGCGCCTGCTGCGGGCGGCACAAAATCAAAAGAAAAATATAGCTTATTTACTTGTATTGACAAACGTCCGCTTCGAAGACTCCGTCCAGCTGCGCGATGCGTTCCTTTACCTGGGCCATCGTCAAATTATAGGGAAGCACTGCGGCAAATGTAAGTTTGATTTGGGAGTTTTCCAACGGTTCGCTCATCTCCACCTTACGGATATGGATATCCATTTCACCCAGGGCTGAAGATACTCTCCCCAGTTGGCCCGGCCGGTCCTGGATAATGACCTCGATCCTTTTTAATTTGGATTGTTTCGATTTGACCCGTTCTTCCAGCTTGCTTAAATAAACCAGCACCACAAAGACGATGACCGTCGTCAGGATGGACGTCGTATAGCGGCCGGCGCCTATCGCCAGGCCGATGGCGGCCGTGACCCACAGTGAGGCCGCTGTGGTGAGTCCCCTGATGCCGAATCCGGAGCGCATGATTGTGCCGGCCCCCAAAAAGCCCATTCCGCTGACGACCTGGGCGGCGAGTCTGCCCGGGTCGGCCAGGGCTCCGTATTGAGTGTGCAGTTCGATCCCGGTGATCATGATCAGGCAGGAGCCAATGCACACCAGCGTATGGGTGCGAAAGCCGGCAGCCTTGTTCAGGCTCTCCCTCTCCAGCCCGATCAGGCCGCCCAAAACGCCCGCCAAGAACAGCCTTAAGGCGACGATAAGCTCGTATTCCATCCCGTACTCCCCCCCTGCGTACTTTTTTCGCGTTCTCCCAATACATCTTTAAACACGGCCGGCTTTGGCCTTCCCCGGCGATTCCGGTTATATTATATTCTTATTCTACCAAATTACGGACTGATTTTTTATAGGGCTATCTCCCGCTTTCTTTGGTCAGTTGGGCCAATCTGCGGGCCAAAGCCGGCGTAAGAACTCCTTTTTTGTAGCGCCAGCGCCAGTTGCTCCCGCCGGTGGTTCCGGGGGTGTTCATTCTGGCCCAGGAATTAAGCCCTAAAAGGTCCTGCAAGGGAAATATCGTCAAAGCGCAGCCGGATTTTGAGACCGTCTTGATAAAATCCCAGCAGACCTTCTCCTCATCCAATATTTCCTGCCTTCTGGCCAGGCCCTCCAGTACCGTTTCCTTGTACCAGCCCAGCAAAGTATTGTTATCATGGGTCCCGGTGTAATAGACGGTATTCTGCGCGCAAACACGCTCGCGGATATCTTCTGCAAAGGTAAACTGCAGCACTTTCATTCCCGGGAAACCACAGTCCTCTTTTAACTGCCGTACCTCGGGGGTAATATAGCCCAGGTCTTCAGCCACAATGGGCAAAGACCCCAGCTGTTCTTCCAGTGCGGCAAAGAAAGCCTGCCCCGGCCCTTTGACCCAGCGGCCGCGGACAGCGGTCACCTCATTGCCGGGGATTTCCCAGTAAGCTTCAAAACCGCGGAAATGGTCCAAACGGATGAGGTCTACCAATTCCAGCAGCACTTCCAGCCTGCGTCGCCACCAGCCATAGCCGTCCGCAGCCATCCTGCCCCAGCGGTAAAGGGGGTTGCCCCACAATTGCCCGGTCTCGCTGAAATAATCCGGCGGCACGCCGGCCATACCGGTCACGTTCAAGGCTTCGTCCAAGGCAAACAGCTGGGGGTGAACCCAGGTATCCGCGGAATCCTGCGCCACAAAAATAGGCAAATCCCCGATGATGCGAATATCCTGCCCCCCGGCATATTTTTTCAGCTTGCGCCACTGTCTATAAAAAATATACTGTAAAAAGTAATGAAACTCCAGCCTATCCTGCAATAAATTCTCATAATAGGCCAAAGATTGGGGTTCGCGATAAATGAGGCCCTTCTCCCATTCCGTCCAGGCGCGCTCTCCGAAATGCCGGCGCAAGGCCATATAGAAGGCGTATTCATGCAGCCAGAACAAATTTTTTTGCATATAGGCCGTATATTCTGGGGAATAGGCCCCGGCCTTGAAGCGGGCGTACGCTTTTTCATAGAGGATGCACTTGTACTCGATAACGTTGGAAAAGGCGATCGTATCCGCCGGGAACTGCGGGATGAAGCGGAGCTCCTTTTGGGTCAATAGCCCGTCTTCCAGGAGCCCGTCCAGGCTGATCAAGAGCGGGTTTTGGGCAAAGGCGGAATAAGCCGCATAAGGCGACTCGCCAATTCCCGGGGGATTGAGCGGGAGGATTTGCCAGTATTTCTGCGCCCCGGCTGCCAGAAAATCAATAAAATCATAGGCTTCCGCCCCCAAATCCCCTATACCGAAAGTGGAAGGGAAAGAGGTGGGATGCAGCAGGACGCCGCTGGAACGGTCTAAATCCACGGTTTCTCACTACCTCGTTTTCATTAACAATACCGCCCCCAAGGGGGGCATTTCCAGTTCAAGAGCGCCTGTGCTGTCCAGAGGCGTACTGTCCTCCCCCAGCAAATTCCGCCAGACGCCCGGCGGCAGCTCCACGGTCAAGCTTGTCTCCGAGGAGGAATTTCTGTTGACGATGACGGCAATCCGTTCCTCTTCACTGACCCGCAGGAATCCATAGCTGTCGCCTTGTGCGATCAGAGGCAGCCAGGTCCCTTCCCGCAGGGCTTTCAGCTCATTCCGCCAGGCGATAATTTTTCGGTACCACGCCGTCAGACTACGCTCTTCTTTGCCCCAGGGATAGGGTCCCCGGTTATAGGGATCGCTGTATCCTTCCATACCTACCTCATCGCCGTAGTAAATGCAGGGAACCCCGGGAAAAGTCACCTGGAGGAGCGAGAGTATTTTCAGCCGGGCCAATCCCAGCCGGCGCTGGGCAAAAGATAAGCGCCTTTTTTCTCTTTCGCTTTCCTGCAGCCGTTCACCGCCGGTTCCCTCGCCCAAGAGCGTCAGGATCCGGACGACATCATGGCTGCCCAGGAGATTCATCGCGCTGAAGAACGCTTCCTTAGGATAGTTCTCATACAGGCTCATCAACTGCGCATGCAGTTCCGCGGCATCCGTCCGTCCCAGCATAAAATCAAGAACGGCCCGGCGAAAAGGATAATTCATCACGGTATCCAGCTCTTCTCCCCATAAGAAAGCCCTGGTTTCGCCGTAGCTGACTTTGTGGGAGGCGTCCTCCCAGACCTCGCCGATCAAGATGGAATCGGCGGAGGTTTCCTTCATCGCCCGCCTGATTTTTTTAATAAAGAAATCCGGCAGTTCGTCGGCCACATCCAGGCGCCAACCGGCCGCACCCTGTTTCAGCCAATACCGCACCACGCTATTTTCGGCGTCCATAATAAAATCCTGATACGTCGGCTCCGTTTCTTCCACATTGGGCAGCGTACCGACCCCCCACCAGGATTCATACTGATGGGGCCAGGCGCTGAAGCGGTACCATTTGTAATAGGGCGATTCCTTGGACTGATAAGCGCCCAGGGAATCATAGCAGCCTTCCCGGTTGAAATAAATGCTGTCGGCGCCGGTATGGCTGAAGACGCCGTCTAAGATGATGCGGATGCCGTACTTTTGCGCTTTTTGGCACAGCAGGCGGAAAGTTTCATTGGTCCCGAACATCGGGTCCACTTTCAGATAATCGCCTGTATCATACTTGTGATTGCTGGACGCCTCAAAAATCGGATTGAGGTAGAGTACGCCGACGCCAAGTTCTTTCAGGTAGGGGAGCTTTTTAATAATGCCGGCGAGGTTTCCGCCAAAAAAGTTCCAGCGCCGGATCGCGTAAGAGTCGGGCTCCCGGACATATAACGGCGTATCTTCCCAGTTGCCGTGCAAAAGTGAGCCGGGCTTGGGGTTTGAGATGACGCCGTCTTGATTGCCGTTATAGAAACGGTCCACGAAAATCTGGTACATCACCTGATGTTTGAACCAGTCCGGCACATGGAAATCCGGGTGATAGACGGTAATCTGCCAGGAAGGCGGCCGCTGCTCCGAAGCTGCTCCGACGCCGCCCAGGTTTTTGGCGTTGTTGCCGTAATAGAGGATTTTACCCTGCCGGATGAGATAAAAATAATACCAGAATAAACCGGGTTCCGGTCCGGCATTCAGCACAACCTCATAAACAGCCCCCTCTTTTGTTTCGAGCGGCCGCATCGTCCGTATCGTTTCCGTATTGTTTTGCCAGAAACGGGCATAGGCCGTTTCTCCCTCTTGCGGGACCGCAACCTTCAGCCGTAAAGTCACCGCGGTATTGCAGGGGACTGCGCCAAAGGGCTCCCGGTAAAAGAGGTCATGGGAATCATGATACATCTTGCTTCCTTCCTTCACTGCAGCAATCCGTTGTAGAGTTCCTGATATTCGCGCGCGGAATTGTCCCAGCTGAAATCCGCTTGGATAGCGGCCTCCACCAATCTGCGCCAGGTCCGGGGCTGTCCGTATATTTTCAGCGCCTTTTGGAGGGTAAAGAAGAAATCATGGGCATTGTAGTCGGTAAAAGCAAACCCATTCCCCGCTTCGCCGGCGTCATCAAAAGGACGCACCGTATCCCCCAGTCCCCCCGTTGCCCTGACCACAGGGACCGCGCCATAACGCATGGCGATCATCTGCCCCAGTCCGCAGGGCTCAAATTGTGAGGGCATCAGGAAAATATCCGAGGCGGCATAGACTTTTCTGGCCAGACCCTCTTCGAATCCCAAGAGCAGCCGGAATTTTTCCGGATAACGCGCGGCTGTACGGGAGAGCAATTCTTCGTAATGCCGCTCCCCTGCGCCCACGATGGCCAGCTGAACATTTTCCCGCAATAATTCATCCACGATATGTAACAGTAAATCCAGCCCTTTTTGCGCCGTTAGGCGGGAAACCATGCCCAAAAGCGGTATCCCAGGTTGAACAGGCAGCCCCAGGTCTTCCTGCAGCCGGGCCTTATTCACCGCCTTACCCTCCGCTTCATCCCGGTAACAGGCATACAGCCTCTTGTCCCTGGCCGGATCGTATTCCTGGTAATCCAAGCCGTTCAAAATACCCCTGAGCTTGTATTCCTGCGCTCTGAGCAGGCCGTCCAACCCTTCCCCGTACCAGGGAGCCCTGATTTCCCGCGCATACGTCGGACTCACGGTAGTCAGCGCGTCACACCAGAGAATGCCGCCCTTTAATAAATTAACCTGCCCGTAAAATTCCAATCTATCCGCCGTGAAATAAGCGTCGCCCAAACCCAGAATGTTATGGAGAAACCAATGGGTGAATCTTCCCTGGTATTTGAGGTTATGTACGGTAAAGACGGTCTTGGCCGGGATGTGCGGATAAAACTCATTCAGAGCTAAGAGCACAAGAGCTGTCTGCCAGTCATGGCAGTGAATGATATCGGGATAAAACTCCAGGGCGC
>JAVEYA010000090.1:0-9107 GCA_034003745.1 Clostridia bacterium
GAAAAAACCAGGTCATATTCTCCGACAAATTCCGTATACACGCCGTTAAAGCCCTTCTTAAAGCGGTAGAGGCCATATAGGGGGTTCTCTTCGGTCAGATGCCCGGGCACGCCCCGGAAGTCATACATCGTGCAATTATTGGCTTGGGCCCATTTGATCATGGTCCACTGCAGGAGGTAGTTGGGCATCACATTGCGGTGGCTGTTGGAGGAAGCGCCGTAGATGTACCAGGCCTTGTCGCCGAAAAGAAAAGCGAGTGTCCCGGCAATAGGCCGTCCTTCATAATACGCCATAAACAGTTTGAGATATCCGCGCGGGGTCAGGTAATCCCACAAATCGGCAAAATAATCATAGGGACGGACCAGAAACTTATCCCGCTCCGTAGTCTCTTTCAGCAGTTTATAAAAAACAGGTAAATCTTTTTTGGTGCATTCTTCTTTAATTTCGACCCCTTTTTTCAGGGCCAGACGGATATTATAGCGGGTTTTTTCGTGAAAGTTTTTAAAAAGCACTTCCTCCGGCAGGGTAATATCCAGCCGGAAAACAAACTTGGGCTGCACGCCCTCGAAACCCTCGCCTTTCTCGGCGTTAACAAACTTGCGGCTCTTCAGATAGTCCCGGAATTTTTCATTTTCAGCGGGGATGTCCGGATCAATCTTCAGGAAAACAGCCTCACGGGACTGAGCCAACTTCTTGGCCTCGCTAAAAAGAAAATCCATGAGCTCCCAATTATCGACATCCCCCACCGGCCCGCGCGGAGCATAGAAAATCAGCTTGCCTGTTCCCGGGATGCCGCGCTGCAGAATGGTCAGGGCCGCGCAGGGCTCGCCTTGTTCATTTTCCACCAGGATACGGGCCGGGCGCCACGCGCCCCGCCCTTTGATCTCTCCCCATTCATAAGATTGCAGGATGTGTCCTTTATCAGCGGATGCCACAAATTTATTGAAAAGGGCCCTTTCCTCCGGCCCGATCAGTCTGGAACGGTACATGCTGTCCTCCTCGTAAAGATAGGTTGGTCCCAAATTTATTGTAACCAAACTCTTCCATTATGTATACAGTAAAAATACAGTTGTACCTTAGAAAAACACAAATCGCCCGGCAGGCGATTTGCGAAGGGAACGAAATTCTAGCGCTGACTTTTCAATTGAACAGCCGCGCCGATAAAATCACGGAACAAAGGGTGCGGGCGGTTAGGGCGGGATTTGAATTCCGGGTGGAACTGACAGCCGACAAACCAGGGATGATCGGTCAGTTCAATGATTTCCACCAGCCTTCCGTCGGGAGAGAGGCCGCTGATGACCATACCCGCCTGGGTCAGGGCTTCCCGGTAGTCGTTATTGAATTCGAAGCGATGGCGGTGCCGTTCTCCGATTGTTTCCTCGCCGTAAGCCGCATAGGCTTTGGTGTTCGGCACCAGCCGGCAGGGGTACCTGCCCAGCCGCATGGTTCCACCCAGATCTTTGATGTTTTTCTGCTCGGGCAGAAGGTCGATAACCGGATAGGCCACATCGGGGTCGAACTCGGTGCTGTTGGCGGCATAGCCCAGAACATTGCGCGCGAATTCCACCACAGACAACTGCATGCCTAAGCAGATGCCGAACAGGGGGATTTTCTTCTCCCGGGCATAGCGGATGGCGGCAATTTTGCCTTCGATGGCCCGGTCTCCGAAGCCCCCCGGTATAAGAATGCAGTCCATATCTTTGAGTTTTTCGTCAATATCGCCATTTTCCAGAGAACCGGAGTAAATCAGATGAATTTTGACGCAGACATTGTGGAAAATGCCGGCGTGGCGCAAGGATTCGCTGACGCTCAAATAAGCGTCGGGCAGTTCGACGTATTTGCCGATCAGGCCCACATTAATAGAGCCCTGCGGCTCCTTAATCTTGCGAACGATTTCTTCCCATTCGGCCAACTCGGCCTCTCCGCACTCCAGATGCAGCCGCTCGATGACGATATCGTCCAGTCCTTCACTTTTTAAAGTAAGCGGTATTTCATAAATCGACTCGGCGTCGACGGCCTGAATCACCGCGTCTTTGTCGATGTCACAAAACAGCGCCAGCTTTTCCTCCATTTCCTTGGACAGGGGGAATTCGGAACGGCAGACGATAGCGTCCGGCTGGATGCCGATGCTGCGTAATTCCTTGACGGAATGCTGGGTAGGCTTGGTCTTGGCCTCGCCGGAGGCCCGCAGGTAAGGGACCAGGGTGACATGGATGTACATAACGTTGTTCTTGCCCAAATCGCTTTTGAACTGGCGGATGGCCTCCAAAAAAGGCAGCGATTCGATATCTCCTACGGTACCGCCAATCTCGGTAATGACGACATCGGGCTGGTTGTCCAACGCGACTTTATGCAGAGCGTCTTTGATTTCATTGGTGATATGCGGGATAACCTGTACGGTGCCGCCCAGGTAATCCCCTCTTCTTTCTTTGGCGATTACGGAAGCGTAAATTTGACCGGCTGTTACGTTCGCGCTGCGGGTAACATTGATATCGATGAAGCGCTCATAATGCCCCAGGTCCAAATCGGTCTCGGCCCCGTCTTCGGTCACGTATACTTCGCCATGCTGATAGGGGCTCATGGTTCCGGGGTCAACATTGATATAAGGGTCAAATTTTAAGACGGCTACCTTTAAGCCGCGACTCTTTAAAAGCCTGCCCAGTGACGAGGAGGTAATCCCCTTCCCCAATGATGAGACAACTCCGCCCGTAACAAAAATAAATTTAGCCGGCAATTCATACCCCTCCTGTTATCCGACTTTATATTTTTTATATGTTTTTTGTATACCGTTTAAATTTTATACTTACGCCTGAGCGCAGTCAACTAAAATAGCCGGTAAAATACCGGCTTTTTTCTTTATTCTTCCCACACGTCCTCTTCGAGCGCGCTGTTATCCGTGCTGCCGCCGTTGAATTCGTCTTCGCCTTCCTCCATATCTTCCTGCCAGGGACGGCGCTGAAAGGGGACGGTCCGGCCGGAGGACGTCGCCGCCGATAGATTACGCCGGATGATTTTCCCCTGGGACCATTCCCTTAAGCCCCAACTGCCCTGTCCCAAAAAGGTAAAGCGGTTGTCGAGATTTATCTCGGTATGAACTGCCGCCATCAGCTGCGGATTGTCGATAGGAATTCCTTTAATATCGCATACTTGCTGCATCAGTTCGCGAAAGCTCTGACCTTGTCCGTAATCCCTGAGCAATTGATAGAGGATATCGACTTCGGACGTTTTGGGGTTTATTGGTTTTTCCATTCCTTCCATGGGCATACCTCCTCTTCAGAAGTATAAATTTTCCCTACTATTCTCTATGCCGGGCTCATCTTCCTGCATGATTTCCTATGTATTTTGCACTTTTTTCTTAAACGTATCCCTATCATCTTACATTCTTTCCGGCGCGGTTATGCCCAATAATTCCAAAACATTGCGCAGCGTAATCCGGGCCGCGTCCACGAGGATTAAACGGGCGGCACACAGCTGCTCATCGTCGCACAAAACGCGGCAGCTATTATAGAAGCTGTGAAACAGTGAGGCCAGCTCGTGGGCATAACGGGTCATGCGATGAGGCTCGCGGTTCAGGGCCGCTTCGGCGATTTCATCGGGCAGGTCGGCGATTTTGCGGATGAGCTCGACTTCTCCCGCTTCTGTAAGAACGTCAAAATCAATTCCGGCCGGATCGGGCATTTTCCCGGGATAGGCTTTGATGATGCTGTTAATGCGGGCATGGGCATATTGCACATAATAGACCGGATTGTCGTTGGATTCCTGTTTGGCTAAATCCAGGTCAAAGTCGAGGTGGGAATCGGCGCTGCGCATAACAAAGAAAAACCGTGCGGCGTCCCGGCCCACTTCTTCCACCAGTTCGGACAAGGTAACATATTGGCCGCTGCGCTTGGACATGCGTACGATTTCCCCTTTGCGGTACAAACGCACCAACTGCATGAGGATAATCTGCAGATTGTCGGGGTTATAGCCCAGGGCCTGGATCGCGCCTTTCATTCTGGCGACATGTCCGTGGTGGTCGGCGCCCCAGATATTAATGACTTCATCGAAACCTCTTTCAAATTTGTTCCGGTGATAAGCGATATCCGCTGCGAAATAAGTGGGTAATCCATTAGAGCGGATCATTACTTCGTCTTTTTCATCGCCGAAAAGGGTGGTCTTGAACCAGAGCGCCCCTTCTTTTTCATAGATATAGCCCTGTTCCTGCAATTTCTGCAAGGTCTGGGTGATCGCCCCGCTGTCATGCAGGCTCTGCTCGGAAAACCAGACGTCGTAATCGACGCCGAATTGGGCTAAGTCATGGCGGATTCCTGAAATTTTTTCTTCCAGGGCTTTTTGAATGAGGAACTCGCGGCGCAACTGGGATTCGATATGCAGATATTTATCTTTGACCTGTTTGATGATATTTTTGACGGTAGCGGCAATGTCTTCGCCGTGATACCCTTCTTCGGGGAAGGGTACATCCTGGCCGTGCAGCTGCAGATAACGGGCTTCCAAAGATTTGCCGAAATTTTCAATCTGGTTGCCGGCATCGTTGATGTAGAATTCCCGCGTTACGGCGAAGCCTGCGGCCTCCAGCAAATTGGCGAGAGTATCGCCGAGCGCGGCGCCCCGGGCATTGCCCATGTGTAAAAGTCCCGTAGGATTGGCGCTGACAAATTCCACCTGGATCTTTTTGCCGCCGCCGGCGGAAGAATTGCCGTATTGGCGGTCCCGGGCGATTACTTCCGGCAGGCAGGAATAAAACCAGGTTTTCTTTAAGAAGAAGTTCAAGAAACCGGGGCCGGCGATTTCTATCTTTTCAAAAACGTCCGGAGGCAGATATTCCACGATGAGCTGCGCGACTTGCCGGGGGGCCATTTTGGCCGCTTTGGCCATGACCAGGGCCACGTTCACCGCAAAGTCGCCGTGCGCTTTTTCCCGCGGGACTTCTACCGTAAATTCCGGTATGGCTGCGAAATCAAGCCGGCCGGCAGCCCGGGCCGATGTGAGCGCCGCAATGACCTCGGCGCGTATTTTTTCCCGCATGGAAGCGACAATACTCATTTGGGGGGTTCCTCCAATTCTTTTCCTTGAACAATTATATGTTGGACAGAACGAAGATGTCAATGTCCCGGAGGGCGATGCACCCCAAGAAAAATCAAGCGGGCTGCCGCAAAACAATGGGTGTGTCATTCTGAGACCATATAATGGTTGAAGAATCTTAAAAATCGGAGCAACCTATCCCGATATGATTAAGATCCTTCGCCTTGCTCAGGATGACAATCTGTTTTGCAGCAGCCCGCTTTTCCCCGAACAGAATCCTCAGGCGCCGGCAACATTAAAGTTGTGTTTCTGCGGTGGCGTAATGCGGGTGAATTCTTCTTCGATGCCGGTATGCGTATTATAGTAGATGACGAAGTCTTCCTTGGCAAAAGATCCACGCACTTCCCAGGTCAGGACTTCCTGGCCCCAATAGTTGTCAATCAAAGCCAGGCGGATCAAATCCACCTGCAGATTGGGGCTGAGCGTGGCGCGCAGCCGCTCCTCGCTGATAACCGGCGGGGGAAGATTCCTGGTCTGATGGTTCATATAGTAGGGCGTACCCTCAAAGCCGATGATGTCGCCCTCATCCAGGGCCACTTGCACGGAAAGCTGGTCAGGGTAAATCAGGATATCGCCCTGCCGGGGCACAAAGGTAAAAATCCCGTTGTTGTCCTCCATATCGGTATCTATCTGCACCAAATTAAAGTAGCCGTGATTCTGCAGAAATTCGCGGGCCCGGCGCCCTGCTTCATCAAGGGTGACTTGGGCCCCGGCGGCGGCTTTCGGCTTCAGCGCCCAGACAATGGTTCCGTCCAGCTTGCTGACATCCATATAGACAGGGATTTCACCCTTCTTTTGCGTGGAAAATTCCAGCCCATAGGTGGGGATATTGCCCGCGCCTTCATATATCAAGCGGACTTCCGGCGCGCTGCCGCCGAACCACCATTGGCCGGCCAGCTTCTTGGCCTCTTCCAGGCTGATTTTCTTTTCCCCGGTCATTTTTTTCTCGTCCGCCCGGACGGTTTGAAAGTCTTCGCCCAACTCCAGTTCCGGGTACTCTTCCATCTTCTGCTCCATAATTTCGAAACCGTCCAGAATTGTATTATCGGCTAATTTGGTGTTGGAATTAATGGCGGCTAATTCTACCTCGGTCCAGCTCAGCTGCTTGTCCAAAACGCCGGCCGCCAGCTTGACCAGTTCGCCGTCCAAATTGTTGGCCCGCTCATAAAGCTGTTTTAAAATATTTATTTCCCCTTCAGAGAGGGCGCCCGCTTCTTTGGTGACCCGGCTCAGCAGGGCGTGGGTGATTTCACCCGTATCGGAGAGGAATTTCTCCGTATTGGATAAAGAGACAAAGGCCAGGGGCAGCCCGCCGATATTGGACTGGGCGGCAAAAGCCTGCCGCCACAGGGAGGCCAGCCCGATGACGCCCTGTTCTGCGGAACTGGAGACAATTAATTGGGCCAGTTGCCCGGTGATGATATCAATGTGCCAGACCAGTTCATAGAAATTCTTTTGATATTGGCTTTCCGCCCTGTTTTGTAAACCTTGCCGGGCCTGGGACTCCTGCAGCCCCCAAACACCGGTAGCCAAGAGCGCTAAAATGAGTATGCCGGGAATAATCCAGTTACGTTTATTTCTCAAATTTTTCACCTCACAAACCGAAAACGTGTTTGCCGATTCTGGTTATGATTTTACGGCTCCAAATCCACTTGGAGGTGGCGGTAGCCGGGTTCCAATAATAAATGGCCCCGCCGGTGGGGTCCCACCCGCTGATAGCGGAACGCGCCGCCTTCACTGCGGAATCTGTCGGCTCGCTGTAATACTGTCCATCGGATACGGCGGTGAAAGCCCCCGGCTCGAAGACCACGCCGTAAACGGAATTGGGGAAGTTCGGGTTGCGCACCCGGTTGACGATGACCGCGCCGACGGCGACCTGGCCGACGTAGGACTCCCCGCGGGCTTCGCCGGCTATAATCTTGGAGAGGACGTAGACATCGTTGCTGGAAACCGTCCCAGCCTTCGCCTGTACCTGTGCGGGCGAAGGCTCCATCTTCTCGAGGATGCTCGAGCCGGCCGCGAAAACGAGCAGCGTGATGATTGTAAACAGGCCTATTTTTTTAAGCAGCTGTTTATTCAGGAGACTTTTATTTTGGAACATGCTTACTACCTCCATCAAAGGCATTTCGATGCAGGTTTAGTATTTGTGGAGAGAGGGATTTTTATGAATGAATACAAAAAGACGCGGGACCGTCCCGTGTCAGAGGAGTATTTATCAACTGTCTCAGCCTAAATTAATTATTTTGTCCGCTTTTACCAATATATCCTTAATGCCGTACATGTTGCCGACTTGGCCCACCTTGAGCTGATCCTTGATATTGTAATAATCGAGACAGGTGCCGCAGGAAAAGATTTTGACGCCTTTTCGTTCCAGTACTTTCAGGACATCCAGCACCGGCGTCTCTTCCACGGAGAGTTTCACGCCCTCATGCATGAGCAGGATATGCGCCGGTAAATCCTCCCCCTCTTCCAGAACTTGAAAGAAAGCCGTCAGCAGTTTCTCCCCCAGTTTCTCTTCTCCTTGGCCGATGGTTTTGCCGGTAACAAACAAGACAAAACGCTGGGACACGGAACTCACCCTTTCCTATTTTATAGCGGATGTGCTTTGGTTATCTCAATGCCTTTATCAGCCAGAAGCGACTCAATGGCCTCCCGGTCCGCCCCATTGATCTTGAGTCCCAGGCCGCAACCCTCATTCACAAAGGGCGGCACGGGCACGACGGTAAAACGGTACGCGGTTTTCTGCAGTTCCTCTTCCGCCCGCAGGGTATGATGAACGGAGGGAAAAATGATAATGATTTCCATCAAGTTATCTCTCACCTGCCAGAATTTCCTTAAGCGCCAGATAAAGGACTTCCATATCGGCGGAAGTATTGAAGACGCCGGGGCTGATGCGTAGGGCGCCCTGTTTAAGAGTGCCGGCGGTCTGGTGCGCCAAAGGAGCGCAGTGCAGTCCCGAACGGGTAATAATCCCATACTTGCGGTCCAGCTGGGCGCTGACATAATCAGGTGAGATCCCGCCAAAGGTACAGGACAAAAGTCCTGTCCGCAATTCCGCCTCCCGGGGTCCCAGAATTTCCACCTGCGGCAATGTTGCTAAAAGTTCTTGCAGCCGGATGATGAGGCCGACCTCATGCCGGCGGATTTTTTCCAAGCCTTCATTTAGAATAAAATCAATGCCGGCGCCCAGCGCGGCAATACCGGGGACATTGCGGGTACCGCTCTCCATACCTTCCGGCCATACGGACGGCTGGTCTAAAGAGGCTGAGTTGGTTCCGGTGCCTCCGTAGAGCAAAGGCGCCAGCTTCAGGCCTTCCCGCAGATAGAACCCACCCGTGCCGGGAGGGCCGAAGAGACTTTTATGTCCGGTAAAGGCCAGAAAATCAATCTTCATGTCTTCGACAT
The DNA here is from genome assembly GCA_034003745.1 of Clostridia bacterium. GTDB lineage: Bacteria > Bacillota > Peptococcia > DRI-13 > PHAD01 > JAVEYA01. The sequence goes on from JAVEYA010000090.1 coordinate 8,488, forward strand.
CAAGGGGAATCGTCCCCGCCGTCTGCGCGGCATCGACCCCCAAAAGCAAATGACGGCGGCGGGCGAATTCGCCGATTTCTTTGAGTGGCAAAATCGTGCCCAGTACATTGGAAGCGTGGGTAAACATGAGGAGCTTGGTCTGTTTTCGCAGATACTGCTCCAGTCCGTCCACATCGAGAACGCCTTCTCGGGTGCAGGGCGCCACGGTATAGGCGACGCCGCAGGATTTTAAGCTTTCCAGCGGACGGACAACGGAATTATGTTCCAGCGCGCTGATCAGAACATGGTCTCCCGGGGATAAGAGTCCCCGCAGGCCGGTATTGAGCGCCTCGGTGACATTCTGGGTGAAGATAATTCGTTCGCTCTTTTTTATTTTAAATAGTTGGGCCAGCTTTTCCCTGGTATGGATCAGCTGCCGTCCCGCCGCCAGCGAAGCCTGGTTCACCCCGCGGCCGGCGTTGCCGCCGCTTCTCAAGACCGTATCGTGGGTCCGGTATACTTCTTCCGGCTTGGGCCACGAGGTGGCGGCATTATCAAGATAAAGCACAGTGATCGTCCTCCCGGTTTCATTGTCGCCGCCGCAGGTTGGTAAAGTCAAATAAAGATTATTTATAGAAATT
>JAVEYA010000091.1:0-8961 GCA_034003745.1 Clostridia bacterium
CGTATACCTGCTGGGCCTGGGGCGCTTCTTTATGGCGCTGGGCGGCCTGGACGCCGGCAGCACCTTCGGCGGCATGGGTTCCAGCCGGGAAATGATGATTTCCGCTTTAATCGAGCCCGCGCTCCTGGTCTCGCTCTTAACCCTGGGGCTCATGTCCGGCTCCACTTCCATTGACAGCATCATGTCCGTCAACCGGCAGGGCAGCCCCTTATCCACCAATCCTTTTGCGCTGTTGATTCTGATTGCCCTGTTTATCATCCTGCTTGCGGAGACATCCCGCATCCCTGTGGATGACCCTGCCACCCACCTGGAATTAACCATGGTCCACGAGGCCATGCTGCTGGAATACTCCGGCCGTCACCTCGCGCTGATGGAATACGCTGCGGTGATTAAGCAATTGCTCTTCATGACCATCCTCGCCAACTTCTTTTTCCCGCTGGAGCCAAACATCCTGACCTCACCCTTTCTCTCCCTGTTTTTCGGGGTCATCCTCTATGTCCTGAAAATAATGGTCATCGCCGTTTTCGTGGCAGTAACGGAAATCTGCACCGTCAAACTCCGTTTCTTCAGCATCCCCAACCTGGCGGCGATATCTTTTGTGTTGTCTTTTCTGGGCTTCATGCAGTTTTTTATTATCGGGAGGTAACCTCTGATGGAAAGCTTTCTGGATTTACTTTCGGTGTCGCTTTTGATTTCAGCCTTCGGCCTGACGGCCGCCAAAAGAATACGCTCCTATATCAAGGTCTTTCAGCTGCAATCCCTGCTCCTGGTGGCTTCCACCCTGACGCTGGGTTTACGTAATTTCCCAAACGAAGGCATCCTGGGCATTCTCTTTTTGGCTGTGGTTATCTTCATTCTGAAGGTCCTGGTCATTCCCAGACTTTTGAGCAACACTTATACCAAAGTGGAATATACCGTCGAAAAGGACTTCTTTATCAATATCCCCAGCGCTATTATGATTTGCGCGGCGCTGGTCATTCTGACCTACTTCACCATTCATTCTTTGGACGGCCTTTTAAACGCCCGGCTCAAGTTTTATCTGGTCAATGCCCTGTCCGTGGTCTTAATCGGCCTCTTCTTCATGATTTCCCGTAAAAAAGCCATCGGACAGATCGTCGGCTTTCTGGTTCTGGAAAACGGATTGTTTGCCACCGCGCTCTTCTCCGCCAACGGGATGCCGATTATCGTGGACCTGGGCATTCTGATCGACCTTTTAACTGCGGTGATGCTGATGGGTATGCTCGTTTTTAAAATCAATGAAACTTTTGATTCAATTAACGTGGATAGACTGAAAAATCTGAGGGGTTAACATGGACTTATTGCTGATCCTTATTCCGGTCATTGCTTCGGGGTTATTCTGGACGACCGGCAGCAGAAAGAAACTGCATATCATCAATGTGGCGGGTTCCTTGGCGTTGCTTTTGGCTGCCGCAGCTGTAACCATCCGCCTGCAGAACGCCGGCGTCATCACCTATTCGATTTTGAACGGCTTCTTTTATATTGACGCCTTAAACGCGCTGGTTCTCGACATTACCGCTGTGGTCAGTTTTCTGGTTTCGCTTTACTCCGTAGGCTATTTGAACAGCGAATATCCGGCCGCAGAAGACTTGAAGAGAATCAAACTCTATTACAGCCTGACTTCGGCCTTTATCTTTACGATGGTACTCGCCGCTACCACCCAGAACCTCGGCTTGTTATGGATTGCCATAGAAGCGACCACGCTGGCTTCCGTCTTCCTGGTCGGCTTCTTCAACACCAAACGCTCCCTGGAGGCGGCCTGGAAATATATCATCATTTGCTCGGTGGGGATTGCCCTGGCCTTTTTAGGCATCGTCTTTCTTTACTATTCCGCTCACCTGATTCACAATACCGAATCAGCCCTGAACTGGTCTTTCCTGTCTGCCCAAGCGGGAAGCCTGGATTCGGGCGTACTGAAGCTGGCGTTCATCTTTATTCTGGTGGGCTTCGGCACCAAAGCCGGCCTGGCGCCCATGCATACCTGGCTGCCTGACGCCCACAGCGAAGCCCCCTCGCCGGTCAGCGCGCTCCTTTCAGGTGTACTCTTGAACAATGCCATGTACGGTATCGTCCGGTTTATGTCCATCGTCAATAAGAACCTGGGGGATTCTACTTACACCGGCCGCCTGATGATTGCCTTCGGCCTACTTTCCGTCGGCGCCTCCGTCTTGTTCATTCTGGCGCAGAAAGACTATAAAAGGACCCTGGCCTATTCCAGCATCGAGCATATGGGTATTATCTCTTTTGCCTTAGGATTATTTACGCCGGCTTCGCTTCTGGCGGCTTTCTTCCATATGTTCAATCACTCGCTCACCAAATCTATGCTCTTTTTGTGTGCGGGGAATGTCTTGCATAAATTCAAATCTAAAGAAATTATTTCTATCAGCGGTCTTTTCAAAGCTATGCCGCTCACCGGCGGCGCCTTTTTCTTAGGGATACTGGCCATCGCCGGATTGCCGCCTTTTTCGATTTTCGCCAGTGAGCTGAATATCATCATCGCCGCCTTTACGTCCGGGCATATCGCAGTGGGCTCTGTTTTCACGTTCCAGATTGCGGCCGCTTTTGCCGCCATCGCTTACGCCTTATTCAGAATGTTTTTCGGCACACCTGCTGAAAACCATAACCATGAAGATAATCCCGCCGGCAATGCTGTGATCCTGGCCCTGCTTGCAGCCATCCTTATCACCGGCTTCTATCTGCCGCCTTTTTTACAAACCCTCTTCGCGTCGGCAGCCAGAATTGTCTATGGAGGTTAAGAACATGCGCACACTTATTGATAACCTGCGGCAGGTCTTTCCGGAACAATTCAATAATTATTCCATCCACAATGTCAATGAACTCCATGTCGGTGTGGACTCCCTCTATCTGCCGGACTTTTCCCTGCACCTGCACCGGGAACTGGAGGGGACGCTGGTCTCACTCTTTGCCAATGATGAGCGGCCTTTAAACGGGAATTTTGCGTTGTATTACGTCTGGGCCATTCGGAAGCGCGGCCTCTTTGTTATTCTTAATCTTAAGCTCGAAGCGGATAATCCCGCCTTTCCTTCACTGACCCGGCAGATCCATGCGGCGCACCTGTACGAACGTGAAATCAAAGACCTTTTTGGACTGATTCCCCTGGGTCATCCCGACCCCCGGGGCCTGATCTTTCACGGCAACTGGCCCAAAGGCCTCTATCCTTTACGTAAGTATTTCACGCCGAAGAATAAGCCGGGATCCCTGAGCGCAACAGATGATTTCCAGACCATTGCCGGTGAAGGCGTCTATGAGATCCCCGTCGGTCCCGTTCATGCCGGAATCATCGAGCCGGGTCACTTCCGCTTCAGCGTGGCCGGTGAACCTATCATCAACCTGGAAGCCCGCCTGTATTATGTGCATAAAGGTTTGGAGAAGCAGGCCGAAGGCATGTCCATAGACCATTGCCTCTATCTCGCCGAACGCATTTCCGGTGATGAGAGTTTTGCCAATTCTCTGGCCTATTGCCAGGCTGTCGAAAAAATAGCGGGGATCCTCCTTCCCCCCAGAGCCGCTTATGCACGCATTATCTTTGCCGAGCTGGAACGTTTAAACAGCCATTTGGGCGACCTGGCCGGCATCTGCATCGATGTGGCTTACGGCTTCGCCGCTTTCCAATTCAGAATGTTGCGCGGCTGGTGCTTTCTTTTGACCGAAGAATTGTGCCATAGCCGTTTTCTGCGGAACATCAACAAACCGGGCGGCATCCGCCGCGATTGCCTCACCGGCAAAGAAAAGCGTCTTCCGGAAGCCCTGGAGAAAATCAGAAAAGAGCTCACCGATACGGTTGGTATTATTAAAACCAATACCCTCTTCATCGACCGGGTGGAGAGCACCGGCGTCTTAACCCACGCCGCAGCCAAAGACATGAATGTGGTCGGTCCTCCCGGTCGTGCCGCGGGGGTAGATTTTGACCTTAGAAAGAACTTTCCCTACAGCAATTACGATACCCTTTCTTTTGACGTTCCCCGGCATAATAACGGCGACGTCAACTGCCGTATGAATGTGAAAATCGAAGAATGCTTCGCCTCTATCGAGATTATCCGGCAGGCCGCGGAAATGCTGCCCGCAGGCGAAATCTCTGTCCCGCTGCCGGAAACCATCAAGCCCTATACCGCCGCTTTGGGCTATTGTGAGTCGCCCCGGGGAGAAAACCTCCACTGGGTCATGACCGGTGAAGACAATACCGTATACCGCTACAAGATCCGCACCCCTTCCTTTTGCAACTGGCCCGCGCTGGCGCTGGCCACAAGCGGCAACATTGTCCCTGATTTCCCCCTGATTAACAAAAGCTTCAACCTTTCCTACGCCGGAAACGATTTGTAGGGTATTGATAAACGGATAAGGTGATGTCAGATGTTCAGCATGTTAAAGAAAATAATCAAATATCGAAGCCAGACCCTGAAGTATCCCAAGGAACCTCTGGATACGACTTTCGTCTGGGGACGGCCGGAAATCTCCTCCTCCGCTTGCACCCTGTGCCGCAAATGTATAGAAGGTTGCCCCACCCAGGCAATTACGGTAAACGCGCAAAACGAAGCCGGCATCAATCTGGATGAATGCATCTTCTGCTACACTTGCGCGGAAATCTGCCCGGCTGCAGCCATTACCGTAAGCAAACATTTCGAGCTGGCGGCCGTTGACCGCTCCGATCTTCGGCATACCGCGCTGTCCGTCGAAGACGAAGCACTCCGGATAATTGCCAAAAAAATTGATGAAAAGGCCAAGAAACGCCTGGGCCGCAGCCTGCAGATCCGCGAAGTGGATGCCGGGAGCTGCAACGGCTGTGATTATGAAATCAACGGGCTGAATAATCCGTTTAACGATTTGGAGCGTTTCGGCATTCATTTCGTGGCCTCGCCCCGGCACGCCGATATGCTCCTGGTGACGGGGCCGGTTACCCGCAACATGGAAACCGCCCTCCTCCGGACTTATGAGGCTGCCCCCGACCCTAAGCTTGTTGTGGCTGTCGGTGCCTGTGCCTGCAGCGGCGGTATCTTCAAGGACGGCTATGCCTGCAAGGGGGGCGTCGATCAGACCCTCCCCGTGGACGCCTATATTCCCGGCTGTCCGCCCAGACCCCAGGCGATACTGTATGGGATCTTGAAGGCGCTGGAGCGGACCTGAGAATAAATCAATAAGCGTCAACTCTTCTTTATTTCATTAAAATTTCATCAAAAACTTTATAAAAATACCGGTATTATAATATACAAAATACAATATATCGTATACAATAGAACTATTAAGGAGGAGTGAAGATGAGCACTGAACATTATAATCCGTATCAGACCATGCTGAATGTTTTGGATCAAGCGGCCGAGAAACTGGGCTTAAGTTATGATGATTATGTGGCCTTGCGTTATCCGGAAAGGGAACTGACGGTATCCATTCCTGTTGAAATGGATGATGGCAGCAAAGAAGTCTTCACCGGCTACCGCGTACAGCACTGCAGCAGCCGGGGGCCCTGTAAAGGCGGGATCCGGTTCCATCCCGAGGTAGACATTGATGAGGTCAAGGCTTTGGCCGCCTGGATGACCTGGAAATGCGCCGTAGTGAATATTCCTTATGGGGGAGCCAAAGGCGCTGTGAAATGCACCCCCTCTGAGTTAAGCGAAAATGAACTGCGCCGCCTGACCCGGCGGTATACTGCGATGATTCTCCCCATTATCGGACCGGAAAAAGATATTCCGGCGCCGGATGTCAATACCAATCCACAAATTATGGCCTGGATTATGGACACATTCAGTATGTTTAAAGGCTACGCCGTTCCCGGGGTGGTCACGGGCAAGCCGCTGGAGATCGGGGGGTCGCTCGGCAGGAATGAGGCTACCGGTAGGGGCGTAATGTTTAGCCTGCTGAATTATCTGAAGAAAAAAGACCTGAAACCGGAAGGGCTGCGGGTCGCCGTGCAGGGCTTTGGTAATGTCGGCAGCATCTCGGCGAGGCTTTTAGGGGAAAAAGGCTGTAAAATCGTGGCCGTCAACGACAGCCGCTGCGGACTGTATAAAGAAAACGGCCTGGACATTGAAGCCGCTATAAAATACAAAGCCGAAAACAAAACGCTTCAAGGGTATTTTGAAGAAGGAATAAAATATATCAGTGAGCAAGAACTGTTGACTTTGGATGTCGACGCACTGATCCCTTCCGCTTTGGAGAATCAGATCACCAAAGAAGTGGCGGAATTAACGGGCGCAAAAATCATTGTGGAAGGCGCCAATGGCCCCACCACCAATGAAGCCGATAAAATCCTGGAAAAGCGCGGCGTGGTCGTCATCCCTGATATCCTGGCCAATGCCGGCGGCGTAGTGGTATCCTATTTTGAATGGGTGCAGAATGAAATCTCCTTTATGTGGGAAGAGGATTACATCAACGGGAATCTGGAAAGAGTCATGGAGAAATCTTTTAATAATGTCTGGCAAGTGCATGAGCAATATAATGTGACTCTCCGCATGGCAGCCTATATGGTAGCCCTGGAAAGAGTCGCCCGGGCCAAAAAAATCCGGGGCGTATTCCCCTAAAATCGGTTGGAAACTGCCGCAATACAATTTCCTTGACTCCGCCATTGGCGGAGTTTATTATTTTAAGTATTAACCTAAGGGAGGGGAAAGAAATGGAACTGGCGTTGATTTTCCTGAGTCTGTTTTGTTTCATGTACCTGGCCTATCGCGGCTATTCCATCGTCTTATTTGCTCCGCTTTTTGCCATTATCGCCTCCTTAGGCAGCGGCTTCGGCATTATGCCGGTGTACAGCGAAATCTACATGACCAAAGCAGCCGAATTTATCAAGACTTACTTCCCCGTCTTCCTCTTTGGGGCGGTTTTCGCCAAAATGATGGAGGAAAGCGGCCTGGCCGCGTCCATCGCCTCCGCCGTTATCCGCTGGTTTGGCCGGGAAAAGACCATTCCGGCTGTGCTCATCTGTTGCGGGATTTTATGTTACGGTGGCGTAAGCGTCTTTATCGTCATGTTCGTCATGTATCCCTTTATGGCCATTCTCTACCGGGAAGCAGACATCCCCAAAAGGCTGATTCCGGTAACCTTTTGGGCAGGCTGTTTTAGCTATTCCATGACCGCGCTGCCCGGCGTCCCGCAAATTCAGAACATTCAGCCGACGGCCTATCTGGGCACCACCACCTGGGCAGCGCCCCTGATCGGTCTGTTTGCCTCGGTTTGCTATTTTTTAATCGGCTGGGGCTGGATTACCTATCGGTATAAGAAGTTGTCCGGCCGGGGTGAGGGCTATGGTCAGCATAGCATAAATGAACCTTCGCGGCTGGACGAGGCCAGGCTTGCCCCTTGGACCACCGCAATCATCCCTCTGTTTGTAGTCATTCTGATTAATTTATTGATCAGCAATCCTTTTGACTGGAGCTGGGGCTATCAGTGGAACCCGGACAGCCTCAAGCCGCTTGACGCCCTTAATCTTTCCCTGCTCAATCCCTCCGTGGAACGTGTCAGCGCCATCTGGTCGCTCACTATTGCGCTTTTCGCCGGTATTCTCTGCACCTGGCTGGTTGGCCGCAGGCAACTGGCTGAGACCACCCTGTTGAAGCCTTTGAATACAGGCGCCCTTTCCTCGATCTCGGCCATCTTGAATATTGCTTCCGGCTATGCCTTCGGCAGCGTCATCACCAATCTCCCCGCCTTCCAGGCTATTAAAAACGGTCTCCTTAATCTGGGCAGCCTCAGCGGAAATCCACTGTTATCCGGGATCATCACCACCAATATCATGACCGTATTCTCCGGAGGCTCTTCCGCCGGCATCACCATTGCCCTGGACATGCTGGGGAAGGAATGGATCGCCCTGGCGCAAGCTGCCGGCATCTCCCCCGAAGTACTCCACCGCATCGTCTGTCTCGCTTCCACCGGACCGGACACCGTGCCGCACTCCGGCGGTATGATTACCATTATGCTGCTCTGCGGGCTGACTCACAAAGAATCCTATTTTGATTTGTTTGTTTTGCTGCTTTTGAATACCTCTGTCGCTTATTTAGCCATGGGCTTTTATTATCTGACCGGTCTGGTATAAGATGAAGAAAAGCAGCGCTAAAAGGCGCTGCTCTTATTTACTGATATTTCCAGTGTATTAAAAAAGATTTTGCACATACTAAGGGTGCAGAAGGATATGAGCAAGCGCACTACGAATATCAAAACCGGGATATTAGATTCGTAGACCGCACGACCCGGCGCTTATACACCTTCTGCCTTTATTATAGCTGACTGAACTTACAGTCAGCCGTTTATTTTTTCCACCGCTTTATAGATGACCGCAATAATTCCCGAAGTGATCAGGGGGCCCACCGGGACGCCGCCCAGGAAAGCCGCAGCTGCGACTGCCCCAAGAATCAAGGCCGGCATGATATCGCCGTGATTCTGTACCGTCAGATACTGCAGACCCAACCCGCTCAAGTATGTTGTCAAAAATGAGATCACCACCGCTGTGACGCCGATCCAGGAAGTAAAGACAGTTTTAATATTGCCGAAAACGATATTGCCGTTGGCAATAGGAATCAAAATAGCCATGATCAGGAGTACCAGGCCCCAGAACATCCCCTTATTCTGAATCGTAGGAAAAAGATATTGTTCCACATGCAAAAGCCGTATAATCAATAAAAGGCAGGCCGCCACCGCTACGGAGTCCGCTTTGCCCAGAACGGCAACCGCCAATACCCCCAGCAGGATGAGTGTAGTTTCCAAAGTAATCCTCTCCTTAAGTCACATGCTTATCTAAACATATTATATTACTTTCACAGAAGTTTCGCAGTACGTACTACTGGAATTATAACTCTTTACGGCAATTATACACAAACAAAGGCGATGGCTTGCTGAAAAAAACCAAAGCGGATCCAAGGTTTTCCCACCTTGAATCCGCTTTGGTCTATAAATCCCTGCAGATCATTTAAGGATTTTTTAGTTCTGCTTCTCTGC
>JAVEYA010000092.1:0-8858 GCA_034003745.1 Clostridia bacterium
ATCCCAGAGGGGAGAGCGCCTTGGGTGAACAAGGATACACCTGTATCAACGATATCCCCGAACATATCAAGATTGACGTGGCCGATTTCTTTTTGCGTTCCGAAAAAGTTCTGCCGCTGGTGGAAGAAGCGCTGCAGAGAGGGATCAAAACCATCTGGCTGCAGCAGGGCGTCATGAACGAAGAAGCCGCCAAACTGTGCACAGAATGCGGCGCCGGGATCATCATGGATAAATGTATTAAAATGGAGCATATCAAGTCAAAATATCAGAATTAAAGCTTTATTAAACTAAAAAGAGAAAAGGAGGATGCATGTGAAGTATGATGTTCTTATTATCGGCGGCGGACCGGGCGGATTGACGGCTGCCATTTACGCTTGCCGGGCCGGCCTAAAGACGGCGCTGATTGAAAAAGGAGCGCCCGGCGGACAAGCGGCTACCACCGATATCATTGAAAACTATCCGGGCTTTGTGGAGGGCATCTCCGGACCGGAATTAATGACCAATTTTTTCAATCAGGCGCTGCGCTTCGACTGTGAGTACATATCCGCCGAAGTCGTGGGGCTGGAGCCGGAGGGCGTCTGGAAAAAGGTGAAAACTTCCCAGGGTGATTATGAGGCCAAGGTGATTGTCATTGCCACCGGCGCCTCGCATAAATCCCTGGGTGTCGAAGGTGAACATACCCTTCGCGGTAAGGGGGTTTCCTACTGCGCCACCTGTGACGGCTTCTTTTTCCGGGGGAAAAAGGTCGCTGTGATCGGCGGCGGGGACGCTGCGGTGAAAGAAGCGATCTTTCTTGCCAATCTGGCTGCCGAAGTGACCATCATTCACCGGCGGGATAACTTCCGGGCGGCCCGGGTCTTATCCGAAAGAGCTTTGCAGGTCTCCAACATCAAAGTAATCTGGGATTCTGTTGTTGCTGAAATTGTGGGGGCAGACCGTTTGGAGAAAATTCTGGTGCAAAATGTTATAACCAAAGAAATCTCAGAGTTGCCGGTGGACGGCGCATTCCTCTATGTCGGTATGCAGCCCAATACGGCGTTTTTAGATGCGCGTTTTCAAAAAGACGCGCAAGGGTATCTAATCACCGGCGGCAAACATGAAACTTCCGTATCCGGTGTTTTCGGCATCGGCGACTGCTGTCAAAAAGAATCCCGTCAGGTGGCTACGGCTGTAGGCGACGGCGCGGCCGTTCTGCCGTCTGTGGAAGAATACTTGCATCAGGTCAGCCATATGGAACAGGTAGCTGCCACATCAAACTAAAGGAGACGTTTGAAGAAATGCGTTCTTGGCAAAAGAAACAAAAGATCTATCGCCTCATCGTGCAAATTTTTGCGGTTATCCTGATTATTGGTTTGCTGGCCACTTCTTTGGCCGGATACTTTTAGCCCTAAAATTTACATCTTCTTTCAGCCTCCTTTTCTGTTATAATATTCTTCCGGATAATAACAGGCGGAAAGGGGGACAATAAATGTTTGAATATCGGCGCGTCTTAAGAATATTCATACTTGTTACGATTGCCGCGCTTTTCCTGAATGTCTCCGCATTCCTTTCGCCGTCTTTACGCGCTTTTGCCCTGCAAGGCTTGCAGGAAGGCGTGAAAGTGGGACTTGACTGGCAAACCCGGGATTATCAGACAGTAAGTACAGAAAATTTTATCATTAAATATACCCCCCAGGATGAAGATATTATACCCAAAGCGGCTGAAGTGCTGGAAGACTATTATACCAAGGCCCGGTCTATCTTAGCTTACGGCGGAGCAAAACCAAAAGAAATTCTGGTCATCGTTTACCCCAACCAGGATACGCTGAACAGCAGTTTCGGCATGACGGGGGATAAGAGTACCGCAGGAATTTACTGGGCAGGCACGATCCGGTTGCTGTCCCCGCGGGGTTGGTCGGAGGACGCGGCGGAAGCCGAACTGAAAAAAATACTGCGGCAGGACTTGCCCATTTCCCATGAATTGACCCACTTCATCGTCGATGAATGGACCCGCGGCAATTATAGCCGCTGGCTGACCGAAGGATTGGCCCAGTATGTGGAGGAAAAAGTAGCCGGCTTCACCTTAGAAGAGCCCGGCCCGGACGCCAAAGCAGAACCCTATGGGCTTACCCAGCTGGAAAGCGGCTTCGACAGCGCGGGGGATCAGACGCTGGCCTATTGGCAGTCCTTACAGGCCGTCGCTTACCTTATCGATCAGCATGGAGCGGATAAAATGGGGCAACTGCTGGATACTCTCCGGCAGGGCGCTCAGACAGAAGAAGCCATCCGGACGGTCTATGGATTGAGCTATGCCGAATTGGAGCAGGAGAGCCTTTAAGGGGCTCTCTTTTTTACGTAACGGAGTTTTCTCGCACCTAATGCATGCTCCTTCTCTGGGCTTAATAGGAGATGACTTTTCCGCGCAAAATCTGTATAATTTTACTTATGAAAGTATGCACCTTAATGAGCGGCAGCTCTGGAAACGCCATCTACATAGAAACTGCAAAAGCGAAATTTTTGATAGACGCCGGAGCACCCGGTAAAAGAATAGCCCAGGCTTTGCAGAGCCTGGATATTGACGCGCGCGAACTGGACGCCGTGGTGATTACCCATGCCCATCGTGACCATGTCTGTGGGGCGGGTGTAATATCCCGGCGTTATAATTTGCCGCTGTATGCCACCGCAGGGACCTGGCAGGAGATGTCCGGCCTCATTGGCGAAGTGAAGCCGGGGCTGACCTTTTTTATTGAAAAGGAGCAGTGCCTGCAGCTCAAGGATGCGGTGATTGAACCTTTTTCCGTCTCCCATGACGCTTTGGACCCGGTTGGTTTTGTGATTTCGAGCGAGAGCCGCCGGGTCGGCATCGCCACCGATTGCGGCGTATTTACTGCGAAAATGGGGGCGAAACTTGCCAATCTGGATTGCCTGATCCTCGAAGCCAATCATGATATCGAAATGCTGCATAAAGGCCCGTATCCCTGGCCGCTGAAAAAAAGAATCGCCGGCGCTACCGGTCATTTGTCCAATGCAGGCGCCGGGCAGGCGCTGTCCAAAATTATCGGGGAGCGCACCAGGAATGTAATTCTGGCCCATTTAAGCGAGCAGAATAACCTGCCCGAACTGGCTCTGGAAACCGTGCAGAGCGTATTGGAAGAAAGCCGCGTCAATCTTCAGGAAGTTAAACTCAGCGTAGCGCCGCGGCATCGGCCCGGTTATTGCCTGAATATAGGGTAAATGAAAAATGCAAATTAAAATAATCGTCATCGGCAAACTAAAAGAAAAATACTGGCAGGAAGCGGCCGGCGAATATCTGAAGCGTCTCAAGTCCTATGCCGCAGTGGAAATCCTGGAAGTACCCGAAGAGCGCCTTCCGGAAAAACCCTCCCCTGCAGAAATCCGGCAGGCTTTGCAAAAAGAAGGGGAACGGGTAGAGCGCCTGCTGGGGGATGACCGGCTCACCATTGCGCTGGCCATTGAGGGGCAGTCCTTCTCCTCCCCGCAATTAGCGGCCAAGCTGGAACAATTCAGCCTGGAGGGCAAAAGCCGTCTGGCGTTTCTTATTGGCAGTTCCTATGGACTGGGCGCCGGACTCATGGCAAGAGCCGATTTGGCGTGGTCTTTTTCCCGGCTGACTTTTCCGCACCAGATGATGCGTGTGATTTTGCTGGAGCAGTTGTACCGCGCCTTTTCCATCCACCAGGGCGGCAAGTATCATAAATAAAGAATGGAATTGATTTTAGATGAATCTGAATCTTGCTAATTCTTTGACATTGTCTTCGTGTTCAAAGCGTGGTAGAGTATAACTGTAATTTTATACGTTGTTCAAAAATGCACGGCGTATAACCTGAATTTTACCGGGTGAGGGAAAATATGCGTATACAACAGGCGCCGGCGAAAAGCCGTACTGAACGCAAAAAAGAGGAAAATAAAAAAAGAATTATTCTTACGGCGATGGAACTGTTCAAACGGCAGGGCTTCGACCAGACCACAATGGAACAGATTGCCGGACAGGCGGATGTTTGCAAAGGCACTTTGTACAATTACTTTCCGGTCAAAGAAGCGATTCTGGAAGAACATGTTAAAGAGAAATTCCAGAACGAACATGAGGAAAGAATCAGAAAACTGAAGAAAATGCCCGATACCCCAACGCGTCTGGTCTGGGTCCTGCAGGAGATCGTCAAGGGCATTCTGGAACAGAACGAAATTTTCGAAAAACACTTTATTTATCGGGTAAAGAAGATTTCTTCCCTGAAACGGGAAGAAAAGAATTTCGACGGCTTTAGACTGCTGGTGGCGGAGATTATCGGCATGGGTCAGGAAACGGGAGAAATCCGGCGGGAAGTCCCCTTAAATTTACTGGTCGGATTGATTGAACATGCTTTTATCCAGATTGTGCAGAAATATTATCGGGATCCGGAGAGTTTTGATCTGGATGAGACAGTGCGGGTTTGTACGGATCTTTGTATTAACGGGATGAGGAGCACGAGGTGAAATTATGGAAAAGACGAACGCCCTGCGTATCCTGGCAGGGAAAAAGATAGCCTGTACGGCCTATTCTTATGACAGCGAGGACGGCAAAATCGACGGGCTCTCGGTGGCGCAGAAAATCGGCAAGGACCCCGAACTGGTGTATAAGACGCTGGTGACCCAGGGGAACTCCCGAAGCATTTATGTTTTTATCGTTCCGGTAGCGGATGAGCTGGATCTGAAAAAAGCCGCCCAGGCCGCCGGAGAAAAAAGTGTGGAGATGATTTCGGCCAAAGATATTCTGCCGCTCACCGGTTATGTCCGGGGCGGTTGTTCCCCTGTAGGCATGAAGAAATCCTACCGCACCTTTTTGGAGCAGAGCGCTAAAGACCTTACGAACATCGTAGTCAGCGCCGGCAAGATTGGACTGCAGATGGAACTTGCGGTCTTGGACCTGCTGAAGGCGACCAATGGGCGGTTGGCCGATATCAGAAAATAAACCAATATTATCTTACAGAGAGGCGGATTTAAAGTGATAGAATCTTTACAGAAGCTGCAAAAAGAACTTTCTACGGTCGTTATCGGAAAAGAAGAAGTAATTGACTTGCTGATGGTCGGCATCCTGGCCGACGGACACATCCTGATTGAAGATATTCCGGGCGTAGGCAAAACCTTGCTGGCCAAAGCGTTGGCAGTCTCGCTCGATTGTGATTTCCGGCGCCTGCAATGCACCCCAGACCTGACGCCCACCGACGTCACCGGCTTTAATATTTTTGACCGCAAGACCAATGATTTCACTTTTAAATCCGGCCCTGTCCTGACCAATATCCTTTTAGTCGATGAAATTAACCGGGCGGTGCCCCGCACCCAGTCGGCGCTTTTGGAAGCTATGGAAGAGCGGCAGATTTCCATTGACGGGCAGACCCTTCCGTTGCCCCAGCCCTTTTTTATTATCGCAACCCAGAACCCCATCGAGCTGGAAGGGACTTTCCCCCTGCCGGAAGCCCAGTTGGACCGCTTCCTTTTAAAAATCTCTATGGGTTATCCCACCGCTCTCGAAGAAGAACAGATTATCAACGTGCACGGAAAGAAAGACCCGCTGCCGGGGCTGCCTGTTTTGGCGGATAAGCGGCAGGTCACCCTCTGGCAGGAAAAGTGTCAGGAAGTTTTCGTCCAGGATGCGGTGCGGACTTATCTTGTTTCTCTTGTCCGGGCCACTCGCGAACATCCCTCCATCGCCTTGGGCGCCAGCCCGCGTGCCACACTATCTCTGCTGCGCGCCTCGAGAGCCTTGGCCTTTATCCGGGACCGTGATTTTGTGACCCCTGACGATATTAAGTATCTGGCCAAATATGTCTTGAGCCACCGGCTTACTTTGAAGCGTGAAGACAGACTGCGCGGTATCGACAGCGCCAAAGTCTTAGAAGACGTGCTTTCTTCGCTTAAAGTTCCGGTGGAGGAAGGTTAAACTCCATGGGCCATGCGGAGAGGAATCATAACAGGACATCCATTTATACGATGCCGCTGATTAAGATTTTCCTGTGGATTGTTCTGGTTCTCCTGTTAATTAACCAGATTTTTCTGCCGGCGGGCGTGATCATTTTTATTCTTTTAATCGTGGAATTGACGCGTCTATGGAACAGGTTCGCTTTATATAATTTAGAAGTAAACAGTGCGGTATACCCGGCGCGTCTCTTTCCGGATGAAGAAACCGTGTTGAAGATCGGGTTCAATAACAATAAAATCCTGCCCATCAATCTTCACTGGACGCAAGAAATGCTTCCGGAAATACGGCAAGTTTCGGCGGATGCGCCGGAGCAGGCATTGTCCGGGTTCAAAATCATGCGTTGGCATGACCGCTATACCGTAAGCCTTCCGCTGGCGGTAAAAAAAAGAGGATATTATCATTTGCCTCCTTTGGTGATTGAAGCGCGGGACGGGTTGGGTTTATATGAGAAAACGGAAAAATATGCCCATCCTGCCGTGATGGTCTATCCGCGTATCAAGTCTGTGGGAGAGTTGGAAATCAGTCCCTCTGCCCTGATTGGGGAGCGCAAGGATAAACGGCCCCTGGCGCCGGACCCGCTTAGAATCGCGGGATTAAGAGACTATACGCCGGATATTCCGGCCCGTTTCATCAGTTGGAAAGCCAGCGCCAAGAAAGATGAGCTGCTGGCGAAAGTGCTGGAGCCTTCGGCTGATTTGCGCATCTGTATTGCTGTGGACATCGGTACTTTTGCTCAAGGCGAGCGTGACGAAGATTCTTTTGAGGAAGCCTTATCCGTGGCGGCCTCTTTAGCTTACTGGGCGGATACGAACCGCCTCCCCTTCGGCTTTATTGCCAACGGCCGGCTAAAAGAGCTGGATTCCCCGGCGGTTATTCCTATCAGTTCCGCGCCGTCACAGATGTACGGCGTGCTGGAGGCCCTGGCGAGATTGGAGCTGGATCCGGCCCAAACCCTGGATGACCTGATTCAGATGGAAAGAAAGAGCTTCCCCTGGGGAACCACCCTGGTGGTGCTGGGGAAAGGTCCGGCCGCGCCGGTGACATCCCATCTGCGTTCAAACATTTACTTTAGAATTGATAAGGAGGGACGGTGAGTGGGCAAGCACAGCTCCGGAATCACTACGCTTTTGGTCTTGACCGAAGCCTGTTACCTCTATCCGTTCTATCAGCTCGCCGCCATTTTATTGGGTTGGCATTTGGCGCTTTCTCCTGTAATTTTTTTCATGGTGACCGCCCTCTTCTTGCTGGTGAATCTGCGATTAGCCGAAGAACGCCGGATTACGCTGCTCCTGGCCAATGTGGCCGTCATTGGGGTTGCGTTGTTTGTCCCGGGGCTGCTTAAGCCGCTGACGGGGGCAGAAATGGCGGCAGCAGCCGTAGTTTTAGCCTGGCTTTCCATTCGCAGCCGGAACCTATTTGCCCGTACGGTTGACGTTTTTGTGCATTTTGACGTCAGCATTCTGGTAATCTTTCTGGGCGTCGTAGTGTACAGCGTTTTGCAGATTCCGGGGGGCTTCACCTGGCTAATGCTTTCCTTTTTGCTGAATATCTTCACGATTTCCCTTTACGCCGGCGCCGGCCAGGGAAAGTTAGCCTGGCTGGGCGGTTTTGTGGCGGCCATCGTGCTTGTTCCGCTCTTTGCAACCGCTCAGTTTTTCTTGCCTATGCTCACGCAGCCGGCTCAGGTTTTATATTCCCTGGGCAGGCCGGTTGCGGGGATGTTCCAAGCGATTATCGGTTATATTTTTTCCGGGTACGTTAATCATCTTGCCAAGCAACGTTCCGGCGGCGCCTCCAATCTGGCCACAGATACAAATAACGCGCCGGTTCCGCTGGGATCAACTGAGGTCTCCCCGGTATTTGAAGCGGTAATGCGGACCATTCTAATTATTTTTCTCATCTTTATTGCCGTTATCGTGCTTGCCATCTTGCTCTATCTGGCCCGGCTTTTCTGGATTTGGCTGCTGCGCCGGCAGGGCAAGCCTGTCTCACCGGCCTTGTCCGTCAGACGGAAGCTTTCCTGGAAGACCCTGTTCGGGGATATTCCCGTACTGTGGAAACAGTTGAAAATCTGGCTTCTGCCGTGGCTCCCCGTACACCTGGATATTGCCGGGGCCTACAAAGCTTTGCTGCAATGGGGGGGCTTCCGTGACTGCCCTAAAGAAGCCTATGAGACGCCCGATGAATACTTAAGCAGGCTGACCACGCTCTTTCCCCGGCAGGAACAGGAGCTGCACACCCTGACCGCTTACTATGTCCTCTATAAATATGGAAAAGACAATGTCCAATATCCGCCGGAAGAATTGAAAACCAACCTGCGCCGGTTGTTCTTCCCGGGTTTGTCGGCCAGGACGACCCGCTCCTGACAGAGCGGGATTTTTTTCTTAATGAAGGAGAATTCAGATGAAACAAAAAATTATGCGCTTCATTACGGTGACGCTGCTCCTCTTTTTGATAGTGTCTTCCGGCCCTGCCGCCCTGGCGGCCTCCGTTCAAGGGGAGTATCTGGAGAAGACCCTGGATTTCGTCCGGGATAATTATCTGGAGCCTCTGCAGGAAGAGGCGTTAACCCGGTGGGCGCTGCAAGGTATTTTTAATAACCTGGATTCCTATTCCCGGTTCTACACGCCGAAAGAAGCAGAAATTTACCTGAAAGAAATCGTAGGCGTCTATGGCGGCATTGGCGCCGTTCTGACCGGCTATGGCGACTTTGCCGTGATTTATGAGGTGCAGCCGGATTCCCCGGCTGCAAGGTCCGGACTGCTTCCCGGCGATAAAATCACCGCCGTAGAGGGGGTATCCGTAGTCGGCTTGGGGGTAGGCCCGGTTGTCACGATGCTGAAAGGGGAGGAAGGTACGAGTATAGCAGTAGAAATCGTACGTGGGCAGCAAAAGCCTTTTTCTA
>JAVEYA010000093.1:0-8854 GCA_034003745.1 Clostridia bacterium
CGGCGCAGCGGCGGCTCTCATGAATTATTCAGGTCCGCTTACCTTGGCGCAGGTTATCGCCATTTTACAAGAAAAAGCCGTTTTCTTGCAGAACCTGTCCGCCGGGGAACAAGGATAGGGCTTGATTGAGCTGCCCAAAATCATTGTTTGATTTGAGCAGGAATTTAAGTAGCAATTGCGCGTTTCTTTCCTATAATGGTATAGGAACTTTTTAGGAGGGGAGCAGCTATGTCGCATGTACGCATTACTTTATCCAAAGAAATGTTGCAGGCTTTATTAAGCAATCTGAGTGATTTACGGTCCCCTGCCGGTGAATTCGTGGTTGAAAATGAAGTGGATGGGATCAATGAAATAACCAGGATTATCAATCTGTTCAGCGGTGATGTTTTCGAACAGACGGTGCAGCGGCAGGAGAACGAAAAATCGGAATGCCGCATCTACGAATTTCCGAAAAGAAACACTTCCGAGGATAGCGCGGAAAAGATGCGGGAAGACGATGAATAAAAAATGGATAAAAGAAGGGCTCTCTTTTCAGGAGAGCCTTTTTTTGTTTATAATGTGTTCAGAGGTTTTTGCTGCACACACGAAGGGAGAAAACAAAATGTTCATAGGCGCCCATGTCTCCATCGCCCAGGGCCTGACCGGCGCGGTCAAAGCTGCCCAGGCCATGCAGGCCAACACTTTTCAATTTTTTATCCGTAATCCCCGGGGTGGACAAGCCAGAAAACTGGATGAGAAGGATCTCCGGCAAGCCCACGAATTGATGATACAGTATGGTTTCGGACCGATCGTCGGCCATGCCCCCTATACGTATAATCTGGCCTCTACACGTCCGGGTATCCGGGAGTTTACCATACGCACCCTCAAGGATGACCTGGAACGGGCCCGGGTCATGAAGCTGTCCCGGATTGTCCTGCATCCGGGCACGCACGGGGAACAGGGGGAGGAAAAGGGGCTGGAGCTGATTGTCCAGGGCCTGAAGGAAGTGCTTTCGGCAATTGGGGACGATGATATCTCCATCTTAATTGAAGGAATGGCCGGGGAAGGGAGCGAAATAGGGTATAGTTTTGCCCATTTAAAAAGTATTTTGCAGGGCTGCGGCCATCATCCCCGGCTCGCCTTTTGCCTTGATTCCGCGCATCTTACCGGCGCGGGCTATGATTTGAGCCAGTGGGCCCCCGTCAAAGCGGAATTTGACCGTGCGGTGGGGATGGACAGATTGAAGGCGTTCCATCTGAACGATACCGTGTATCCGCTCTCCTCCAAACGCGACCGCCACGCCAAACTGGGGGAAGGCTGTTTGGGCGTCGGGGCCATCCGGCAGATTGCAGAGGATGAAGATATTCACCAAATACCGCTGATTCTGGAAACTCCGAACGATAACGCAGGCTATGCCAAAGAAATTGCTCTTATCAAAGCATGGGTCAGGGGGGAAGCGTAGTGAGTGATTTGCTGAATAAAACTTTAGCTGCCATAACCCCGGTGAATGAGGCCGCAGCGCAAGCGGCCCAAGAAAGGCTGGACGGATTGCTGAAACCGCCGGGCAGCCTGGGCAAGCTCGAGGAAATCGCTGTCCGGCTGGCCGGCATTTATGGAGAACCTCTGCCCCGGCCCCGTCCCAAGGCGATTATTATGATGGCTGCCGATAATGGCGTCTATGAGGAAGGTTATCATGGTTACCCCCAGGATGTGACCCGGTTACTGGCCGAACTGAGCGGAGACGGTCTGACCGGCGTCGCGGTGCTGGCCAAACAGGCGGACAGCCGCTTGGTCGTAGTGGATATCGGCCTTAAGGGGAAAACTGCCGGGGCATATATTTGGCCAAGGAAAATCCGGCCCGGTACCGCCAATATTGCCCGGGGTCCGGCTATGCACAAGGAGGAGGCGCTGCGGGCCGTCGAGGTGGGGATTGAAACAGTATATGCGCTTGCTGCGGAAGGGATAGGCGTTTTCGGGACCGGAGAAGCGGGCTTGTGTAATACCACCACTTCCGCAGCGGTTTTGTGCGCCCTTACCGGGGAAAGGCCGGAACAAATTGTCGGACGTGGTACGGGCCAGGACGACGCCTCCTTCGGGCTGAAGCTGGAAGCGGTGAAGAAAAGCCTGGAGATTAATCAGCCCAATTCCAAGGATGCCCTGGATGTACTGGCCAAAGTGGGCGGATTGGATATCGCCGGCTTAGCCGGCTGCTATCTGGCGGCGGCGGCCTTAAAAAAACCCATTGTCATCGACGGATTTATCGCCGGGGTTGCCGCGCTGGCGGCAATTGCCTTGCATCCCGTAAGCGCGCAATATATGCTGCCCTCTCATTTGTCCGCAGAAAAGGGCGCGCGGATCGTCTGCGATTATCTGCGCATGGAACCGCTCTTATATCTGCAGATGTGCTTAGGCGAAGGGACGGGGGCGGCTTTGGCCTTTCACCTTGTAGATGCAGCCTGTTTGATTATTAATGAAATGGGTCTATTGGCCGACTTAAGCAAATAATTTACAGAGGTTTACTTGATGCGAAAGATTATTATTGCTGTAGTTCTGCTCGGAATTCTATTTGCCGCCGCTATACCCACCGTCCAGACAGAGCGCTATGACGCGGTTATCTATGGAGGAGGGTTTGCCGGCTGCGCTGCGGCAAACAGCGCGGCTTCTTTAGCGCCCGGCAAAAAAATCCTTCTGATCATTCCGGAACCGGTGAATTTGCCGGGAGGATTGGGCACGATAGGCGGCCAAAATTTCACCGATATCCGCTACTGGCGGGAACGGCTGGTCACCCAGGGTTCCTTCGGACTGTGGTTTAACCAGGCGGGACAGTTTTATAACACGGAAGATATGGCCGGGATCATTAAAAAAGATTTGGATCGCCATCCCGGCTTACGGATTATCTACGGCCATGACTTGAAAGACGTCAAAGTAAAAAAAGGGCAGGGAATCAGCCGGCTTAAACTGGTTCCTGTGGAAAAGAACAGCGAAGGGCTTCTGGAATGGAAGTCGGGACAGCTCCTGGTCCGGGGAGCCGTCTATCTGGACGCCTCCGACGACGGCAGGCTGAGCCGCCTGGCCGGCGTACCCCTTGCGGTGGGGCGGCAGGACTGGCCCACCCGGTATCTGGATTCAGAAGAAATAACTACCGGGGTCTATCGTCAGCAGGCGGCGACCCTGATGTTCAAAGTCCGCGGCGTCAAGACCCCGTCTGAGCCCGCGCAGGTGGGCGAATGGTTCTTCTCCCGCGACCATAACGGCAGCTGGGGGCTGGCCGGAGGACAAGAGACCTGGTCCTCCGACGCGGTGGTGACGGCTTTCAATGAGAAATACGCCCCGTCGGGCTTTTCCATCAAACCCATCAACGCGGCGCAGAATGGTTCCGGCAGCGACGAATGGTGGGTCAATACGCTCCTGATCTATCACGTGGACGCCCGCGCACAAAGCAGGGATAAGGGTACGGCGCATTATCCCAAAGACACCCTGCCGGGGCGCCGGGCGGTGGATGAGGCTTGGACCGCGGCGCGCGGTTTTTTGCAAAACCCGGAATTTATGGAAGCGCTGCGGCGTTTTCGGGTAAGAGCGGACGGACAGGTTTACGGCTTTGCCGAAGCGGAATTGGTCCTGGATGAACAGGGCCTGCCCGCCGTCGGGGAGGTCTTATATCTGCGGGAATCCGTGCATAGTCTGCTTGCAGAGAAAATCCCCCGGACCGAAAATGAAAACAGCGCCTTTGCCGTGACCATGGCAGAAGCGCAAAAGGCCGGCCCCAATTCTTCCGCAGGAGCCGATGCGGAAAATTATCCCGACAGAATCGGGCTGGGCTATTATATGATGGATATTAACGCTTATCAGCCGGAAGACTTGAAGAAAAGCGGCGACTATGTCTGGCCGGTAACCGGAATCGTGCGTCCGGACTGGCGGGAAGGCGGGGGCGAACCGGAGAACCCGGTCTATCTCCCTTATCGGATGCTTTTGGCCGCAGGCGTGGATAATCTGTTAATTCCCGGCTATGCGGCCGGCTGTTCCTCTTTTGCCTGGGCGGAACTGCGGGTCCTGCCCAATCAGGCCGTCTTCGGCGACGCGGCGGGCGTAGCTGCGGCCCGGGCCCTTCAATACGAGGAGAAACTAGCTGATTTTGGTCCGGAGCAGATCGGTTGGGTCCAGGAAAAACTCAAAGGCATGAGCGCCAGAATCGATAAAGAATTATAAGGCTGTTCCGGGCAGCCTGTCACAGGGGGTTGCGGAATCCTTCGCCCAGCACCTCATGCACCTTGTTTACTGTGACAAAAGCATAAGGGTCGAGCTGACGGACAATTTTCTTCAACTGCAGCACCTGCGTTATTCCCACCACCACATAGAGAATATCTTTTTCGCGGCTGGTATAGGCCCCGTATCCTTTGAGCACCGTGACGCCCCGGTCCATTTCCTTTAGGATGGCCTGAGTAATGGCCAAAGTGGATTGGGAGACAATAAATACTGCCCGGGCTTCGTTCAGGCCTTCGATAAAACGATCCACCACCTGGCTGAAGATAAACAAGGCCACCAGGGTATAAAGCGCCTTGTCCAGGCCGAACAGGAAGGCCACGGCGCCGATGACGACAACATCAAAAGAAAAAAAGACTGTCCCCATATTGATGTTATATTTTTCATGCAGCCAGCGCGCGATAATATCCATACCCCCGGTAGTGCCGCCGCAGCGTAGGACAATGCCGAGACCGGCCCCGGACGCCACTCCGCCGTATAAAGCGGCTAAGAGCAGGTCGTCCGTCTGGAGTTTCATTCCTTGGAACAAGTCGATGGATACGGAAACAACCGCTACACAAAAGATAGTTTTGATAATAAAGGATAGCCCCCATCTGTACCAGCTGAAGATTAAGAGGGGGAGATTGAGCGCGGCCAGGACCAGGCCCACCGGCCAATCAAACAGATAATGCGCGATGAGCGCAACGCCGGTGAAGCCCCCTTCAGCCAGGCCGTTGGCAATAATAAAATAATTGATGGCAAAGGAGAAAATCAGCGAACCGACGACCATCCCCACATAAGTCAAAAATGTACGCAAAGCGGACACCCCCACATGTTTAGTATTTCCAATCTTAATATATAGAAAAATACTGTATTTAAAAAGGAATATTTATACGTTTATAACGCGGATTCGTTTATAATAAAAGAGAAGGGGGTATATTCTATGGTAAAACAAATATCGCTTTTTTTGGAAAATAAAAAGGGCCGCCTGGCTAAAGTGTGCCGCGTGATCGGCGATGCCGGCGTCAATATCCGCGCACTTTCCATTGCCGACACCACTGATTTTGGCATTCTGCGGCTGATTGTGAACGCGCCGGAGAAAGCCTATGAGGCGCTTGCTCAAGCGGGTTTCGTAGTCAGCATTACCAATGTGCTGGCCATTGAAGTCAGCGATTTGCCGGGTGGATTGGCGGATGTACTGGAAAAGCTGGAGGCTGCCGGAATCAATGTAGAGTATGCCTATGCCTTTATCGGGTCGGTGACCGAGGACGCACTGGTGATCATCCGCGCGGAGAATCCGGCGGAAGCGGCAATCACCTTGGAGAAAATAGGGATCAAAACCTTGCGGGAGGAAGAACTATATACACTATGATGATTAGTCCCGTTGCCTTTGCACTGGGGCCTTTGGAGGTCCGCTGGTACGGTATTTTAATAGCAGGCGCTGTGCTTTTGGGCACGTTTTTAGCTTTGCGCGAGGCCCAGCGTCAGGGCATTGACCCGGATAAATTTATGAACGTGCTCCTGGCGGCGATTCCGGCGGCATTCGTTGGCGCCAGGGTGTATTACGTTATCTTCAACTGGAAGTATTACAGCGCCGATCCAAGAGCGATTTTTGCCGTCTGGGAAGGCGGTCTGGCTATTCATGGCGGGCTGATTGCCGCTTTCATTGTCGGTTTTATATTGCTCAGAAGGTATAGCATCAGTTTCTGGCAGGCTGCGGATATCGCCGCGCCGAGCATTGTATTGGGCCAAGCTATCGGACGTTGGGGTAATTTTTTTAACCAGGAGGCCTATGGCTATACGGTCGACCCGGATAAAATTCCTTGGGCCATGTACATTGACGGAGCATACCGCCATCCCACTTTCCTGTATGAATCCCTTTGGAATCTGGCCATTTTTATTTTTCTGCTCATCTTAAGGAGGAAGGCGCCCATCAAGCAGGGGGAGCTTATTTTGAGCTATGCTGTTTTATACTCGCTGGGACGTTTTGTAATTGAAGGATTCCGCACGGACAGCCTGATGCTGACGTCACATATACGGGCTGCCCAAGCAGTAAGCGCTGTAGTAATTATTGCGGCCGGGATATTTTTTTATCTGCGGCGCAGGCGGGCCTTACCGAATGGAGGTGACATGGAGTAAGCCTGTCAGCCTTGACGCACACTATATTTTTGTGCTAGACTTCACATGGAGTATTTGCAATTATCTACATTTTTCAGTTTAGTACAAGAAGTACCCGGCGCCTGAGTTAAAGCGCAACAAAATTGTAAATGGAGGAGATATCAAAGTGGAACACTCATTAGGTACGCAATTACCGCTCTTTTCAGCAATCCCGTTTGCTTGTATGCTCTTATCCATCGCGTTAGGCCCGATGCTTTTCCCCCATTTCTGGCATCACCACTTTCCCAAAGTTTCTTTTTTTTGGGCTATCGTTGCCGCCGTCCCGCTTTTGATTGCTTATCAAGGGGAAGCTCTCTATGAGTTGCTGCATATCATCATTGCCGACTACATTCCTTTTATTGCGCTCTTGTGGGCTCTGTTTACCGTAGGCGGAGGAATCCTGGTCAGAACTACGCTCAAAGGGACGCCCTTGGTCAACACCTTGTTTATTGTTGTCGGAACCGTGCTGGCCTCCTGGATGGGGACAACCGGAGCCGCCATGCTTTTAATCCGTCCTTTTATCAGAATTAACAAATACCGTAAAAACTTAGCCTTTATGGTCGTCTTCTTTATCTTCCTGGTAGCCAATGTCGGCGGCGCTTTGACCCCGCTGGGCGATCCCCCGCTCTTTTTAGGCTTCCTGCATCATGTGCCCTTTTTCTGGACAATGAAATTGTTCACACCGATGCTCGTGGTTGCAATTATTATGCTGGTTGTGTACTTCATCCTGGATACCTATAACCTGAAGAAGGAAGAAAAAGCCGGTACTTTAAGCCCGGTTGAAACGGCTGCTTCCGGAAAGGTTCTGGAAATTGCCGGGGCGCAGAACTTTATTTTCCTAGCCGGTATCGTGGGCACGGTCCTGATGAGTGGAACCTTACACCTTCCCGAGTTCACTGTCTTTGGGATACACCGTCATGGCCAGGACGTGCTGCAGATCGTCCTTTTGGTCTTAATGGGCGCGCTGTCTTTGAAATTTACCCCCAAAGCCCTCCGCGAGGAGAACGAATTCGGCTGGGGTCCCATTGCGGAAGTCGCTTATCTGTTCTTTGGTATCTTCATTACCATGGCCCCGGTGCTGGCAATCTTAAAAGCCGGCTCGGCAGGCGCCCTGGCCTTTATTACTGCGGCAGTGCAGCAGCCCATCCACTATTTCTGGATTACCGGAGCGCTCTCCAGCTTCCTGGATAACGCGCCGACTTACCTGACCTTCTTCTCTACGGTTTTGGGGCAGTTCTATCCGGGTATGGCGGAAGCGGACGCTGTGGCCAAACTCCTGGTGGAATACCCGATTTATCTGATGGCCATTTCCGCCGGTGCAGTGTTCTTCGGCGCCATGACTTATATCGGCAACGCGCCGAACTTCATGGTCCGCTCTATTGCCGAGGAAGCGGGCGTGACCATGCCGAGCTTCTTTGGGTATATTCTGAAGTACAGCTTGATTTTCTTGATTCCCTGCTTTATCGTCGTTACACTGTTGTTCTTCCTGTAATCTAAAGACGACAGCCGTCTTAAAATTCTGTACTAGAATGACCCTGCCGGAAATGATCCGGCAGGGTTTGTTTGTCAGGCTCGTAAAAATGTACGAGATATTTGCAAGGGACAAAGGTATTCGTTGTCATATTTTCCCCTTATCCAAATATGTATTATTAATGATGAACGAAAGGAAGGGGGGAAATGACAAGAATGAAAAAGGTTGTACTCCTCTTGGTTATAGTGCTGTGCAGCAGTATTTTTTTGAGCGGGTGTTTTCTGACGGACCAAATTGCCGCCCTGAAGCAGGGATTTAACCAAGAAAAAAATGTCTCGGATTCGACGGCGGATACGCCTACGGTGGTCATTGAAACAACCCAAACCGCTGTTATGGATGGCCCGACCCAGACGATTGCGCTGTATTTTAAGGACGCCAACCAAAGACTGGTCTTGGAAGAAAGAGCGATTGGAAAAGTAGAGGGCATTGCCAGGGCCACCATGCAGGAATTAATCAAGGGTCCCGCCCAGGCCGGTCTGGAAGCGACCCTGCCGGTCAATACGCAGCTTTTAGATATTAATATCCGGCCGGATGGCTTGGCAATCGTTGATTTCAGCGGGGAGCTGGTTACCGATCTGCCGGCCTCGGAAACAGCGGAGAAACTGGCCGTGTACTCCATCGTCAATACGCTGACCCAATTCCCCACTGTGGAAAAAGTGGAATTGCGGGTAGACGGGCAGCGTGTCAGTACCTTGTTGGGCTATGTGGATGTGGAGCCTTCTTTGGTCAGAGACGCCAGCCTGATTAAGTAAAAAATTGGCATGTAAAAAAATGCAGAAAAAAGGAACATAAATAAAGGCAACCCGTCGATATATGTATCGGCGGGTTATTTTTTATTTGCCAGGTATTACTAGCTGTTTTTTAAAGGAATCGTGTCGATAAAAAGCGAATACAAGAAGTTGATTGCCTTACCGGCAGTCAGGGTAAAACTTATTTTCTTTTTAGGAG
>JAVEYA010000094.1:0-8599 GCA_034003745.1 Clostridia bacterium
GAAATCCGTAGATACGCCGACCTTGGCCGAACTGCTCCAAACGAATGTCCATTCTGTCAACAACCGTTTAAAAATATTACTTTCCTTCGGGCTGGTCAAAAGGACGGAAATTATCGCGCCTTCCGGGGGCATCCAATATATTTATCATTCCATCATCTGACTCCGGGGCTGGATTTGGGAAGAAAGGGATAAAATCTCCGCCGAATGACAAAATAAACAATAACTAGACTATTGCGCGGAGGTTGGCCCATATATGGATAGAACGCTGGAAGGCAACGACCTGGCGAAAAGGATCGTCTATTATGTCTTGGGGATCCTGGAAGTTTTATTATTGTTCCGTTTCCTCTTCAAACTGCTTGGAGCGAATCCCGGCAGTGTCTTCGTTAATTTTGTCTATGCTTTGAGCAATGTCTTTTTAGCGCCGTTTTACGGCATCTTCCGTTCCTCCTTTACCCAAGGACTGGAAACCAGAGCGGTTTTTGAACCGGCCACCCTGATCGCGATGGCGGTGTACGCCCTTATTGCCTATGGGATCGCCCGCTTCCTGGAATTGCAGAAAACGAAGAAAATCCAATGAAAAGAGGCTCCTGTTATGCCAAGAGTAGTGCGTCGCGTAGCGGCCATTCATGACCTGTCCGGATTCGGAAGGTCCTCCCTTGCTGTGGTCATTCCGATTCTTTCCACCATGGAAGTACAGGTCTGTTCCCTGCCGACGGCTGTTTTGTCCGCGCACACGGTCTATCCGGAGTATTGCTTTGTCGATCTGACTGAATATATGGAAGAATTCATCAAGCATTGGAAGAAGCTGAAGCTTGAATTTGACTGTATTTACAGCGGCTTTCTGGGTTCACCCCGCCAGATCAACATCATTTCCGGGTTCATTGACACCTTTTCGGCCAATCGCCCTTTGATTGTCATCGACCCGGTTATGGGTGATAACGGCCGGCTTTATGCGACCATGGACGCGGAAATGGTTGAGAACATGAAAAGACTCATCCGCAAA
This sequence comes from Clostridia bacterium, assembly GCA_034003745.1. Taxonomy (GTDB): domain Bacteria; phylum Bacillota; class Peptococcia; order DRI-13; family PHAD01; genus JAVEYA01. The sequence continues at coordinate 1,004 of JAVEYA010000094.1, forward strand.
GCGGATATTATTACCCCGAATTTTACCGAGGCGGCCTACCTGCTGGACGAACCGTACAATCCGGCCGTGACGGAAGAAGAGCTGAAGACCTGGCTGAAGCGTCTTTCCGCCATGGGCCCGGACAAGGTAATCATCACCAGCGCGCCTTCCCCCGAGGGCGGCAAATATACCAGCGTCATAGCCTACGACAGGGCGGGTGGAGATTTTTGGAAAGTGAGCTGCGTGTACATACCGGCCAATTTCCCAGGCACGGGGGACGCCTTTACCAGCGTCATCGTGGGCAGTCTCCTCCAGGGGGACAGCTTACCGCTGGCCTTGGACCGCGGCGTGCAATTTATCACGGCGGCGATTCAGGCCAGCTTTGGCAGCCCGGAACAGGAGGGCGTGCTCTTGGAGCGGGTGCTGGATAACCTTAGAGTGCCGGTACTAACCACCACATATCAACAGATATAGGGAAGTGAATGATATGGTATTGTACATCATCATTGCGGTATTGGCAGCGGGATTGCTTGCGGCTATTGTAGCGATCAGGAGGAAAGAAGCCCAGATTCAAAAAATCTCCCGGCTGTACGCCATCGGCAAAGAGATTTCCGCCAATATTAAATTCAAGCCGCTAATGAAAAAAATCATGGAAACCGCCAAAGAAGAAACAGATGCGGAAGCCAGCTCCCTTTACCTGGTGGACGAAGAAAAGCAGGAATTATGGTTTGAAGTGGCGCTGGGGGAAAAAGGAGAGCAGGTCAAAGAAATCCGGCTGAAAATAGGGGAAGGCATTGCCGGAACCGTGGCGGCGGAGGGCAGGACCATCAATACCAAAGACGCCTCTCAGGATAGCCGGCACTATACTGCGGCAGACCAGAAGACGGAATTCAAGACGCGTTCCATGCTTACCATTCCCATAAAGCTCAGAGATCGTACCCTCGGCGTACTCCAGGTCATCAATAAGAAAAATGGCGGCAGTTTCTCAGAAGAAGATGAAGTGCTGCTGGAAGGGATGACCGGACCGATTGCACTGGCCCTGGAAAATGCCCAGCTGTATAAAGAAATGAAGGATTTATTCCTTGACTCTATCCAATCTTTGGCCAGTGCGATTGACGCCAAAGATCCTTATACCAACGGACATTCCCGCCGGGTGACGGAGTATTCGCTTTTCATCGGAAAGGAAATGGGCCTGACGGAAGAAAGACTGGATACGTTGGAATACATGGCTATTCTCCACGATGTGGGCAAAATCGGTATTCAGGATGCTATTTTAAATAAGCAAGCCCAGCTGGATGATGAAGAATTTAAGATTATGAAGACCCATGCCGCCATCGGCGCGAAAATCCTGGAAGGCATGAATTCGCTGCGCAGGTTATCTGCCGGGGCGAAATACCATCACGAGAAATATGACGGAACGGGTTATTTTGAACGGCTGAAAGGAGCGGAAATTCCTCTGGAAGCCCGGATTATTTCCGTGGCCGACGCCTATGATGCCATGACCACCGACCGGCCTTACCGCAAGGGCCTGGATCATGCCGTCGCTCTGGAGGAAGTAAAACGCTGCGCCGGGTCGCAGTTCGATCCGGAAGTGGTGGCAGGGTTCAACAAAGTGATGGCCGGAAAGCTGCCAAAGGAGCAGGTAAGTTGAAATAAAACGCAAAAAAGCCGCCGAAGCGGCTTTTTCTATGGGTAAAGTTGATTTTACGAATTCTTTTTCTGAAATTCCTGCATGAATTGCTGCAAGGCCAGGCAGGCCTCATAAGGAACGGCATTATAAGTGGAAGCGCGGCAGCCGCCCACAGAGCGGTGACCGTTCAAACCGACAAAGCCTTGTTGTTTGGCTTCTTTCAGAAACTGTTTTTCCAGCGCTTCATCCTTCACACGGAAGGTAATATTCATCAGGGAACGGCTGTCTTTCTCAGCATGACCGTAATAGAAGCCGCCGCTTGCGTCAATGGCATCATAGATTAACGCTGCTTTTTCGCGGTTGTGTTTTTCGATAGCGGCAACGCCGCCCAGTTCCTTGACATATTCTAAAACCAGTTGCAAGATATAGATACCGAAAGTCGGCGGCGTATTATACAGGGAATTGTGTTCGGAAAAGGTGCTGTATTTCAGCATGGTAGGCAGGCTGCTCTTGGCTTGTTCCAACAGGGCCTTTTTGATGATAACCAGGGTTACGCCCGAGGGGCCCAGATTTTTTTGCGCGCCGGCATAAATTAGGGCAAACTTGCCGACGTCGAAGGGTTTGGATAAAATATCACTGGACATATCAGCCACGAGCGGAATGTCTCCGGTGTCGGGGAAGGAGTGCCATTGCGTGCCGAAGATGGTATTATTGGAAGTGATATGTAAGTAGGCCGTATCCGGCTGATAAGCAATCTCTTCAAGCTTAGGAATATGACGATATTTGTTTTCCTTAGCGCTGGCCGCGACATAGGCATCGCCCAGGAGTTCCGCTTCCTGCAGCGCCTTTTCCGACCAGGCTCCGGTCAAAACATAGCCGCCCTTTTTGCCGGCAGGCAGGAAGTTCATCGGCGCCATGGTAAACTGCAGGCTGGCGCCGCCCTGGATGAACAGAATTTCATAATCGGCGGGAATATGCAGCAGCTCTTTCAACAGGGCAATGGCCTTATTGTGGATTTCTTCGTATTCCGTGCTGCGATGGCTCATTTCCATTACAGACATGCCGGTTCCTTTAAAATTCACCAGCTCGCTTTGCGCTTTTTCGAGTACGGCCAGGGGCAGAGCGGCCGGACCGGCATTAAAATTGAAGGCACGGTTAATATTGTTTGGCACAAAAATCACTCCTGTTTATTAAATAGATAGCATAATTGGGATACTCAAGTATAGTTAATATTATATGTTAGCAGGGAATATTGTCAATGTGAAGATATGAACAAGGGGGAGACATTTATGCAGCTGCGTATGAATGGGATCTGGGGGAGCCTGCTGGCGGTAACGGCGGCTTTAGCGCTGCTCTATCTGGCGGCGTCTATCCTGCCCGCCAAAGTGAATCCGGAAACCTTAAAATATTTCAGCGCAGCCCAAGTCGAGCGCAGCGGCGCGTATGCCCGTTTTTTGCGGATCATCTTTGTCGCCAGTGCTCTGCTCACTTTCGCCATAATGGCCTGGCTGGCCTTCGGGGCCAAAGCCGCCTTGCTGCCTCGTTGGGCACAGAGTTTAACGGGGGAAAGTTCTCTGATTGGTGCGGCAGTTTATTCTTTTTTGCTTTGGCTCATCATTAACCTGATAAATCTGCCTTTTAGCTGGCTCACCAGTTTCTACTGGAGCCACCGCTGGGGCTTTTCTACGCAGACTTTAAACGGCTGGTGGCTGGATGTGGCCAAAAGCTCCGCCATCGACGCTTTGTTATTTACGGCCGGATTTGCCCTGGTTTTTCTTTTAATGAAGCGTTTTCCCCAAAGCTGGTGGCTTATCGGCGCGATATTCTTCGCGGTCTGGCTGGTCATTCAGTCGTATTTGTGGCCGGTATTGGTTTCGCCGCTCTTTAACCGCTTCACCCCGGCAACGGACCCGGCCCTTCTGGCCATGGTGGGGGAACTTTCACAAAAAGCCGGGGTTCCGGTGGATGAAGTACTGATTATGGATGCCTCCAGCCGCACCACGAAGGCGAATGCTTATTTTGCCGGTTTGGGCCGGACGAAACGGATCGTCTTATACGATACCTTATTGGGGGATTATCCTTTTGACGAAGTGAAAGCCGTAGTCGGGCATGAGATGGCGCATTGGAAACAGGGGCATATCATGAAAGGGCTTCTTTATGGCAGTGCAGCCAGCTTTGTTTTATGGTTCGCACTCTTTATGCTGTATCGCCGGACCGTGCCGGGAGCCCAAGCCTCCATTCACGGGCTGGCCTTGTTATTGCTTTTTTTTAATCTGGTTTCTTTTATCGGCAGTCCCGTTGAAAGCGCTATCTCCCGGCAAATGGAGCGGGAAGCCGACCGGGTGGGTGTGGAGCTTACCGGAGACATTCAGGGCGCGGTTGGCCTGCAAATTGATTTGGCCCAGAAAAACCTTTCGGATATAGCTCCGCCGGCTTTTGTGGTCTGGTATGGCTATTCGCATCCCGATGCCGTCAGCCGGATTACGGAAATTAAAAAACAGGCAGTCCGGCCGTAAGAATGCTAATAATTACCACCCAAAAATAGCTTGGCAAAGCTTGCAATGATGAAAAGATTTTGATATAGTAAAGGTAGCACCATCCCTGCGGAGAGTCTAGTTGCTAAGTTAAATTATTAAGTTTAGGTTTAGTATCTCGAGTACCCGGTTTTTGGGAAGTGCGTTTTAAGTTGGTTCAGTAAAATTCACTAAAATAATGAAGGGGAATTTAAAGGAAACCAATTGTTAAGTAAACAACAAAAAGGACAAAAGAGTAATCCGTCTGGGTCAAATGACCGAAAAGTCAAGAAGATCAAAGGTTTTAGCAGTAAACCGTAGGGATGGGTGCTTAAAGAGGGAAGGGTTAACCTTCCCTCTTTTATTTGCGCATAAAATGGATTAGACAGGCAAGGTCATTGTATAATACTAAAAAGGGCAGCGTTTGAAGATAAAGGAGAGGCTTATGGAAAAAATTTTAAGCAAACAATTATTTCAAGAACCGGAAGCCTGGTTAAATAAAAAAATAGTAGTGCAAGGTTGGGTCCGGACCCTCCGCGTCTCTAAAAATTTTGGCTTCATTGAATTAAACGACGGCGCTCATTTCAAAAATGTTCAGGTGGTCATTACGGAGACGCTCGCCAATTACGCGGAAATCACCAAGCTGAACGTCGGTTCTGCTCTCACGGTTGGCGGTACGTTGACGGAATCGCCGGGCGCCAAACAGCCCTTCGAACTGCAGGCGGAAGAAGTTATCATTGAGGGTGCTTCCATACCGGAGTATCCGTTGCAGAAAAAGAGGCATTCTTTCGAGTTCCTGCGCACCATGCCCCATTTACGGCCGCGCACCAATACGTTCTCCGCCGTTTTCCGGGTCCGTTCTTTGCTGGCGTATGCGATTCACCGGTTCTTCCAGGAACGGGGCTTCCTCTATGTGCATACGCCCATTATTACGGCGAGCGACGCCGAGGGCGCCGGGGAACTGTTCCGGGTGACGACTCTTCCCTTGGGCAACCCGCCCCGGAATGAAATGGGCGGGATTGATTTTACTCAAGATTTCTTTGGACAAGAGACAAATTTAACGGTGAGCGGTCAATTAGAGGGGGAGGCTTACTGCCTGGCCTTTCATAAGATTTATACTTTCGGGCCGACCTTTCGGGCGGAAAACTCCAATACGGCCAGGCATGCGGCAGAATTCTGGATGATCGAGCCGGAAATCGCCTTTGCGGGATTACGGGAGAATAGGGCGCTGGCGGAAGAAATGCTGAAATACCTGATTGACGTCCTCTTAAAAGAAGCGCCGGCGGAAATGGAGTTCTTCAATGCCTTTATCGACCAGGGGTTGTTGGAACGCTTGGAGAATGTGCGGGACGCATCTTTTGTCCATATCACCTATACTGAAGCAATCGAACTGCTGATACAAGCTAAAGCCGACTTCGCCTACCCGGTCAAATGGGGGCTGGATCTGCAGACGGAGCATGAACGGTATCTTACGGAAAAGATTTTTAAAAAGCCGGTTTTCGTGACGGATTATCCCCGGGAAATAAAGGCTTTCTATATGCGGTCCAATGACGACGATAAAACCGTTGCGGCGATGGACTTGCTGGTACCCGGCGTGGGTGAGATTATCGGCGGCAGCCAAAGAGAAGAACGGCTGGATCTGTTAACGGAAAAAATGGTGAAAATGGGTATGAAGCCCGAGGATTATCAATGGTATCTGGAGTTAAGAAAATATGGCGGAACCAGACACGCCGGCTTTGGGCTAGGCTTTGAAAGGTTGATCATGTATATGACCGGCATGACCAATATCCGTGATGTGATACCGTTTCCGCGCACGGTTAATAATGTTACTTGACAGAGACTTTAGATTAAAGTATCATCATTGAGTAGACCACGAAGACTACGGAGAGATGACCGAGTGGTTGAAGGTGCACGCCTGGAAAGCGTGTGTAGGGGCAACTCTACCGAGGGTTCGAATCCCTCTCTCTCCGCCAGAAAAAACATCACAGTAGTAGCATACTCTGAGAATATAAAATGAGTTTCGAATAAGGATTCGAACCCTCTCTCCGCCATGTAATTTGCCGAGGAAGTCGATTGTATTTTACGATCGACTCCTTTTATTTTGCATGATAAAATGGAATGAAAATATCTGGCGCTGTAAAAAGGCAGACAGTTTTTTGTTGTTGAATCGGTATATGCTGGGGGTAACTATAATAATGCCGATATTTCTATATTTGGAATTAAATTTCTTTGCCATAGCAATCCTGTTTGTAATTGCCTTAAATATGCGCAGACAAGGCAGCCGCTACTTATTCGATCAGAAGCTTTTTTTGATGTTGTTATCTGTCTGCACCCTTCTTTTAGCTTTGGATTCATGGATGCGGGTCTTAAACGGGAAGCCGGGCGAACATATAACGTTATTGTATACATTGGCAATTGTAGTTTACAATATTTTGAACCCGATCATCTGCATGATCTGGTACTATTATGTCGATTATTATGTTTACGGCGACAAAGCGCGTATAACCAAAATCTTGTTCCCCCTCTTCCTTCCGGTAGCCATTAATGCGGTTTTATCCGTTGCGAGTATCTTTTCTAATATTTATTTTATCTTTGATGAGAATAATTTGTATGACCAGGGACGGTTTATCTATATTCTGTTAGGCATATGCCTTTATATTATTATGTACACAGCTGTATTTCTGATTAAAAACCGGCAAAAAATTACCCAAAAAGAATTCTTTTATTTTATCTTTTTTGCAATTCCCCCGTCGCTAGGCGGGATCCTACAAGTCATAGTTTCCGGAATCAATATTATATGGATCACTGCAACTTTGTCTATTTTGATCATTTTCATCAATATTCAAAAAGAGCAGCTGCATACGGATTATTTGACGGGAGTTAACAATCGGAGATATCTTGATACCTTTCTTCATACCATAATAAGAAATAAGGGCTGTGGTCTGATAGCCGGTATCATGATTGATATTGATTCTTTTAAGATGATCAATGATGTGTATGGGCACGACCAAGGCGACGAAGCGCTTAAACATACAGCGCAATTGCTTCGAGATACCTTTAGAAAAACAGATTTTATTGCCAGATACGGCGGAGATGAATTTGTTGTTATTATGGAAATAAATGTACAGTCCGAGCTCACCGCCATGGTACAGAGACTAAAAGAAAATGTGTCCCAGTTTAATTTGAAAAAGCTGGCTCCATACGAAATTAATCTGAGCATGGGATATGATTATCAGGTAAAAGAATCGAAGCTATCAACAGGTGAGCTCTTGAAGAGAATAGATTATCTGATGTATTTGGACAAACAAAAAATACATACTTTTACGAAATAGCATAAGACTGCTAAAGGGGCTGTCGCAGTAACAGCACCCTAAAAAAAACAAAAGGCGGCGACTGGCAGATGCCAGAAGCCGTCTTTTGCCGTAAAATATAAGTTGTGAAGACAAACATTTTACAGCCAGAGTATACATTAAC
>JAVEYA010000095.1:0-8353 GCA_034003745.1 Clostridia bacterium
AGGTGATATTCCAACAGATTAATCTGTGTTATTATCCACTTATGAGGTTGCCGGCCTTTGGCCGGATAATATAAGAATGGTGGCCGGATATCACAAGAACGCCGGTCTGAATTGACAAGAATACGCAGTTTATTTGGTCTTACATTGCTGACGGTATTTAATGTTCCATTTTCAATGTCAGTTACTTCGATTAAAACTGCAAGATCATCAGAAAATGTCTTACTGGTTATTTGACAAAGAATCAGATCATTTCCTTTTAAGTCGACTAGTACCAATGCTGGACGCCGTTTCGAGGTGCTTAAATCAGAAAAGGGAAATGGAAGAACAACAACATCGCCCTTTATAAATTTGCCCACACAGAATCCTCCTCAGGCGTAAGCCAATCTTTAGCAAGGGCCTTTTCGCTGGCGAGGGTAATGTCATTCATCTTTTTTTCCTGTTTATCCTTAAACTTTATAAAAGCAATATATTTGTACACTTCTTCTACAACATGGGGCGGCAGGGATTCAATCTCTTTAAGCAAGGTACGCTTATCAATCATAACGACACCTCCAATATCGTTATTATATCATATTGTAATTCCATCTCCACATATCATATACTATGAGCAGCAGTAGATTTTGAGTCTATTACTAATATATTGCTATTATATCTCCTCTATTAGTGCAAAGTATAGGTGTCCCTTTCGCGGCGCCCAAAGAAAAAACACATCCCGATAAGATGAGGTGTGTTTTTTCGTGAAAGGAATTATAATAAGGTAAGTAGTTCTTGTACTGAGGAGGTGATCTGGTGGCTTTAAGACATATCCATGTCGGCAGGTACCGCGAGATTCTGGCTGTGTTCGCCAAATACGGCTTCGGGCTCGCCTTGGAGCGCCTGGGCATCTATCGGCATTTAAAAATGAAAAACAGGATTTTCGAGCAGGTGGCGACGGATAAAGCCTCCTCTTCGGCAGGGACAAGATTGCGGCTGGCTTTGGAGGAACTGGGCCCCGCCTTTGTGAAGATCGGCCAGATCTTGAGTACCCGGCCGGATATTGTCTCCCCTGGGGTCATTGAAGAACTGAAATTGCTGCAGGATGCGGTTCAGCCGTTTTCCTTTGCCGAGGTAAAAGCGGTGATCGAGGAAGAATTTGCTGAAAAGCTGGAGAATATTTTTCAGGAATTCGCGGAAAAACCGTTTGCGGCGGCCTCTATGGCCCAAGTGCACTGCGCCAGGCTGCTCTCGGGAGAATTTGCGGCAGTCAAGGTGCAGCGTCCGGGTATTGAAAAAACCATTGCCGTTGATTTGGATATTTTGAAGAGCGTCGCTCATTTTATTGACCTGCATACAAAATATGGGGAACTGTATAATTTCAGTGAGACGGTTGCTGATTTTGAAAATATTATCAAAAATGAACTGGATTTTCTTAAAGAAGCGGAAAACGCTGAAGTCTTCCGGCGTAATCTGGCCCAGGATGAGGGAATCAAGGTACCCCATACGAAAAAGGTTTACACCACCAGGCGTGTTCTGACCATGGAATATATCGACGGCGTCAGGATTGATGATAATTATGCCCTGGATGATTTAAGGCTGGACCGGACCAAATTAGCCGAGAAGCTGGCTGCATCCATTTGCCGGCAAATCCTTCGGGACGGATTCTTTCACGCCGACCCGCACCCGGGGAACATTCAGGTCTTAAAGGATGGAACAATCGTTTTTCTGGATCTGGGGATGGTGGGACGGCTTAGTGAATCCAGGAAAAGAATGATTTCCGACTTTTTTGTCGGCGTCGCTTCCAAGGACAGTTACAGGGTGATCAAAGCCCTGGTAGATATGGAAAGGATGCCCAAGAGAAGCAATATCCGTAATTTTGAGTATGGTGTGGAACTGCTGATTGAAAAATATCTGACCAGACCGATGAAAGAGATTAGAATCGACCAATTGTTTGCGGAGGTATTTCCTTTGGCCTATGCCCATCACATTAGAATTCCCCGTGAGTTTATCCTGCTGGCCAAAACGCTGGGGACCTTACAGGGACTTTTAGAAAAATTGGCGCCGGATTTAAATGCGTTTACGGTGGTCGAACCCATTGCCAAAAAACTTCTCCGGCAGTCCTTATCTACCCGGCGCTTAGCTTATGAATTAAACAAGACCCTATATAAATATAAGGATTTGTTTAATGAATTTCCGGGAGCGATGATGAATTTCCTGGGAAAAATGGAAGATGAAGATTTTACGGTTCAGTTTCAGCTGAAAGATATAGATAAGCTGGAGCAGTTATTTGTACAGGTTTTAAACCGGATTTTCTTCAGCATGGTCCTGTTGGCGGTAAGTATTATCATCGCCGGAATCATCATCGGCTCCAGCATCAATTCCGGCCTGGCCCGGGAAATCCACAGTTACAACATTTATATTCTCAGAATAAGCCTGGTACTCGCTGCTGTAATTGTCGCCGGTCTGGTGGTTTCCTTGTTTAAGTCAAGGCGCTTAAAATAGGTAAAGGGAAATGGTCCCAGAGTAATCAATAGACAAGGGGCGTACTGCAGAGAGTACAGCCCCTTGCCTTTATTATCCGGCGGCCCGAAAAAAAGGAGAGTGTTTGGAAAAGAGACAGGCTACTTCTTGTTATCGGTTTTGTTGGTCTTGTTTTGACTGTTGCTTTTGAAATCGGTAGAAGATGCGCTTTTCTTGGCGGAGCTCTTGTCTAATTCACTGGCATACTCTTCATTTATGTAATTGGTTTGGTTGTAGTTGGCGTTGTAGTTACTGGAACTGGAGTTGCTTGGTTTATTTTTGTTCTTGTCCATTCTGGACCTCCTTAGTATACTTGTATACGTATAAGGTTTCCCATGGTCTGCCGCCGGACAATGATCTCCTTTTTTCTAATGGTTATTTTTTCCCCTTCTTTCAAGTCCTATCCTAATTTTTTTAAGTATGTTAGAATATTTTTTGGAGGAACCTTTTTTCCACGTTCGATCTCTATATAAATTGGTTTGTGGAGGGGGGCAAGTAATTTGACCCGAGATGAAGAATTGGTAATGAAGAGCAAAGACGGCGATATCGACGCTTTTGAAGAGTTGGTGTGCCGTTATGAGCGCAAAATATATACCTTGACTTATCGTTTGATGGGGAATCGTGAAGACGCGGACGATTTCGCTCAGGAAGCTTTTTTGAAGGCTTTCCAGGCTATCAAGTCTTTCCGGGGCGAGTCTTCCTTCCTGACCTGGTTGTGCCGCATTGCCTCCAATGTTTGCCGGGACGAATTGCGTAAACGCTACCGCGTCAAGACGGAATCATTGGATGAGAAAATCGTTTTGGATGACGGTGAAATAACCAAGCAGTTCGTTTCCCCCGAGGCCGGTCCGGCTGAGGAATATGAGAGAAAAGAACTGCAGGAAATGATGCAGGAATATATTAACAAGTTATCTCCCGATTTCCGGATGGCGCTGGTCCTGCGGGATATCAACGGATATTCTTACGAAGAAATTGCCGAACAGTTGGAATGTTCGTTAGGGACGGTCAAATCACGCATCAGCAGGGCGAGAAATTATCTTAAAGAGCAGATATTGAGGGACAGGGAACAAAACAAAATTCAGGAGCGTCTATACGGGTAAGAAAGGGGGGATGCGTGAATGAACAGCAAACATGTAAGTGAAAAATTGTCGGCTTATCTGGATAAAATGCTGGATACCGAAGAAATGCTGGCGGTGGAAGAGCACCTGCAGGGTTGTGCCGAATGTCGTATGGAATATGAATCTCTTCAGGAAACTGTTCACGCACTATCCTCGCTGGAGGAAATGATCCCGCCCGCCGGCTTTAGGCGCGAACTGCGCGCTAAGCTGGAAAAGAACGCCGTGAAAAAGCGTCTGGTCTGGCCGGATTTCATCCCTGGCTGGATGAGAAATATTAAAAGGGCCCAGCTTGTTCCGCTTGCGGCGGCGCTGGTCTTGATGATGGTGATTATTCCCTTTGTGGGTTCGAATATGCCGAAGAGTTTATCTAAAGTAGCCAATGATTCGGGCAGGGAGCTCATTGGCGGTTTTAGCGGAGGCGGTTCCGCCACAGCCCCGACGGCTCCGGCGGCCCCAGCTCCGATGGCAGCTCCTGCCGGTGATGAATTGGCCAGGAATCAGGTCATGATGGATATGGCCGCTACGGAAGAGTCGGGTGAGGTGGCGCTCCGCTCCTCCGATATTGCGTACAAGATGGCTGAGAACCAAGCAATTGCCCCCATTGAGCCGGCGCCTCCTCAGACTATGCCGGAGATGCAAGAGGATATTGAAAGAAAAATTATCAAAAATGCCGACGTAAGTCTGGAAGTCGATGATTTTACTGCGGCTGTCGAGACCCTGAAACAGAAAATCACAGCTGCCGGCGGCTATATTGCCAACGAGAACGTCAATACGAACAGGAGAAATGACGCCAAATCCGGCTATATGCAGGTCCGCCTGCCCGCCGTGCAATTCGAGAATTTCATGACCGGCATGGATACGCTGGGTACGGTCAGAAACCGCAACATCTATACCCAGGATGTCACGGAAGAATACGTGGATGTCCAAAGCCGCCTCAAGGCCATGCGCGTCAAAGAGGAAAGACTGCTGGATATCCTGACCAAGTCGGGACAGTTAAGCGACATTTTGGCGGTGGAAAATGAGCTGGCCAATACCCGCGCCAATCTGGAGTCGCTGGAAGGGCGGCTCAGATACCTGAGCAACCGCGTGGATTACTCCTCTATCAGTATCAATATCGAAGAGGTGGCCGTCTCCACCCAGCAAATCAGTAATCCCGGCATCGGGGACGTCTTAAGGAAGACCAGGGAAGCCTTTATTCAGACCATCAATAGTATTCTCCTTGGTATCGGTAACCTGGTCATCTATATCGGCGCGGCTATCCCTTATCTGGTGCTGCTGATCATAGCCGGAGCGCTGGTATGGCTGGGCATACGCAAGGCGAGAAAGAATCAGTAATTGTCATACTGAGCGCAGCGAAGTATCTTGCTAAGAAGGATTCTTCACTTCGTTCAGAATGACACACTATGTTCAAAATGACAGGATGAGTCGGTGTGCAGGAAATTATCCTTGCGCACCGAATTTGTTTAATGGGAAATAATATTACTGAGGTGAGTCTCTTGCCGGAAAAGTTTGTCTTGATTGATGGCAACAGCCTTCTCTACCGGGCTTTTTACGCCATTCCGATGTTATCCAATTCTAAAGGTTTCATTACCAACGCGGTCTATGGATTCTGCAACATGCTGCTGAAAATTTTAAACGAGGAAAAGCCGGACTATGTGGCGGTTGCCTTCGACAAGGGCAAGAGGGTCTTCCGTCACCGTGACTACGAGCAGTATAAGGCCACCCGCAAGCCGATGCCTGATGAGCTTAGGCCCCAGCTTCCGGTTTTAAAAGAGTTGCTTTGCGCTATGAAGATAGCGCTTTTTGAATGTGAAGATTATGAAGCGGATGATATTATCGGCGCTTTGTCTCTCAAGGGAGAAGGGGAAAATCTGCAGGTACTCATCGTCACCGGGGACAGGGACGCCCTGCAGCTGGTTTCTGCATACACCAACGTGCTGTTGACGCGTAAAGGCATCACCGAAATGGACCGGTATAATGAAGCTGTCCTCCAAGAAAAATACGGTCTGACCCCGGAACAGATGATTGATTTAAAAGGCCTGATGGGGGATTCCTCCGACAATATACCGGGAATTCCCGGCGTCGGCGAGAAAACTGCCCTGAAGCTGATGCAGGATTACGGCAGCCTGGAAAATGTCTTAGCCCACGCGCAGGATTTTGCCGGCAAAAAGCTGGGGGGGCTCCTGGTGGAATATGCCGACCTGGCCCGCTTAAGCCGCAAACTGGCTGTTATAGAAAGGACGCTGCCGCTGGAGTTGAATGTAGCCGACTGCCGGACGGAAGAGCCTGACTATGAGAAAGTGTTGGAGCTGCTCAAAGAGCTGGAATTCAAAGGAATCATCCAGACGATCCTGGAAAAGAGAATCGCCTCCGCCCCCCGGTTATTCGTTCCGGAAGCGGGAGCGGGGCAGCCCGCCGAAAGAAGAATAGACAACGCCCGGGATTTAGAGAATTATCTGCAGGCGCAAAAGGGTACGGAGATGGTCCTATGGCTTACGACACACAGGCCCGGCGTCTCAGGGCTGGCGATTAAGGAAATCGGACTGCAGTTCCCGGAAGAAACCGGGGAGCCGCTCTTTTTGTCCTGGGCGGACGAGCAGGTCCTAAGGGAGATGCTGGATAGGCTCAAACCCTGGCTGGAAGACGAAAAAATCAAGAAAACCGTACATGACGCAAAGACAGCTATCCTGGCCTGTCAGGCGCATCACGTCCATATACAGGGAATCGAAAAGGATACCTTATTGATGGCTTACCTTCTGAATCCCTCCCGGCCGCAAGGAGAGCCGGTGACGTTACGGAACCTGCCCGTGCTGGCCGCGGAATATGCGCAAAGCTTACGGAAACAGGGCATGTGGGAGCTGTATTACGATCTGGAGCTGCCGCTCTCAGGGGTATTGGCTGAGATGGAGACGGCCGGAGTACTGCTGGACCAGGCAGTGCTGCAGGAGATGGGCGAGGAGCTGGATGCCCGGATAGCCGTATTGGTACAGGAAGTTTACCGGCAGGCCGGCGAGACGTTCAATATCAACTCGCCCAAGCAGCTGGGGGAGATTTTATTCGGCAAGCTGGGACTGGCCAAAGGCAAGAAAACCAAGACCGGCTATTCTACCAGTGCGGAAGTGCTGGAGGCGCTGGCCTTAGAACATGAAATCGTAGCCGCTATCCTGCATTACCGGCAGCTGGCCAAGATTAAGACGACGTATATTGACGGCTTAGGCGCTCTGATGGACCCGCAAACACGTAAAGTGCATACTTCCTTTAATCAAACGGTCACGGCTACAGGCCGCCTCTCTTCGACGGAGCCGAATCTGCAGAATATCCCCATCCGTCTGGAAGAAGGCCGCCGCTTGCGTCGGGCTTTCCTGCCCTCTCCGGGACACCTGCTTTTGACGGCGGACTATTCCCAGATAGAGCTCAGGGTGCTGGCTCATATCGCCCAGGATGAAGTGCTGATGGAAGCGTTTCACCTGGGGCAGGATATCCATACGCGTACCGCTTCCGAAGTGTTCGGGGCGCCGATGGATAAGGTAACCAAAGAAATGCGCCGGGCTGCCAAAGCCGTTAATTTCGGCATTGTCTATGGCATCAGCGATTTTGGCTTGTCACAGGATTTGGGCATCTCCCGGGCGGAAGCCAAAGAATATATCGATAATTATTTTCGCCGTTACCATGGCGTCAGGTTCTATATCGAACGCATCATTGCTGAAGCGCGCCAACAGGGTTATGTGACGACCCTGCTGAACAGACGGCGCTATCTCCCGGATATCTTAAGCCGGAATTTCAATTTGCGCAGTTTTGCGGAAAGAACAGCCATGAATACGCCTATTCAGGGCAGTGCCGCGGATATTATCAAACTGGCTATGCTCCGGATGCAGGAAGTATTAAAGCAGGAACAGCGAAGCGTCATGATTCTGCAAGTGCACGACGAGCTGATTTTCGATGTGCCTGCCGCGGAAGTGATGGACTTGGCGCGGACAGTGAACGAAATAATGAGCGGCGTCTATCCTTTGTGCGTTTCCCTGCAGGTAGACCTGCAAAAAGGCCCTAACTGGTATGAACTGGAGAAGATAATACTATAGCAATGACAATATGAGAGAGAAGGGGAGTAATTATGCCGGAACTGCCGGAAGTTGAAACCGTAAGACGCAGTCTGCAGCTTCTCCTGGAGGGACAGAAAATCACCGGCGTGGAGGTATTCTACGGCGGGATTATCAAGAACGTGGACGCGGAGGAATTTGCAGCTCTGAGTAAAGATAAAAGTATTGTTTCTATCGGCCGCCGGGGTAAATACTTGCTCTTGGAACTAAGCGAAGGCTATACCCTCGTTATCCATTTACGCATGACCGGACAGTTGCTTTATACGCAAGCGGACGAGCCGGTGACCAAGCATACGCATATCCTCTTTCATTTATCCGGCGGGCACGAACTGCGCTTCGTGGACGTCCGTAAATTCGGCCTGATTTTCCTGGTGAAGACGGGCCGGTGGGAAGCGTGCGGGGGTCTGGCCAACCTGGGGCCGGAGCCTTTAGAGGAGGCGTTTACCCTAAGGGCTTGGAATAAGCTGATAGCCAACCAAAAAGGCGGCTTGAAAGCCTTTTTACTGGACCAAAGGAAAATTGCCGGTATCGGCAATATTTATGCAGATGAGATTTTGTTCGCGGCGGGGCTGCATCCGCTAAAAAGAGTGGAGAGCCTGAAGCCAAAAGAAATCGCCGCGCTCTATTCCGCCATTGTGGCTA
>JAVEYA010000096.1:0-8310 GCA_034003745.1 Clostridia bacterium
AAAATAGGTGAAGACCTCATTAAAAGCATGAATCAAGCCCTGGAATACGAGCAGACAGGAAAGGGAGCCAGAAGGCGTGTTATTAGGGTTAAAGAAGTACCGGTTTATACTGCGGCCAATATTAAAAATATACGTATAGGTTTAAAGCTATCTCAGGCTACCTTTGCTCACGTCCTGGGTGTGAATGTAAAGACCGTAGAGGCATGGGAAGCCGGAACAAATCCGCCCAGAGGTACAGCACGCAGGTTGTTGGAGATAATCGAAAAGAATCCGGCTATTATCAAGCATTATGTTCATCAATAAACCGCAGAATCAGTGGTATTAATAAGGCTATCAGATATACTAAGTCCTTTTACAAAATGGTATATAGCTGCGGACCCACGGCCTGCTCGCCCCTAGGGATTCGGTCATCGATATCGGCTGCGGCCTGGGGCGGTTTGTGGCGGAATTTGCCGCCACGGCACAAGATGTGGTCGGTCTTGATATTTCCGCCCAGATGCTGTCCAATGCGAGGGATTATGTAAAAGCTTTGGGGAGAAAAAATTGTCTGTCTACCGTTTTTTAATGGAGCGGGCGAATGAAGACGGTAGGGTCGTTTACCCCTCCGAACGTTGGTATGGCTGGCTACTGTGGGATGTCCGCGAAGCTGCGATCCGAAACTATTAAATAAACCACTCACATTCCGTATTTTAAACTAAACCCGGCAGTACCAAGGGTTCTCGGACTTTATAAGTACCGGGAACCCTTTTTGATGCGTATTAGCTGCCTTATCGTCAAACGATTTTCCGGTAACTACAGTGGAGCATTATCTGTTATTATAATGTTATTGAAAATATATCGAGAAGGGGTCGGACGAATGAGCGAATGCTTGAATGAGCTGGTTGTACTGGACTTAACAAGAGTATTGGCAGGGCCCTACGCTACGATGGTGCTGGCAGATATGGGAGCAAGCGTAATCAAGGTAGAAGAACCGGGCCGGGGGGACGACTCCAGGCAGTTTGGACCTTTCATCAATGGAGAAAGCGCCTATTTTATGAGCTTGAACCGGAACAAGAAGAGTATTACGCTGAATCTCAAAGCACCGGAAGCCATTAAAGTATTTAAGGAATTGGTGATGCAAGCGGATGTGCTGGTGGAGAATTACCGCCCCGGCACAATGGAGAAATTGGGCCTGGGTTATGATACCTTAAAAGAACTGAATCCGCGGCTGGTTTATGCCGCTTGCTCAGGTTTCGGACATACCGGGCCGTGGAGCCGGAAACCGGCTTACGACGTTATCGTCCAGGGAGCCGGGGGCATCATGAGCATCACCGGACATCCCGGCGGCGAGCCGACCCGCGTGGGAGCCTCCATCGGGGATATTGTGGCTGGCCTGTTTACGGCTGTGGGCATCTTGCAGGCTCTCTACAATAGGAATAATACCGGCCTGGGACAGCAAGTCGACGTGGCTATGCTGGACTGTCAGGTAGCCATTCTGGAGAACGCCATTGCCCGGTATTTTGCGAGCGGCGTTTCTCCGGGGCCTATCGGCAACCGCCACCCCTCCATTACGCCTTTTGAAGCCTTTGCCACCAAAACCAGGCACCTTATTGTGGCGATCGGCAATGATACGCAATGGGCCAGATTCTGCAAGCTGGTGGACCGGGAGGAACTGATTGCCGACCCCAGATTTGCCACCAATCCGGAGCGTACGAAGCATCAGGCCGAATTAAAAAATATTCTGGAACAAATCTTTCTTACCAGAGACTGCGACGCGTGGATCAAGGACATTGAGGCAGCCGGCATTCCCTGTGGACCGATTAATAATATTGAAGATGTAGTCAGCCACCCGCAGATTATCTCCAGAGAAATGATTACACAAGTGGAGCATCCCTTGGCCGGACTCATCAGCATGGCGGGTATTCCCATCAAGCTCTCCAGGACACCGGGAGCAATAGAGTATCCTGCGCCGTTCTTAGGGCAGCATACGGAGGAGATTCTGGCCGGATTGGGATATTCAAAGAAGGCGGCGGAAGAATTAAAAGCCGCCGGGGCAATCTAAAGAATACAGCAAAGGTTGAACAGAAAGGGGATAAGAATGATTAGAGAATTGATTATGAAAAACCGCTCTTACCGGAGGTTTTATCAGGATGTTAAAATAAGCCGGGAGGAACTGGAGGAGTTCGTGGACCTGGCTCGTTTATCTTCTTCCGGTAGTAATCGGCAGCCCTTAAAATATATCTTGAGTTATGAAGAGGAAAGAAACAAGCTGATTTTCTCACACCTGGGCTGGGCCAAGCTTATTAAGGACTGGGGCGGACCGGCTGAGGGTGAAAGGCCGGCGGCCTATCTCATTATGCTGGGAGATAAGGAAATCAGCCCAGGATACATGTGGGATCCCGGGATAGCCTGCCAGAGCATTCTTTTAGGCGCCGCCGAAAAGGGGCTGGGCGGCTGTATAATTAATTCGGTAGCCAGGGAAGCCCTCGGGGATACCCTTCATATTCCTGAAAGGTACGAAATTATATTAGTCCTTGCGCTGGGCAAACCCAGAGAAACTGTGGTAATAGAGGAGCTGCAGGAAGGGCAGAGCACCCACTATTGGCGTGACGAAAACCAAGTGCATCATGTACCGAAAAGAAGCCTGGCAGAAATCATTGTAAGACTATAATTTTGTGAGGTTTAATTAAATGGATAAAAGCATTTGTGCCCAAAGGATCGCGGTTCTACAGCAAGAGATGAAGAAGAAGGATATTGACGTCTGCTTGCTGGTGGATCGGGAGAACCTGCTGTATTACGGCGGGATCGAACAAATTGAATGCATGGCGATTGTGATACCGCAGGAAGGAATGGCGGAAGGCGTCACTTTATCTCTTGATCTGGAATGGGTTAAAGCAAATTGTGCCCTGGAGAGGATGCGCGGCTATGTCTTTCCCATGGATAACCTCGGCCGCAGCGTTGTGCAGGTTATCGGGGAGATGGGCTACCGCAATCCGGTAGTCGGCTTTGAAAGATATTTTGTAGGCTTCGCCGTCTACGATATTTTAAGAAGTGCCTTTGATGAGAAAAAGTTTGTGAGCGTTGCCGATATTATTTATAGACAAAGATCAGTTAAGACTCCAGAGGAAATTACCAAAATAAGAGCTGCCGCTCAAGCTGTTGTGGCCGGCATGCAGGCTGCGGTTAAGGCAATCGCTCCGGGCGTAAGGGAAATCGATATCGCTGCGGAAGCTGAGTACGCGGCAATGAAGGCCGGCTCCCAAGGCACGCCATTTCGGATACAAATTGTTTCAGGGTACAAAACGTTGCTAACCCACCCCTTTGCTGATACGAAGCAAGTCCGGGAAGGGGAGATCGTGCTTATTCATATCGGCGCCAAATACCAGGGCTATATTGCGAAAATGTGCCGGACAGCGGCGGTGGGGGTAATCCCGGAGGAACAGCGGCAGATCTACGAGGTACTTAAAGAGGCGCAGGATGCCTGTATCGCTGCGCTGAAGCCCGGCATTCCCTCTAACAGGGTAGACAAGGCGGCCCGGGAAGTGATTGAAGCCCATGGCTATGGGGATTTGTTCCTGGATGTAATCGGCTATGGAGTCGGATTAAGGCAATCTGAGTTCTACCCGATGCTCGGTAAGGCCTTTCCTTATCCGCTTCTGGAAAACATGATCGTGGACGTCCTGCTGCCCACGATTTATAAGCCGTTTGTGGGCGGTCCGCGCCTGACCGATACGATTCTGATCAAAGAAGACAAAGCGGAAATACTGACGGATTATCCCCGGACATTAATAAATATTTGAATATGCCCAAGGTGGTAATTGGTCATTTATGGCAGGCAATTAAAGTGGCAGGAATGATATAATAGCAGGCAGAACATATAGCGAAGATCAACAGGAGTGCAGTATGAAAAAACTTTTCCTGGTATTCCTGGCAGTATTAATCTGTTTTTCCGTTTACGTTTATTATGAAGAACCAGATTTTTTGCTCGCCGGATTTTATGAGCGCCTTTATGCCGACCGCCAGAAGGCGGAAGCGGAGGTCACGCTTAATGAAATCCCGGTTGCCTTTGATTTAACGGAGGAACTGTGGCGTTTTCAGAAGAATAACGGAGACTGGGTAGAGCTTCCTGAAACAACCGGGAAGACCGCCTTCAGAAAAACCGATCCCACGCCGGCCGCCGTGCCGGATAACCAGGAAGACAAGCTGTCTCTTCGAGTGGATAAAGCGCCTGATCGCGCTGAATTAAAGATTATTGATAATATAAGCGGAGAAATCGTCCTGGAAGAAGACGCCAATCTGGCCGGCTTACCCCTTCCCGATAAAAACGGCAGCTATACTTATGCGCTTACGCTGGAGTGGACCGTCAAGTCCAATCCATACCGCGGCCGGCAGGCGCTCAATATCCCGGTCCTGGTGGAGTATCCCCCGGAATTTGAATTCTCCGCCGACAGCCTAAGACAGGGTCAGATGCTTGAAGTGACGGTATATAACGTCACAGATGCAGAGGATATCCTCTTCGAGCAGTCTGTCTATAAGGATTTCCGCTGGTTTCGGCAGGAGGGCTTCTGGAGAGGGTATCTTCCCACCAATTACAGTGTCCAGCCGGGGGTCTATGCCATCAAATACGGCAGCCGCAAAAAAGGAACGGAAATTGTGAAAGAGATTGAGGTTGTGGCGCACGATTACCCTATTCAGTATTTGTCCATTGACCCCGGCACGGAGCAGGCTACCAGGAACGAGGCCGCCTATGCGGAGTTTGCCAAATATTTTACGCCGGTACGGAACGAGTCGGACCCGACGAGATATTATACGGAGGATTTCCTTATACCGGTTAAAGGAAGGTTGTCCACTCAATTCGGGCAGACGCGCTATGTCAATAATTCACCCACCTCCTCCCGGCATTCCGGAATGGACATCGCCGCGCCGGCAGGAACGGCAGTCCAGGCCTCTAACCGCGGCAAGGTAGCGCTCTCGAGATTCTTTACCCTGACGGGCCATACCATTATTATTGATCACGGAGAGGGACTGTTTTCCGTCTATTATCATCTGCTGAAACGCTCCGTCCAGGCAGACGAGATCGTGGAACGGGGACAGAAAATAGGCGAGGTGGGCTCGACGGGCTTTTCCACCGGACCCCACCTGCATTTTATGATCTCGTATTACGCCATAAATATGGAACCGGGATTTTTCCTGGTGGGCGAACCCATTACCTATGCAAATTATCGGAAATATTTACAATGATCCCATTCGCGTAATCAATAAAATAATTGCCAGGACAAGGATCTGCGTCACATTCATCAAGGTGAAGTTCTTGATGGATAAGACGAAGGTCTTGTCTTTTTTTGGCTCGGAATTAAATTTCTTGATGTTTTGCATGACGGGGAAAACGGTCAAGAGTGTCAGCAGGGATAAAAGCGGAATAACGCCCAGGGCAACCAGCAAAATGATATCCAGATAAGCAATGTAGTACAGGACGGAAAAAAGGAGAACAGCTTTCTTTTGACCGATATAATAGGGCAGGGTATAGCGGCGGTTTGCAACATCTTCCTCCACGTCGCAGATATTGTTGGCCAGCATGATATTGGCGATGCCGCTGACGGCGGGGATAGAGAGCAGGAAGATAACGATAATTTCCCCCAGGTCGAAGGCGAGGCTTATCCAGGGAAGCGCGACGTTCAGCAGCACAGGGCTCTGTTCGCCCAAATGAATATAGATGGACAAAAACATAATTACAAAGCCCATCAACAGACCGGAAAAGATCTCGCCCAGAGGCATGCGCGAGATGGGCAGGGGGCCGAAAGTATAGAAAACGCCGAAGCCGAAGGAAGCCATACCCACAAAGAGGACGACCAGTTCGGTCCGCAGGACCAGGATGATGCCTGCGGCGGTGGCTAAGGTCAGGAGCGTAAAAATTATCACCTTTCCCGCGGTTTCGGTCAGGCCATGCTGCACCAGGGTCCGGCCCCGCTCGAAATTATATCCGGCCGGCTGGTGCGCCTTGGTCAGGTCGATATAATTATTAATGGCTGTAGTGGCCATATCGAAGGAGAAGAGAGAAACGAACATCAGCAGGAAATTGAGGGGCAGGAAGCTATCATAGCGATAGGACGCATACAGCGTCCCCAGGAGAAAAGGGATCATACTGGCCAGTTTCGTCTGTATTTCCACGAACTGCAAGAAGACTTTCAGGGTCATGCGGCGTCTCCTTCATTACAATAGGATGATAAATATTATTTCCAAAACTTATTAAGACTGTTCAGAAGTTCTTCAATGCAAAAAGGCGTGTCGCAAAATAGCGGATGTGTCATTTTTGAAGATGACAGACTATTTTGCGACAGCGCCTCTCAGGGGTAAGTTATGAAATTGTATTTTATTTTAGATGTTCTGGATGATGATCATGGTGCTGTCGGCGTCATAGTTGACGTTGGCGTTCAGGGATTCAGCCAGGAACCTCAAGGGGACCATGGTGCGGCTGTCATAGATCTGCGCAGGGACGTCCAGCGTGGAATAGGAGTAGACGCCGTTTTTATTGACGGTGGCTTGGTTGCTGCCGATAACGATAGTTACAATGGCGCCATCCTTGGAGACGATGATCTGCTGCTGGGGAGCGTTCCATTGAACCTGCGCCCCCAACGCTTCACACGTTGCGCGGAAAGGAACCAGGGTTCTGCCGTTTTGCACGAAGGGGTTCACGTCAAAGGAGACGTTTTTCCCGTTAACATAGGTCTTATACTTTTCACCCCGTAACTTGTGCAGGTTGCCCAGCATCCAGTAATCCTGATAGGTGGTCTGCCTGTAGTTTTGCTGGAACATTGCCTGCAGTTGGGTCATCAACTGATATAATTCATTGGTGCTCATGCTTTGCAGCATTTCGGCCAATGTTTTTGAAGAAGTATCCTGGTTCTTCTTGTTTTCTTTTTGCTGCTTCTGATAATATTGACGCTGGTATTTCAGGGCTTCGTTCCAGGACTTATAATCATTTTTACCGCCTTTTTTGAGGGATTGAAAATACTTCTGCCAGTCAAACTCAGAGGTATCTTTGTCCTCCTCCTCGTCCTCTTCTAAAGCGGCCAGAACGGTGACTTTCTTAACACCTTCGACAAGGATTTGGTTTTTATCATTGAGCAGAAGGAAGGTAATGGTATAAGCGCCTGGTTTGTTGAAGGTGAGTTTCCAATCCGTGGCCTTGTTATAAGGGCCGTCGATATCCAGTTCTTCGTCCCAATCGTCATCTTCAGCTTGGAAGACCACCACGCCGCCGGAGACGGAGGTGGAACCGCTGGCGACAAAGCGGACATCTTCATAATCCTGTGAGGTTTTGAAGGTTACTTCAAAATCAGCGGCTTTATCGGCATAGATTTTGGAAGGAACCTTGAAGGTGAAGCTGCCTTTATCTTTGTCTTTCACTGTGACCGTATAGGTGTCGGCTGCGATTTGTTTGTTGGCGCCATCCAGGGCCTTGTAGCTGATGATGTAATTGCCGGCGGCAGGGAACTTTAAGACCCAGTCCGTGGTTTCGTTATAATTGGCCGGCAGGTCGAAATTTTCTTTAGGCGCCCAGAAAGCGTGCTCGGTGAAGGTATTGCCTGCTTCGTCCTTGAAGAGGACGCCCTGGGGCCCGTAGGAAGTGATTTCGAACTTGACATCTTCATAGCCTTTGGTTTTTAGGGTA
Organism: Clostridia bacterium; assembly: GCA_034003745.1. GTDB lineage: Bacteria > Bacillota > Peptococcia > DRI-13 > PHAD01 > JAVEYA01. Next base: position 7,652 of record JAVEYA010000096.1, read on the forward strand.
TCGGTTTTGAAGGTAACAGGGATTTCAATTTCTTCATTGGTGTAAAGGACGCTGGGAATTTCGAACTCAAATTCATACGTGGATTCACCATAGACGACCTGGGTACTGTTATAATGTGAGCCATAAAAAGTTGGAGAAGAGGGGGCGGCCAGAACCGGCCCTGCTGTCATCAGCAAAAGAGACAGAACCAGCAGTACAGCAATTTGTTTCTTCACTCGGATAACCTCCTTGGGAAATTGATTTTCTGCCTATATACTTCGGAGGAGGAGGTATTTTTTGGGGGTATAACCAATTGACTCCTAAAGAATAGTACAATTGTGAAAAGTGTCTCAATTTTTAAATTTTGTCCAAAAATTTAGACAAAATGCTGGACTCTAAGCTGATGATGGGATATAATGAATGAGATTGGTCCTACCAAACTTTATTTTTTAAAAACCAGCAATTTCAAGCCTTTTGGCGTTTTTTGAAGTTGCTGGATATTCTCACTTCCATATATAATTATGATTAATATTGGTGTAATATATAATTTAAAATTATAGAAAGGAGCGAGCTAAAATGTGCGATCATTGCGCAGAAAAAATGGAAGGGAATTTTCCGAATCATCAAGTCGATTTAAGCTTGCTGGACCCAGTTATTCAGGAATATAAAGGAGATCGGAA
>JAVEYA010000097.1:0-8054 GCA_034003745.1 Clostridia bacterium
TTGCAGCCCGGCGGAGTCAAAAAAATATTTCTGCCTTAGACGCAAAAGCTTTCCATCCATGCTGCTGTCTTCCGGATAGAGCACCTGCGAAACGGCTTCCTGGCGGATCTTTTCATGGAAAGCCCAGGCATACTCCCCTCTGGAAAAAGTATGGAATTCAAAATCGATTTTATCCGCTTCCGCGCTCCATAAGCGCAGGAAATTAACCGTATCGTTTTTATAGCCGAGGATGGGAATGTCATAGGGTACCGCCCGGACCGCTTCATAATTTTCATGATGAAACTGAATCCGTCCGCCGGCGTCGTCAATGCGGACATACCCGCCGAATTTGACTGTTTCGGCCTCTTCCTCCCTGCGGTATTCCCAGACGCAGTTCTCGGAAAGCCAGTTGTCCGGCCGTTCCGCCTGTTCGCCGTTAACGATGGCCTGCTCGAAGAGCCCGTAGCGGTAACGGATGCCGCAGCCAAAGCCGGCCAGCCCCAATGCGGCCAAAGAATCCAGAAAAGATGCAGCCAGACGGCCCAGCCCCCCATTCCCCAGGCCAGGGTCTTCTTCCGCTTCCCGGATCTCTTCCAGCCTCAAGCCCAGTTCCTTTAAACCCGCTTCCGCCGTATCCTGCAGTCCGAGATAATAAAGATTATTCATTAAAAAGCGGCCGGTCAGAAATTCAATGGAGAAGTACCAGACTTGCTTCTCTTCTTCCTGGTGGCCCTGCTTCCGGACGGAATGCCACTTTTTGCTGATTTCATCCCGCACCAAAGTGGCCAAGGCCTGATAATGCTGCCGGGGTGAACCTGCCGTATATTCTTTTCCGTAAATTTGCAGAAAACGCTCCTGAAAAGCGGCTTTAAAACTTTCCTTCTTCTCTGCTGCCGGCATCTTGGGACCTCCGCGTATCATTTAGATTTATTCTTTATTTTTGCCCAAAAAACGTTGTTTTTATTGGACGGAAATATTGCCAAAAAGCAGAAAAGCCAATGGCGGAACTTTAATTTCCAGCGAATATGGCTGATTATGCCAGGGAATTTTTTCGACATTAAGAGCGCCTTCATTTTTCTGATCGGACCCGCCATAAGCTGCCAGATCGCTGTTGAAAATTTCCCGAAAAGCCCCTTTTTCCGGGACGCCGATGCGGTAGCGTTCATAATAATGGGGAGTGAAATTACATAAGACCACCAATTTTTCTTGTTTATTGCGGCTTTTTCTTAGAAAAACGAGAATACTCTGGGCATGATTATGGCAGTCAATCCATTCAAAACCTTCCCAGCGGTGGTCTTCCTGCCACAGGGCCGGCTGCTGCAAATAAAGATGATTAAGGCTTTGGACATAATCCTTAAAATGGCGGTGCTGTTCATATTGCAGCAAGAACCACTCCAGCGGCTCATAATAGCGCCACTCGATAAACTGGGCAAATTCCCCGCCCATGAACAGGAGTTTTTTGCCGGGATGCGCCATCATATACCCTAAAAAGACCCGGAGATTGGCGAATTTCTGCCAGTAATCCCCCGGCATCTTGTCAATCAGCGAGCGTTTGCCGTGAACCACTTCATCATGGGACATGGGCAGAATGAAATTCTCCGTAAAGGCATACAAAAAAGAAAAGGTCAATAAATTATGATGATACTTGCGATGGATGGGTTCAATTTTCATATATTTGAGCACGTCGTTCATCCAGCCCATATTCCACTTATAATTAAAGCCCAGACCCCCCGCGTAGGTGGGTCCGGTTACATGGGGCCACTCGGTGGATTCTTCGGCCATCATCAGGGCCTGCGGGAAGAAGGCAAAGACGGCCTCATTCAGCCTCTTTAAGAAAGCGACGGCCTCCAGATTGCCGTTGCCGCCGTATTGGTTAGGCGTCCACCCGCCGTTTTCCCTGCCGTAATTAAGGTAGAGCATGCTGGCCACCGCGTCCACCCGGAGTCCGTCTATATGATATTTATCCAGCCAGTAAACGGCATTGGAAATGAGGAAGCTCTTTACCTCGGGACGCCCGAAGTCAAAGCGCATCGTGCCCCAGCCTTCCAGTTCCTCCGCCTCATACAGCTTCGTTCCGTCGAAATGAATCAGGCCGTGGCCGTCTTTGCAAAAATGCGCCGGCACCCAGTCCAGGATGACGCCTATTCCCCGCTGATGGCAACAGTCCACGAAATACATAAAATCGTGCGGCGTGCCGTAGCGGCTGGTCGGGGCGTAATAGCCGGTGATCTGATAGCCCCAGGAGCCGTCAAAGGGGTGTTCCATGATGGGCAGAAGCTGAATATGGGTATAGCCCATTTCCGCGGCGTATTGCGGCAGCGTTTCCGCCAGCTGCCGGTAGCTCAGCAGGGAGTCGTCGGGATTGCGCCGCCAGGACAAGAGATGTACTTCATAGATATTGAGGGGCTGGTCATAGGGCTCTTTTTTACGGGAAACCCACTCCGCATCCCTCCAGGCGTAATTTTCCAGGTCAAAGACCATCGAGGCCGAATGGGGCCGCACTTCGGCGTAAAAGGCATAGGGGTCCGCTTTTAAGAACACTGCCCCGCACGCGCTTTCGATCTCGTATTTATATTTTTCACCCTGCTGCAGGCCGGAAATAAATAAAGACCAGAGGCCTGCGTCTGTGATTCTGCTTAAGCGGTGGGTCAGGCCATTCCAGCCGTTGAAGTCGCCGACCACGCTGACCCGCCTGGCATTGGGCGCCCACACGGTGAAGCGCACACCTGTTTGTCCCGCTTCTTCGCACAGGTGTGCGCCCAGCATTGCGTAGCTTTTGAATAAATTGCCCTGATGGAAGAGATAAACATCCTGTTCGGTGAATACTTCCGCCGCATGAACGCGAACCGCCACTGTAAACCACAGCCTTTCCGGAGGATCAAGGGATATGTATACCCATATATTTTGTCACGGGACAATGGAAATTAAACAGGGCTGCCGCAAATAGACTGTCATCCTGACACGCCGGCTATTTTGCGGTAGCCCCTAATTTTTTTAATTAAAGTTTTTAAAAGTTGTTGCTCCTCAAACCGGGCAATAATCCTTAACTTCCTCCCAGTCAAAGGTAATTCTGGCAATCTCCTCTTCCCTTAAGCTTTCGCCTGTCTGAACCTCAATGAATTCCAGATCCGTATCCGCTTTAATGCTGTGCCGGACGCCGGCCGGGATCTGCAGCACGTCGCCCGGCCTGACCTTACGGATGACCTTATCTACAACGGCCTCCCCCTCCCCTTGCACAATGCTCCAAACCTCATTGCGCCGGAAATGGACCTGGTAACTGAGATTTTTTCCCGCCGCAACATGAATGCGTTTGGTCACGGCCTCCTGCCCGCCGGCGTACCGGGTATAATCCAGAACCCGGTACCAGCCCCAGCGCCGTTCTTCGTACATAGGGCGCGGTATAAATAAATCCGCCTGTTCTTTTATCTCGCTGTCGCTATCTTTATCCGCCACCAGTATGCCATCGGGGCCGGCCGCGATTACCGCATTGGATAAACCCAAGGCGATCACGGGAATATTTAATTCGTTGATCAGATGGGTATTGTGGGTGTCGGGACTCAAAAAGCCCCGCCCGATTACCGGGGAGGGCAGCTCTTCCGCTAAAGCGGACCAACTTCCTAAGTCCTTCCATTTCCCCGGATAAAGAACGGCAATAACACTGCCGCTTTTTTCCGCGATGTGGTAGTCAAAACTTGTTTTCGGCAAGGCCGCATACTTCTTTTTTAAACCCGGATAATCGGCAGGCAGTCCGGCTTCCCGCAGCTTGCCCAGAAGAAAGTCCAGCCGGAAGGCGAACACTCCGCAATTCCACAGCGCCCCCTGCCTGATCAGTTCGCCGGCGGAAGCAGCCGGAGGCTTTTCCCGAAAAGAGGCCACTTTAATAAACGAAAGGTCTTTCTGAAGGCCGGCGGGAACGATATAGCCAAATTTTTCCGAAGGATAGGCGGGCCGCACGCCGAGCAGGCCCAGCTCCGCTTCCGAATCCAGCAGCGCCTGCTCCAGCGCCTTTATTTTCCGGAAAAAAGCTCCCTCCGCCAATAAGTCCACCGGCAGGACCACAACCACTTCCTGCAGGCCGGCCTGTTCTTCCGAAAACAGATACGCCGCCGCCAGGGCAATGGCCGGGTAGGTGTCTCTTTGCTCCGGTTCCGGAACTATTTTGACCGTTTCCCCCAATTGACGCAAGACCAGATCAGCCTGGGACCGGCTCGTCGCTAAAACGGCGGTTTCACGCAAGCCGGCAGCCTGCAGCTGCGCCCAAACCCGCTGAAGCATCGATTCCCGTCCGGATTTCCCATCAGGCAAGACCTGCAAAAACTGTTTGGCGCGCACCGGGTTGGACAGCGGCCATAAACGCTTGCCCGCTCCGCCTGACAGTAAAATAATTCTCATGGGGGCCTCCTGCTTATTTTTATCCGGAATGATTCCGAAAGGTCCAGATACAGTTCAGGAAATAATTGGACAAGGGAACGACGAGTACCACCAAACAAAACCCCAAAAGATAATGCCAGCTTAATACATTAACTGTAAGGAACATGAGGGTGGTATTGAACCCCAGCCCAAGCAGAGAAACGGACGTATAAATAAAGAATTGCCTGTATCCTTTGTCTGCAGAGCGAAAGGTCCAAGAACGGTTTAAAATATAGGAAACGATTAAGGCCGTCAGAAAGCCCAAAACCGAGCCCCCAACAGGATCCCCCTGCGCCAATTCCACAAAGGCGATGAGTACGCCTGTGTGCAGGGCGGTCCCCAGGAAGCCGACCAATCCATAACGAATGAGCCTCAAGAACTGCGCGGTATTTCCCTTATTTATCTTCATGCTATGCCGCCTCGCTGACCAGCAAGCCGTGTTCGGTCTTCTCCCAGTAAAACGGCCTGGTGATGAGCTGCCACGCCGCTTTATAGGCTGCAATGCTCATCAAAAGCCAGTACAGGGGCGAAAAAAGTCCGTATTTAACCAGCCTGAACGAAAGCGCGTCGTTCCCCTTTTCCTGCAACTCCTGCACTACCCAATAGGTTCCCACAATGTTGCCGAAAATAAACAGAAAATTTCCCAGCAAAAGTTCGGCCGCCGCCATGTAATAAACCGGCCCGGGAAAAAGGAGCGGGATAAACCCGTGATAGGTGGCATACCACAAAATCACCAGAGCCCAAAGCAGAGGATTAATCAACGGCAAAAGCGGCGTGGCCAGGACAATGACCTGGATTCCCAGAAAGCCCCGGGCGCCTACCTGGCGCCACAGCCGCAGCGGATGCCGCATGTGCACCAGCCAGGTTTGCATATAGCCCTTGATCCAGCGGGATCTTTGCCGGATCCAGTTGCGCGTACGGCTGTTGGCTTCCTCCCAGGTCCGGGAGTTGACAATGGCCGTGGAATAACCGGCCCCATACAAACGGATCCCCAGATCGGCGTCTTCCGTAACATTATAGGGATCCCAGGCCAGCACTTTTTTTAAAGCTTCTATTTTAAAATGATTGGAAGTGCCGCCTAAGGGGATGGGGATATTTAATTGCATGAGGCCCGGCAGAAGCAGGTCAAACCACATGCTGTACTCCTGTGTAAACCAACGGGTCAGGAGGTTCTGTTCGCTGTTGTAATAATTCAGCTTGGCCTGCATGCAACAGCAGGAATCCGGACTGCGCCGGAAGGCCAGGTGCACTTTTTTTAACTGATCGGGATCAGGCCGGTCTTCCGCGTCATAAATAACCACATAGTCTCCCCGGGCGTTAATCAAGCCGTAATTGCAGGCTTTCGGCTTCGTCTTGGGCAGAGAGTGCGGAACAATCAGCGTGGTGTAATAAGGGGGCAGGTTCATCGCCTGGACCAGTTCTTGCGCTTCCACATCGTCTTCTTCGATCAGCAGGCGGATATCCAGTTTATGCTTGGGATAATCCAGCTGTTCCAGGTTGGCGATCAACTGGGGAATGACGCAGCTCTCTTTATACATGGGCGCCAGAATCGTGTAAATCCGGAGCTCACGTTCATCCAGCGCGGCAACCTCTTTTTCCGTTATCCTGATTTGCGCGCCGGAGCGAATCCCCCGCAGGATCATTAAAAATTTGAAAAAAGCTACAATAAAATAGAGAATTTGAATCACGATATTAATCGTCAGCACGGTCACAAACCAATTCAGCACAAGGCCCAGTGTTACAGTCAGCAAAACAAGCAGCAGTCCGGTTTTCTGCGGCGGCGTAAAGCTGATGCGGGCCGATAAATCGGGTCTTTCCCGGGCCAGTTTTTCCGTACTGATGCTCAGCAATTCATCGGCATAGACCCTGCCCCACAGGGTTTCCAATTCCGCAGAAGTGGCCAGAACCTGTTCAACTTTGCGCTGCAGGACCTCCTCCAGCAGTTGCAGCTTCTCCGGGGAAAGGGGTTTAACCACCGCCACCGCTATCCGGTGCGGGTTCTCATGCACAGCGATGGCTTGAAACTGTAAAGCGATTTCCTCGGGGATGCGGACGGAAGCGTTTAAGCTCAGCTCTGCTCCGAGCCGGCCTGTTTCCTGCTGAGCGGCAATGGCTTTGTACAGGGTTGGCTCGTCTACCAAACCCAGGGACAAGAGGATTTCCCCCAGGGGTCCGCCGCTTTTTTGCTGGAATTCCAGCGCCGTATTCAATTGTGTCTGTGTCAGCGCGCCATATTCCACCAGCATCTCCCCCAGTTTGCCTTTGGAGGGGATTTGTTTCCTGGCCGCCCGGATATCGGCTTCCTCCGCCCAGCCGAAAGCCACCAGAATATTTCCTAATAAGCCGCCATGTTTTTGCTGATAGACCAAGGCCCGCTGTAAATTTCGCTCGTTCAGCCGGCCTTTTTCCACCAAAATATCGCCCAGGCGCGGTATTGAACTACGCATGGCCGTTCCCCTCCTGACCCGTCGTTTTTTGCTGGATGACATACCGGGGCCGCCCTTTTACTTCGTCGTATACCGCGGCAATATATTCACCCAGAATGCCGATGCTCAGCATAATCAGGCTGTTCATCCCCAAAAGCAGGATAATGACGGTGGTAAAGCCCGTGACGGCCGAGCCCGTTAGTTTCATATACAGTGTTTGCACTCCTAGCGCCACCGCCCCGGCGAAAACGAGGAAGCCCGCGATGCTCACCAAACGTAAAGGCCAGGCAGTGAAGGAGACGATAGCATTCAGGGCCAGTTTGACCAATGCGGGTAAATTCCAGCTGGTTTCGCCTTCCGTACGCGGCGCCACGTCAAAGGCGATTTGCGCCCGGGGGAACCCCAGCCAGGCTGTCATCCCGCGAAAAAAGGTCATGCGTTCCGGCATAGATGCCCAGGCTTCCAACACTTGCCGGTCCAGCAGCTTAAAATCACTGGCGCCCTGAAAATCGTGTCTGGTCAACAGGCGCAACAGACCATAGAATAATTTCGCGCTGAACCGGTGCTCGAGGGATTCCCGTCCGCGCCCTTTTTTAACGCCCTCGATAATCTTGACCGGCTGGGTACGCCAAAGTTCAATCATTTGAGGAATCACTTCGGGAGGATGCTGCAGGTCGCCGTCCATAATGATGACGGCCTGTCCCCGCGCGTGTTCCAACCCGGCGCAAAGGGCCCTTTCCTTGCCGAAATTCCGGCTCAAACGAAGGCCTGCCAGTTCCGGGATCTCCTGGCGCAGCGTGCAAAGGGCCTGCCAGGTATCGTCCGTGGAACCGTCATCGATAACAATCAATTCAAAAGTCGCTGCGGATTGCTGCACAAACCCGGCGATGGTTTTGAGGGTCCGGTGCAGGTGACGGGCTTCATTCCAGACAGGAATCACTACGGATATCTCAATAACAGACGGATTCATCGGGCAGCTTCAGCTCCTTTCGTGCTTTTGGTTATTTTATAAAGACGCCACTTCCCGTCGAAGTCCTGTTCCAGTTCCGCCCACTCCGCGCCCTGCTCAAAAAGGTTGGGATAGGCGTTATTGACCGCGCTGATCACAGAAGCGGAGCCGGGACGGGGAATCAGGAAATAGCCGACGCCGTAGCCGGTGGGATCGCTGATGGCTTCTTTGAAGTCCTGGTCGCTGGTGATGAAAAAGCGCTGCGGGGATTTATTCTGCAAAATGATGAA
>JAVEYA010000098.1:0-8026 GCA_034003745.1 Clostridia bacterium
AACGTAAGCTCCTACCTGCGTTGGTGGAATTCTACGGCACACCTAAAGCAGTTATTCCCCCGCCGCCCGTACCCAAAGAGCCGGAGAATCTGCCTTGTATGGAAGCTCCCAGCGTGGCTAACACCTGGGAGACTGTCTACTCCTGGGAAGTGGAACACTCCAGTTCCTGGACCGATCCTGTCACCGGGGAAAGCTTTTCCGACTCCTGGACGGAAACCGTCTATGAAACCGTAGGGTATTACGAAAGGCTTTCAGCCACAGTAATCGTCAATACCAAACAAGGCATTGCCACCGACCCGAATAATCCTAAGCCCACAGACCGGGAAAGCCGGGGCAGTTGGGAAATCATCCCCTGGTCTAAGAAAAAAGGGCTTAATCCCAACGAAGTCACCCGCGCCGGCTATGGCTTTGAAGTAAAAGTCCAGACTGCCTATACCACCGACTGGGAAACCAAAGTCCCGGGGCCTGCCTCAGCCAAAGGAGGGAGGTTCTCCGGTCCGGATAAAGTCGTCGCCGACTTTTACGATACCCAAGGCCGCTATGTAACGCGGGTGAACATGGTTCCCACCCAGGGAAAAGCAGGGGATAGGAACATCATCTGGGAGTTGCCTCCGGACAGACACGTTTATCCGGATGGCTCTTCTGACAACCGGCGCAAACATTATACCGACGTCCATATTCCCGACGGTACTTATCAGGTGAAAGTCACCATCTCCGGCGTGGGTAAGACCCGTCTCTGCCTGATTCAGAGAAAGAACGTCGTCCTCTATGGCGATATGTATGATGATATCTATACACGGGTATCCAGCAGCGCTGAATACAAATAACGGGCCTTGCGGGGCCCTCTTTTCTTGGGCATAACGAGACGAGGGAGGTGAAAAAGAAATGAGAGTTCTGTTAGCCACCGATCATCCGGCATTGGACAAGCTCTTGGAAAAATTGGAATCGGAGGCAGGTATAAGAGACTTGGAAGAAAGCCTGAAAGAAAAAGGTTTAAGCAAGTGGGCCCAGCCAATCACCATCGTGGATGAAGCCAAATATAAAGAAACCGTGCTGGAAAAGGCCAGATGCAGCCGGCCTGATGTGCTCCTGCTGTATGACAAGCTGCCCGGCGCTATCGAATTGGAATTATTGCTGGAAGAACTTCGTCTGGAGAGCAAGAATGCGGCGGGTCAGGATACCCGGATCATCCTGCTGACCTCCCTGGAACAAGGCTCCACGATATTGCGCAAAGCCGTGGAAATCGGCATCTGGGATATCATTGCCGGTAAAGACATTAAACCCGGCGAGATCATCCGGCGCATTTACAGGCCGGGCAATTACTCCGCTGTGGCGCACTTTAAACTGGCCTCCGACACGAAAAGCCAAGTCAAATATGTGCCCCGTTACATTGAAAAAGAAAAGATAGTCGAAGTGGAAAAAGAAATTAAAGTTACGGAAATTGTCTGTGAAAAAGAATATGTACGTATGGGAAATAGCAAAGGAAGCAAAGAGACGCTCCTGTTCTGGTCGCCTTATGAAACAGGAAAGACCTTTTTATCCGTAAACCTGGCCGTGGCGCTAGCTGACCAAGGCTTCAAGACGGTCCTCATTGATACCGACTGCAATAACCGTTCCGTGCAAAGCTTTTTTGCCATGGACAAAGAGAAACGCTATGGCTTCCTGAAAAGTTTAAAAGAAAGAAGCCCGGCGGATGTTGTCCTGGAGCGGGCTTATCGCTATAAGAAAAACCTTTATGTATTGCCTCTGCCCGGCGGAGCGGCTGAACTGCCGGAAGCGGATGAAGAAGAATTCAGTCTTCTCTATGACGGATTGCGCAGAGCGTGCGATATTTTTGTCCTGGACGCGGCTAAGGATCTGCATACTCCGCTAACCAAAACAGCCTTTAAACTGGCCTCCCGGGTAATTCTTCCGGTAACGCCGGACGCCAATCGCCTTAGGGGAATACGCCTGAAACTGCAGGACTTGTACCACCAGGGCGCGGCCTTAAATAAAATAGAGCCGGTCTTAAACATGGAGGTGCGCGACGGTGCGCCGGATAAACGGGAGCTGGAAGAAATCCTGGAACTGAAGATGTTGGAGACGGAAATCCCGGCAGCGCCGGAAATAGCCTATAGAAGTATCGCGGAAGGGATTCCCGCCTATCATCTCAAAGCTGCTCCGGAGCATTTTGTCTATAGCCTGGATCGGTTGGCTGCTTATATCCAGGGGGATGAACAGGCTGTCCGTCCTAAACAAAGAAAACTATTAAACCTATTTTAGAAAGGAGGGCGGGAATGAACAAACCACGCCTTATCCTCATCCTGCTGGGTTTGACTTTAGCGCTGGGATCAGCCTACGGGATGTTTCGGCTGACCGGTCAGCTCGAGGCCGCCTATCCGGTAGTTGTAGCGGCCAGGGATATCAAAGCGGCGGAAGAATTCGGGCCGGATAGTGTGCGGGTGGTCAGCCTGCCGGAAAAATATATTCTATCCTCTGCCGTAAAAAATGTAAGCATACTGTCCGGACAGAAAGCCCGAACAGAGATCTATGCAGGGGAACAAATCCTGCCGGAAAGAATCGGACCGAAAACAACCCTCAAGCCCTCGGCTAACGAGCGGCTTTTCTTTATTCCCGTCAAAGAGGTGGCGATGCAAAAAGGACAAAAGGTGGATGTCTATTTGCTCTATACCCCGGGTAAGTCGGGCTATGCAGGGGCGGAAAGGCTCCTGGCCGGCAAAGTCGTAGCGTCTGTGGTCAGTGAAGGGGGGCATAGCGTCTCCGCTGAAAAACTGGCGGCTGGCCGCAGTCAGTCAGGAATCGAAATAATGCTGACCCATGAGGAAATTCTCTTATATCTGGAGCGTCAGCAATATGCCCGGGATGTTCTGGTAAGACATGGAGAGGAGGAGACAGGTTGAATAAAACAATCGCCGTATGGAGTCCCAAACCGGGGGATGGGGCCAGCTTCACCGCTGACGCCCTTGCCCAGTTGCTGTGGGAAGAAAGGGCGGAAGGGGAGCTGATCGGCTTGCTGGACTGCAATACCCGGACGCCCTGGCTGAAATACCGGCTGGGACTGGATGAATGCGTCATCCTGGATGAGCTGCTGCCGCTGGCCAGTGCAGGATGCTTAACGCCGGAGATCCTTTGCCGGCATGCCGGTAATATATGCAAGAAGGAGAGTCTGCATTTTATCGGGGGCATCCGCAGGCCGGAATTCAACCGGTATAGCCGCCTCTTTTTTGACATTCTGTTGGATATTTCTCAGAGAGTTTATACGTGGACTGTCCTGGACGCGGGTAATATCCCCGACCAGGCCGGTACCGTTGCGGCGCTCCAAAGGGCCGATTATATTATTACTGTTCTGCAGCCCAGCTATGTCTCCAAGCAATCCTTGCGGCACTGCCGGAGTCTTTTGACGGCCCTGGAGATTGATCGGGAGAAAATGGGACTGGTCTACAACCGTTATCAGGTTCATGATGAAGAGCCGCAGCTGATGGCAGCGGGGCTGGACTATAAAGTGCTGGGGACATTGAATGAACTGGGCAGAGAAAAGAATCTGAGCGGATACAATTGGCTGTTTGTGGACAGAGGACAAAAGACGGTTGCGGCCTACCGGGAAAGCTTAAAAAATATCCTTGAAAAAAGCGGGCTGGTGACACCGCGGGAGAGCAAAAAGAAGGGCGGTATCCTGCCTAAGCTTTTTGCCAGGGGGGCATAAGGATGCGTATGCTGTCTTGCAACACCGAAGCGCCGCCCTGGCCCGGACAATATTACCGGCAGATTGCCTTTGAAGAGGCGGTGCGGTTGGTCACCGGGGCCATGACGGACCCCCGGATCCAAGAGGACTTGAAAGAGCTGCACACCAAGCTCTTAAGCGAGGCGGTACTGCGCAAAACCCCGGCCAGGGAATACGTCAAAGCCATGATCGGGCAAGTCCTGGACGCCGGACCATATCAAGTTCTTGAATACAGCTACGATCAGGCCGTAGCGGCTATCTTCAATGAAATGTATGGGCTGGGTCCGCTGGAAGAACTGATTGACGACCCGCAGGTGCAGGAAATAACCGTCAACGGTTTTGATAATATCTGGTATGAGAAAAACGGCCTGAAACAAAGAGCGGAGAATCTAAGCTTCCAAAATAACGAGAAACTGCTGCAGGTGATCAGCCGATGCCTGCCCAACAAGGAAGTCAACCGCCTGGAAGCTTTTGCCCAATCCAATTTCGATGGAGCCAGGGTCTATGTGGGCATCCCGCCGGTAGCGAAGGCGCCCTATTTGAATTATCGGAAATTCTCCGTCTTTAGAGCGGATGAGGAAAGCTATCTGGAGAGCCACGCCTTGACCCCGGAGGCCCTGGCAATACTAAAAATATTTGTCCGGCACAGGACGAATATTGCCGTCATAGGCGCGCAAAATACCGGCAAGACCACGCTTTTAAGTTTTTTGACCGATTATTATCCGGAACGTTTCCGCATCGGCGTTCTGGAATCGCCGGAATTTGAAGCAGCTATTGAAGAAAGGAGACCCCGGGGGAATGTTTTTTCCTTGAAGGCCGATGAAAAGCTCCACGTTACCGAACTGGATATCTTCAAACATGCGCTGCGTTTCTCGGCCGACGTCTTAATCATACCGGAAGCCAGAGGCGCGGAAATGGAAGAAGGCCTGAAAGCCATGCGCCGCGGCAACCGGGGCAGCATGATCACCATGCACAGCACCTCCCCGCAGAATCTGGTGGATGATATCGCCCTGATGATTACGGAGACCGGCAAGCCCTATCAGCTGCATCTGTTGAAAATGATGATCGCCAAATCCCTGGATGTGGTTATTACTACACACCAGTTCGCGGACGGGACGAGAAAAGTAATCGGTATCGCCGAGGTGGACTATGATGATTTAACCGAACAGATCGTCGTCCAGGAACTTTTCCGCTGGACGCAAGGAAAGCTGGTTAGGACAAATCAACCGGTCCGTAGCGAGCTGGCTCATAGCTTGCACTTCCATGGCGCGGAGGAAGAAGCGCTGAAGAAATGGGGGCTATTTCCTTGAACGGGCCGGGCTGGGCAATTTATGCCGCCTGGGTACTCGGCGTGGGGCTCGTGATATACGGCTTGGGCATGCTTTATTTGAAAAGAAGACGTTTTCGGAAAGCGTTTCAGGAGGAGGGCAAATCTCAGGAGGACCTCTTCTTATTTTATAAAAACAAAAGGGTTCGCAGCTTCAAGGAATATATTGAAAACCGGGCCGGTTTCGCCGGCACATCCTGGCGCTTTCCATCTTTTTTGGCTTATTCGCTTCTGACCGGGGCGGCCGGCGCCTTTATTGCAGTGAACTATTTGCAGAATCCATTTGCCGTGCTGCCCTTAGCGCTTGCTTTTTTATTCATTCCCTGGCTCTATCTGAGCTTTTTTATTGCGCGTAGAGAAATCCTGCTGGAGCAGCAGCTGATTCCGGCCATCCAATTCTTTATTTCCGAATATGGCTCTTTGCCGAACATCGTTTCCGCACTGCATAATATTTTGCCGCTCCTGGACTATCCTTTGCAGGATGAATTTAACCGTTTGCTTCTGGAGCTAAACAGTGGGCGCGACTCCGAAGAAGCCTTGTTTGCTTTTTCCGGGCGTATCAACAGCCGGTGGGCTTATCGCCTGAGTCACATCTTTAATCTAAGGATGAAGAAAGGACTCAATATTAATACCATGCTCTTCAATCTCTATATGGACATGAAAACCAAACGGGTCCAAGACCGGGAAAGAAGGAGCGAAACGGCAGCCGCGCGAGCGGAAAGCCTGATTCTTTATCTGGCTATTCCGGCCGTCTATTTCTTGGCTGCGAGAATCAGTCCCCAATCCCATTATCTCTTGACCCGGACGCCGCTGGGCCAAAAGGCCATGCTGTTGGTCATCCTGCTGGTCCTGTTCGGCGTGATTGCCACGGTTAAACTGGGCGGCACAAAAATTACTGTAAGGAGGTGATCGGTCTGCCGCTGTTTTCCATTCTTTTTGGCCTGGGCGCGGGCCTTTTCTTTACAGGTTTGTTTTATCCGGGAAGAGCCGGCCGCTTCCACCGGGAACTGAAAAAGCAGCGAAGAGGGGCGTTCCGGAGTTTCTTCACACCTTTTTTATATCTTGGGCCGCTGCAGTATCTTTTGCGGAGCAGAAAGTCTTTTTCCCGGCTGGAAACGAACCTCTTGCTGGAACGGGCCGGGTACCCCCTGGGGTTGAAAGCGGAACAAATCATCCTGGCCAAACTGCTTTTGCCCCTTGGAGCTGTTGTAATCCTTCCAGCCTCCTATGTTTTGCAGCGCACCGGCGGAAGCATTCAACGGACCCTCACCGGCGCCCTGGCGACTCCCTCGATGCCTTCTCTGGAGAAGCTCCTCCCTTTATTAGCGATAAGTATATTTATTTTATTTAACACGCCGGGTTTTATCTTAAACCTATGCGGCCGGCAAAGGGAAAGGCGCGTAATGGCGGAGCAGGGATTGTTCTCGGAAATCATCTTCATGTCTTTGTACGCCCGTCTTAATTTGCGGGAGGCTATGGAAGAAGCCGCCAAGACGACGGATTATTTGCAGCCGTATCTTAGAATCTGTTTGAATGAATGGCCTAACGACCGGATACGGGCCTTGCATAATCTCAAAAGAAATGTCGGTGTCTTAAGCTTCAGTATGGTTGTCGATCTGCTGCTCCAGGCGGCGGCAGTGGGTGACGAGAGAATCGCGCAGTTTCTTCAGGAAAACAAGAAGCTGGAAGATGAAATCCGCAATCTGGAAATTACGGCCAAGAACAAAACCAGACCGCTGATGATAACGGTACAGATGATCCTGCCTTTGCTGGTCATCCTGATTATCCTGTTTTATCCCTTATCCGTACAGGTGGAAGGCCTGATCAGAACTTTATTTTAAGGAGGAATAAATTTGTTGAAAATCATCCGTGATTTTGTGAATAATCGCCAAGGGACGTTGATCGAGAATATTATCTATATCATTATCATCGGCGCGCTAAGCTACAGTTTCTATCTCAACGATGTGCAAAAGCCTATGGAAGAAAACATGGACGCCCTGAATACGAAAATCAGCCAGTGGACGAATACGGAAATAAACAATGGAAAGTAAGAGGGGAAAGGGCAGGCGTTATCGCAGAAATTTCTGGGAGGACAGGCAAGGCGCCATCCTGCAGGTCTTCATCGGACTCATCGTCATGGGCGCCCTAAGTTATGGCTTCTGGCATAATTGGGAATCTAAAATGACGGAGGCGGGGGCAAGCCTGAAGAACAGAATAGAGACAGACAGCTGGCTTTCCGAATAGGGGGAAGAGGATGAAACGAATAGGGAGCAACTTCGGTAAAGATACCCAAGGCCATATCCTGCTGGAAGCAGTGATCGCCCTGGCCGTAGTAGGAGCGGTCACCTTTTTGATCGTTCATAATGATATTATGCCGGGTCTGAGCGTGAAATGGGAACGGATGAACAACACCATTCAGAACAATTGGCTGGAGTAAAGAAAGGGGGAGCGCCTTAATGAGAAGCTTTCTCTGCTGCCAAAAAGGACATATTCTGCTGCAGACCTTGATCATCATGCCGATTCTTTTAGCCATGCTCTTTCTGCCTTTCAATTTTTCCGTATTACAGCACAAACGAAGCGTCTTAGACGATATATTGGATAAGGCCCTGCAAAGAGCGGCGGTGGAAGGTGGATTGACTGCCGACGTCAGACAGGAAATTCTGAACGATCTGGAAGCAAGGGGCTTTGATCCTCTGACGGCTGAAATTGGGCCGGCGGTTCACAGCGCCAGGCGGCGCGGTGAAATTATCGAGATCAGCATAGCCGTACCGGGCAACGCCCATAGCTTAAAAGGGGTGATGGCTATCGGCGGCGCGCCGCCGCCGGCGGAATGGATGCTGAAGGCGTCCGGCAGCATCATGAGTGAGAAATTGCCGTGAGGGGGGGGAGGGAGTGAAAAAGCTTTGCAAAACATTTCTGCGGGAAAGAAAAGGGGTAATGCTGGCGGCCCTGTTGCTGTGTCTTCCCCTTTTTTGGCT
>JAVEYA010000099.1:0-8017 GCA_034003745.1 Clostridia bacterium
CGCTAAGCCCGGATAGGGCCTCCTGCGGCTTGTTGTGCAGAATGGCCAGGCGGGCCAGGCAAAGACTGCCGCAGATGACCAGGCACAGTTGATTCTTTGTTTTGGCTTTGAAAATCGTTTTATATGCCGCCAGTTCCGCCTGGACCAAGTCGCCTGTTTCCAGACAATATTCCGCGCGGGCCGCATGCTCGAAGCCCGTCCCGCATCCGTTAGACACGTGGGTATAATAGTCGGTGTTTTCTTCAATAGTCTCCACCAAAGACAGCAGTTTGCCCCTTTCCCTGTGGTAGAGATAAAGCGTATGGGGTGAACCGAAGGTAAAGCTCTCTGTAGCGTTGGCAATGCGGGAACTGGTTCCGCCAAACAGGTCGTAAGCCTTTTTCTGATACTCGCTCATCCGCGGCGCATCGTTAAATTGCAGTACGCTTTCGGCCAAAGCAATTTCCCCCAAGATCTGCTCCTTGTCTACCAGGTTTTGTTCCGCCTCGTAAAATACTTTGGCTTCGTATAACATGCGGGCTCCTTCCTCAGGATCTATTACTCCAAGATAAGAGTAAATGTAGGTGAGATAAGCCAGTGGGCGGGAAAGCTTAAGGGCTTTGTCTATATCGGTAAAAGCCCTGATCACGGTCTGGGGGGCCCGGTCAAAAACTTCCGTGGAACCGGGGCGTTCAAAAATATCCAGAATTTTTCCGAATGAGCCCGCCTGATGATAAAAGTGAATGGCTTCGATATACTTATCCGCTCTGGCGCAGTAATCGCCGCAGCGGGCCAGCAGAGAGTATTTATCCAAATCTGAAATGGCAAACAACTCATTCAGCATTGCTTTTAAGATGGCATGTATGCTGTAAACTTTGTTTTTATTGTCATATCGTAAAAAGCAGTTATTCGCGGCAATTTCGTGGATCAGCTCGCCCGATCTTTGATTTCCCGTTACAAAAACAGCCCCGTCCAGGGTAAAGCTGTCTAAAAGAGAAAGCTTAAGCAGGATAATCTGTGTTTCCCTGTCAAATTTATCGTAGACAGCTGTCTTCATCAGCCGTGTGACATCTCTGATATCCTCAATTCTTTTATCCTCGGCATATTTCAGAAGAGCCAGGTAAATAGCCGCCGTCCACCCGTCAGTGTTTATATGCAGCCGCTTTAGTTCCTCCGGTGTAAGCGGGAATCCGTTTTGGGCAAAAAGCTTACCTGTTTCTTCCTTGTTAAACTCAAAGCTATCCTGGGAAAGCTCTATACACAGACCCTTCAAAGATAGCTCCTCTACCGGGATTTTCGGAAGGGTGCGGCTAATTAGCACGATATGCAGGTTATTAAGTGCAGCCCGGGCAAAAAAAGTGAGCAGGCCGTCCATAAGCTCGCTTCTGTTTTCGTGGTAATCATCTATGACTATAACTGTACGCTCTGCTAACGCATTTTTTATTAGGTCCAGGATACGTTCCATATCTACGGTGGTCTGCGGAAATCCGTGCTCGGCCAAGCGTTTTGCCAGCTTGGGATTTAGTTCTGAAAGACTTTGACAGAATTTCTGCCACATCCACAGTTCATCATATTCCCCACTGTTTAAAGACAGCCAGGCGTAGCGAAAGTTCCTTCTGGAGTTAAGGAAGTCTTTTACTGCCGTTGTCTTCCCATAGCCAATAGAAGAGAGAAGCAGAAAAAGCGGAACTTGAAATATCCCTTCCAGTATTTTGTTGATACGCTTCCGCTGCAATAATTTTGGTTTAAATAATTTACCGGTCATATTTTCCACCTCATCCTATGGCTATTTTCTCCATTGTTAAAATGAATCCCTTTTTTCACCCGGCACAGTTCATCGTTATAGGGTACCTCACAAAAAAGCTGTATAGGAATATTTCAGCCAATTTAAAAGAAAAAACCCCAAAGATGGGGTTTGATTTAAAATCATATTTATATATCCAAATCAATAAAAAGATAACTACTCTTTAATAGCCATCTCAAGTAAGTCATCAGCCTCCATGTGATTAAGCCCTTTAACCAGCATCAGTTCACTAGTTAAGACTTGTCGGGCATTATCCAACATCATTTTATCTCCTGCGGCAAGAGCCTTTTTCTTACTCATGCGTGTTAAGTCACGGATTACCTGGGCTCCTTCGTATATATCACCGCTTTTCATTTTATTAAGGTTGTTGCGATAGCGATGATTGGGGTTGGCTATTATATCCGATTCCGCATGATTAAAATTTTTCAATACATCTTCCAATATATCTAAATCAACAATCTTCCGTATTCCTATTTTTGAGCCCGTTGGAAGCATTACTTGCATGTTTTTGATGTTCATTACATAGTAAAACTTCTTTTTACCAAGAATCTCTCGTTCGTCAATTGCTTCAATAATACTTGCCCCATGCATGGGATAAACAATCTTATCGCCAATCTGGTACATGAAACTCACCTCCTACGGTTTATTAAGTATACCATGATTGATTGTATTTGTAAAAATTTTATACTACCATAATTAAATTTAAGTGTCAATTTAATTTACCTGATACCCATGATAACTTTTTTCTAAAGGTAACTGCTTATCTTTTCTTCTCATTTTATTAAACATATGTAGTTCCTTTCATACTTTCAGTAACTATTTTATAGCCATCGCCAAATTCTCACAAGATACCAGTGATTAACATCGCTAACCAGATCTAAACATGCAGCATTATTTTTGCTCCTTATCCCTGTTCCAGTCAAGTGCCGCCCCAATGGCAACCCCTAAAACTATACCCATAGCAATATTATCGAATGCCGCTCCCATTGCAACACCTAAAGCAATACCTATACCGATAAAATACCCATTTCCAGGCGACCACTTTTTAGGCTTTTTTTCGCTTTTATTAGAGTTTTCAACCTTGTTATTCTTTTCGAAATCATTCATAAAATGAACCCTCCAAAAAACATACAATTATCATTGCTTCACAAGAACTCAACTCCCCTGAGGTGCCAGTCCACGGGGTTATAGCCGAGAACCGTCATTTAGAATAAGGATTTATTCTAAACAAATTAATTTGGAAAAGGAAACCAAGGGTACCGCCAAAAAGAGTTGAACCAATAATATGTATACCATAATCGTTTAAAGGCCTTGGGTCAATTAATCTGGGCCCTTCAATAAGCCAAACAAAGATTGTTTCCATCAATACCCACGCGATTAAACCTGTGATCACTCCTTTAGGTATTAAATAGTCTAAGCCTAATTTTTTTGTTGCATAGTAAAAGAGAATACTAATAGAAGCGCCAATAATATAGGTTATAATCAGCCCAATTATTGATGAGGGCCTATTTAATGTGATGACCAGGCTGCTTAATTGGTAAACACTGTATTTGCCCAATCCCATAAAAACGAAAATCCTCGTAATGATTTCGTATGGGATTGTAGCCAATGCGCCTATGAGTCCTGCAATTAAGGGCTTGTCGTATTTCAAATAAAACACACCTTAATCATTTTAAAAGTTGATTATTATTTATTATTATGAATAAAAGGATACTCTATACAAATCCCAGACAAAGTTGAGATTGTTTCACTGATTTTATTTGCTTATAAAAGGATATCTCTTGAATCTCTCTACTTTAATTATAACAAATAAAAAATTATAAATGCAGACTGTTTGTTCCCCTGTGCCGCTGCTATAATGCATAATACGTTTATGCAATTTAAAGGAGGAAACGGATGGGTTCCTGTGTACTTGGTTTTCAGGATATTGACAAAACCAACCGCCTGGTTGTAGGGGGTAAAGGCGTGAACCTGGGGGAACTAACCAGGATTGCAGGCATTCACGTACCGGATGGCTTTTGTATTTCTACTGCAGCCTTTCAAAGAATCATAGGGAAAACGCCGTCCCTTAATAATTTGCTTGATCAGTTGGCGCTTTTAAAGGTGGAAGGCCGAAATAGAATTGCTGAACTTTGTGTTGAGATTCGCAGGGTCATCGAAGAAGTCTCCATCCCTGAAGACATTCGTGAAGAGATTATCCGCCATCTCCTCAGGCTCGGAGAAAACAATGCCTATGCCATACGCTCCAGCGCCACGGCAGAGGATTTGCCCTGGGCCTCCTTTGCAGGACAACAGGATACATATTTGAACATAATCGGCAAGGCGGCCATCCTCCAGCATATCAGCAAATGCTGGGCCTCGCTGTTTACCGAACGGGCAGTAGCTTACCGTCTGCAAAACGGTTTCGACCACCGTAAAGTCCATCCGGCTGTGATTGTTCAAAAAATGGTCTGCCCGCAAGCGGCGGGAATTCTGTTTACTGCCGATCCTGTCACCGGTAACAGAAAGGTCCTATCCATTGAGGCCGGTTTCGGGCTCGGCGAGGACCTGGTCTCCGGCCGGGTGAATGCCGATATCTATAAGGTGCGTGACGAAAAGATTTTTACCAAGAAGGTACGGCAGAACAAACCGGCCCTGACGGATACGCAGATTTTGCAGCTGGAGCGCCTGGGCAGAAAGATCGAAGCCCATTTCGGCTGCCCCCAGGACATCGAATGGTGTTTGGAGGATGATATCTTTTATATTGTCCAGAGCCGGCCAATCACAACTATATATCCAATCCCGGAAGCGAACGATCAGGGGAATCATGTTTACGTATCTGTCGGGCACCAGCAAATGATGACCGATCCCTTGAAACCATTAGGAATGTCGATATTTCAACGAACCTCTTTGGGGCCCAGGTTTAAAGCCGGGGGAAGGCTGTTTGTTGATGTTGCGCCTATGCTGATCTCACCTGACAGCAGAGAAATGTTATTAGATACCATGGGACAACATGATCCGCTCATGAAAGACGCCCTCATGACTATAGTAGAGCGAGAAGATTTTATAAAATCATTACCCAATGATGAGAAAGAACAGAATCCCGGCAGAAGCAATAAAGGCACATCATCTGCAGGTTTTCATACAGAAATCGAAAATGATCCGGCTATCGTTTCTGATTTGATTAGGAACACGCAGTCATCGCTGGCGGAGTTAAAACATAACATCCAAAAAAAATCAGGAGTAGACTTATTTGATTTTATCCTGGAAGATCTCCAGCAATTAAAGAGGATTCTATTTGACCCGCAAAGTTCGGCTGTATGGACGGCTGCTATCAATGCTTCAGCATGGATCAATGAAAAGATGGAGGCGTGGTTGGGCGAAAAAAACGCAGCGGACGTACTCTCTCAATCCGTACCCAACAATATTACTGCAGAAATGGGTCTGGCGCTGTTGGACGTCGCCGATATGATTCGTCCTTATCCGGAAGTGATCGCTTATTTACAACAGGTAAAAGAGGAGGACTTTTTGGCTGAACTGATGAAGTTTGAGGGCAGTCAGGAAATCCGGAACGCTATTTCTGCGTATCTCCATAAATACGGAATGCGCTGTGCCGGAGAAATCGACATAACGAACCCTCGCTGGAGCGAAAAACCAACTGCCCTTGTCCCGCTGATTCTCAGTAACCTCAAAAACTTTGCGCCCAATGAGGCCAAACGGAAACTTGAGCAAGGCCGGCAGGAAGCTTTACAAAAAGAACAAGCGCTATTAGAACGGCTGAAGCAATTGCCGGATGGGGAACAAAAAGCCCAGGAGACAAAAGAAAAGATCTGCCTGCTTCGCAATTTCAGCGGGTTTAGGGAATATCCCAAATACGGCATGGTTAATCGCTACTTCATCTATAAACAGGCTTTGCTGAAAGAAGCCGAACAGCTCGTACAAACAGGCGTAATTCAGGAAAAAGAAGATATCTATTATCTCACTTTTGAAGAACTTCGCGAAGCCGTACGCACACATATTCTGGACTACCCGATTATCCGCAAACGAAAAGACGAGTACAAATACTATGAAAAACTGACGCCTCCGCGTGTTATCACTTCTGAGGGTGAAATCATCGCCGGAGCGTACAAGCGGGAAAACCTCCCGGCGGCCGCGATTGCAGGCCTGCCTGTTTCTTCCGGAATTATAGAGGGGCGGGCGCGCATTATCTTAAACATGGAAGAGGCCGCCCTGGAAGAGGGGGATATCTTAGTCACTTCCTTTACCGACCCGAGCTGGACGCCCTTATTTTTATCTGTAAAAGGCCTGGTTACTGAAGTTGGCGGGCTGATGACCCACGGAGCGGTTATCGCCCGTGAATATGGCTTGCCGGCAGTTATCGGCGTAGAAAACGCCACTAAACTGATTAAAGACGGACAGAGAATCCAGGTAAATGGAACAGAAGGGTATGTGGAAATCCTCCTCTAAAATATCGCATCTTTTTATTAGGGCCTTTAGCCATAAATTGCATGAAACTTTCACTGAACATCCCGGTCTATATGTTAAGGAAACTGCTTTTCGAGAGCAGTATTCCAAGATCATACTATGGAGGTTGACAAAAAGTGAAGCATGCAGTGAAGTTTGTGGTTATCGCGCTCATTATGGCCCTGGCCATACCCTTTTTAACAGTCCCCGTCTTAGCCCAAAGTACAATCAAGGATCCCCTCTCCTATTACCTTAGTTACAATGAAACGGACAATCAGTTCCAGTTTGTCGTAGCCAATGGTACACAGAAAACCGTTGGCCTGACCTTCGCCTCCGGTTTGGATTTTGATCTGGCAATCAGACAAGAAGGGGAGGTAATCTGGCAATACTCGGAGGGCCGTCCTTATACCATGGAGATAAGATATGAAAAACTATCTCCGGGTCAGGCTAAGCTGTACCAGGCGGAATTGCCCAGCCTGGCTGCCGGACGGTATGAAGTCCTGGCCTATTTTGCAGGCGGTCCTTCTGCAGGTCAGCCGGTAGCTTCCCTGGCTCTTCATATCAGCAAAACGACCGGGAATAACCTGGAATATTCCCTGCAGTATCATAAAGCGAGTCATGAATTCAGTCTCCTGGTAACCAACAATACGAAGAAAAATATAGACCTTACTTTCCCCAGCGCCAAAAAATATGACTTTACTATTTTTAATAAAGCCGGGCAAAAAGTATGGCAATTCTCCCAAGGTAAATTTTATACTCAGACTATCGTAAAGGAAAGTTTAAAGCCGGGACAGAGCAAATTCTATAAAATCAAGCTGCCAGCTCTGGCTGCAGGGGAATACACTGTAGCGGCAAATTATTTTGCCGCCGGCAACAATGTTGTGGCTAAGACAAAGATTACCGTGCCCGGTATGGAGAAACCCAATCTTGGCCTAAAATTTGACGCTTACTATAGCGGCGGGCAGCAGCCTAAAATCATTTTTGCCGTACGGAATTTAACCGCCTCTCCCATCACGGCAAATTTCCCCACCGGTCAAAAATTTGAGGTTGTTGTCAAGGGCGGCAAAGGTTTTACCTGGCGCTATTCAAGCAGTGAAAAATTTGGTTCCAATCCTTCCAGCGAAACCATCAGGGCCGGCGTAAACAGGTTTAATTACCTGTATCTCCCCAAACTATCCCCGGGCCAATACACGGCTCAAGTCTATTACCTGGGAGTTTCCTCCCGCAATCCTGTAGCTACCGCCAGCTTTACCGTCCGTTAAATAAACAGCCTCAGTCCGAATGAAACTTCATCGGACTGAGGCTTATTTTTTGCGGGTAGAATTATACGTATTAATCCTTTTTATTAGGTAAAACATACCTAATGAGGTGAGCCTATGCGCCTGGGATTTGATAATAGTATTATATTTTTATTAAAAGCCATTCTCTTTGGTATAGCAACGGCTATAGCAATCCCTAAAAAAGAATATAAAAAATTTTTCCTTTGGGGCTTGCTGTTTGGAGGAATCCTGGATGTAATCATCATTATAATGCTGGGTCCAATATTGAACCTTACAAAATACCAAAACATGGGCATCCATGGCATATTTGGCATTTTACCATTTTGGACGCCCATTGCCTGGATATTTGTTCTCATGCTTTTTTTCTACTTTCTGCCAATCCATAGATATTTTTTATACTTATATGTTCTGGGCTTTGCTATTTTCGGCTACATGGTAGGAATAGTATTACAAAACATGGACTTATATGAATACCTAGGAAGCTATATTTACTTCGCACCAATTACCTTTA
>JAVEYA010000100.1:0-7954 GCA_034003745.1 Clostridia bacterium
CTCTTCCGGCTCATAGCCCCGGCGCCAGGCGGCCAAGCCGGCCAAGCGGTATTTTTTGATCAGCTCGATACGGGCACAGAGGGAGTGTTCATCTTCCAGCCACATCCGGTAGAGGACGTTGCCGGATTTTACTTCGGCGTAATTTTGCCCGGTCTCTTCATCCAGGCGTATTTTAGCCTTGTGTTCCGCCAGCCATTTTTGCGCCATTGTCATAGAATAGGCTTTGGTCCGCAGTTCTTTTTTCCCGCCGGCATCCGTGGTCTCGGTCCATAGACGGGTATAAAAGGGCACCCCCAGAATCAATTTTTCCGCCGGCACTTCCTCAAGCATTTTCTGCAGACCCTTTTCTACCCAAGGCAGCGAAGAAACGGAGCCGGCGGCGGAGCTCCCGGCGCCGTGCTCGTCATAGCCCATAATCATCAGGTAATCGGCCGACTCGGCCAAGGCGGCGCGGTCATAGCACAAGGACCAGTTCTCGCTCTTGGAATGAAAGGTCACGTCCACGGTCAGGAGGCGCTCCGCGGCGTGCAGCGGCGGGGCCAGTTCCCGGACAAACTGGACGTAGGCCGCCTTATCTTGCAGATACATATTTTCAAAATCCAGATTGATTCCGTCTAAATTATACAACTCGGCCAGGCTCAAAATCTGCCGGATGGCCTTGCTCCTAAGCGCGGTGTCATGCAGAAACGCATGGGTCAAAGCCGGGTCGAAGGAATTGGAAAACAGTCCCCAGACCTGGCGGCCGTTCTGATGGGCCCAGTCCACATATTTTTTATCGGCCCGGTTGAGGACAACTCCATCGGCACTCAAGGAAAACCAAGTGGGCGAGAGTACCTGCAGGCCGCCCAATTCACCGAGGACAGCCGGATTGACCGTGGAAAACTCGGCATATTCCCAACTCATGATAATTGGCTTAGAGAGGGGGTTCCAAGGCGGGTATATCTGCACTGCAGGCGGTGCGGGCACGTCAATCGGGCCAAGCTGAGCATTGGCTTCCGCCAGATATCCCATGCGGCCGTCTGTGGTTTCCACCCAATACCAGCCCGCCGCCTCCTTCAGGATAGTAAAAGTTTCCCCCGCGGCCAAGTTAGCCGTCCAGGGGGAACGCAACGAATTGCGCTTGCGCAGCTTGCTTTCCTGAACAGCCTGTCCTGTGAGCATAGGCTGAGTCCGGTCGTAAATCCTGATTAATCCGGCGTCTTTATCTTCATAAAGTTCCAAATCATAAAAATCTTTGAGCGGGTCGGCAGGAAGATAGACGACGCCTTCTTTTTCTATGGCCGGGTATGTAAGAACATACGGCTCAAAATTCTGCCAGCCGTCCTTACTGCCCAGAGGCAGATGATAAACATTCTTTCTGGTGGTAATAATCACGGTCTTGCCGGACGCATCATAAACAAGCGCCCGGTCAATCTCTTCGGTGATAAAAGAAAAGGACACATATAATTCATCGTCCTCATAAGCGACTGTTCCCGCCGGCATCGCATCGCCCTTATAAAATAAAACCGGCTCATTGCCCGGATGAAGGGGCTCCTTTTGCCACATGGGAGAAAAATAGTAAACACTTCCGGCCAGCGCAGCTACGAGCGCCACCGCTACAAGGGGCAAAAGGCCCGGCCACTTGTTTGCTCCTGGCCTGCGGGTCAGCGTAATCTCACTCATCTGTTCTCTCCTTAAAAATGCGCCTTAATTGATCTGGTCTAATCATATCAAAAAATATATCGTGAAAGCTTGGAACTTAGTGGTATAACCCTTTACGCAGTCTGCATAAATTGGTAAGATATTCTATAATACCAATAAATACTGGTAACATAATAAACGGAGGGAGTGTTAAATATGTCAACCCAAATCATTGCCCTGTCTGTGGACAATCGTCGGGCTGACGCGCCCAAAATCCAGGAAATCCTAACCAAACACGGCTGTATCATTAAAATCCGCCTGGGCGTTCATGAAATTGAAGGCTGCTCCGGCAACGGTCTGATCGTGCTGGTTACAGGAGGCTCAGAACAGGAAACAGCTGATTTTCTTAACGAAGTGAAAGCTTTCCCCGGCGTAAAAGTATGTTCGATGCCGGCATAAACAAGCATAACTGAAGGGAAAAAAGCACATCATACATAAAGGAGGTATTATTTTGTCCAGTAAAGAGAACCTGAAAGAAGCTTTTGCCGGTGAATCCCAAGCCCATATGAAATATCTGGCTTTCGCCAAAAAAGCTAAAGAAGACGGTTATCCCGGGATTGCCCGTTTATTTACGGCCACGGCCGAAGCCGAGTTGATTCATGCCCATAACCATCTGAAGGCCCTAAATCAAATCGGCGCCACCGCCGAAAACCTATCCACAGGCGAATCCGGCGAAACCTATGAATTTGAAACCATGTATCCCGCCTTCGTGGCGGATGCCCAAAAAGAAGGAGACCAGACGGCGCTGCGCACCTTTAAGTATGCGGAGGCAGCTGAAAAAGTGCATGCCAAACTATACATCCAGGCCGCGGCGGAATTAGACCAGAAAATCGAGCATGTCTACTATCTCTGTCCGGTGTGCGGCAATATTGAAGTGGATCAGCTTCCTGATAAATGTCCCATCTGTAATGTTCCCGGCAGCAAATTCATCCAATATTAATTTGTTGACAAAGGCGCGCTTCTTTTGCATAATAGAAGTGGCAAAAAGGGGAGTAGCTGGCGAATGAACGTCGATTTCAGCCGACAATACGGTCGAAACGGCCCGGCTGAGATATTATGTGTGCTTTGCCCGGAGGGCAGGATGCATAAAGCAAGACCTTTGTCTCTTCCAGAGATAAAGGTCTTTATTTTTTGGAGCAGAAAGGAGAATCGTAGAAATGACTTATGTAACTTTATTAATCAGTCTGGCTATCATTCTTGCAGGGGCAGAAATTTTTACCAACGGCGTAGAATGGCTCGGTAAAAAACTTCACCTGGGCGAAGGCGCCGTAGGCAGTATCCTGGCTGCCGTAGGCACCGCCCTGCCGGAGACCATGATTCCCGTAATCGCCATTCTCTTTGGGTCCGGGGAGGAATCCACCCATATCGGTATCGGGGCCATCCTGGGCGCGCCTTTTATGCTCTCCACTTTGGCTATGCTCATAACCGGCGTGGCAGCAATCCTATGTAAAATCAATAACGAAACGCGCACTTGCATGCTGTGTGATATCAGCATTATGCGCAGGGACATTTCCTTCTTCATCGTGGTTTATTTCGTCGCGCTGGCGGCAGCCTTTTTGCCCAACCACTTCTTTAAAGTTATCGTAGCCGCATTCCTGGTGGGGGCTTACGTCATCTATGCCGTACAGACCATCCGGTCCGGCAAGTCCTGCGGCGAAGCGGAATTGAATCCGCTCATCTTCAGAAAAAAAGAGGAGAACCCCGCTTTAAGCTGGGTCATTTCCCAGGTTGTTTTTGCCCTTGTTCTGATTATTGCAGGCGCTAATCTCTTTGTCGGCGCAATCACAGACATATCTATAGCCTGGGGTATTCCCGCCTTTATCCTGGCCATTATTATTGCGCCTATCGCTACGGAACTACCGGAAAAATTCAACAGCGTCGTCTGGGTCAGACATGGTAAGGATACGCTGGCGCTGGGCAATATCACCGGCGCGATGGTTTTCCAAAGCTCTCTCATTCCGGCCTTAGGCATACTCCTCACCCCTTGGGAGCTTTCACCGCTGGCCATAACCAGCGGCGTTCTGGCGCTGCTCTCTGCCATCATCTTATATTTTAACCTGCGCTTCAGAGAAAAACTAACCCCGCAGACACTCATCGGGGTGGGCTTTCTCTATATCGTTTTCATTCTCGTTGTCGTCTTTGCCGGGGAAGCCTGGTCGCACTAAATTTTATTTATTGTTGACCCGGTCCCAGTATTTTTTAACGTCCCGCATAATGTTTTCGATATGTTCCACCATTGCATTTTCCGCCATATCAGGATCCCTCGATTCGATGGCGCGGGCAATCCTGGCATGGTCCAGGGCCACAACGCTGTGTACTTCAACCCGCACATACTCGAAAACGGGCGTCAATTGCGCATCCTGACGAATCAGATTCATGGCTGCGGCCAGTACCTTGTTGCGGGAGGCCTTGGCCAGGACGCGGTGGAAAGCGACATCCTGTTCGGCTGCTCCGGTCTTGGAGTTGGAAATCCTTTTTTCCTGGAGATTCTGGATTTGCCACAGTTCCTTAATTTCTTCGGCCGTGGCGTTCAGCGCCGCAAGGCGGGCAATCTCCCGCTCAATCCCCCGGCGGGCAATCAGGATATCAATCAATTCTTCCGGTGTTTTGGTTTCCAGGATTCTGAAAAACTCATAGCCCTGATCAAAACGATGCTTTTTTTCTTCCAGTTCCAGCAACTTCTCTTTGCCCTGTTCAGAGAGAATTCTACCCTGAAACCCGACTTTAATCGTGTAGCCCATATTATCATAGCCCGCCAGCACCCTGCCTGCTGTGGCTTCACTGACGTCCCAGCCATAGTTTCTCAGCTCCCGGCTTAAATAGCCGGAGCCCACCGGTGAATCGCTTTGATCGACGGCCAGTAAGGTAAGATATTCTTGTTTTTCTTTATCTGTTAGCATGCCAGCTTACTCCTTATTTGCATCTTTTCGCATTTATTTTAACCCATTTAAAATTCCTATACCAGCATTTCTTGCATAAAAATCACCCTACCGGCAGCAAAATAGAGCGGAGGGTGATTTTTTTGCGAAAAAAAGTTCTGCTACTGTTTATCTTACTGGTCCTGACAATGCTGCAGCCGGCTTCTGTTTTAACTGCCGGGCCTCCGGAGCATTCGCTTTTTGTCGTCCTGATACCGGGTCTGGAACTGGATGACCTGGACCGATATCCTCATTTGCGTATTTTAAGCGAAAAATCAGCCTTAGGCTTAATGAACACCGGAGGAGGGCGAAGAGCTGCCGGCGCCTACCTCAGCCTGTCCACAGGAACAAAACTGACCTGTTCTGAAAAAGAAGGGGCCCTTTTGTTCCAAAATGACGAAACACATAACGGCCTCAGCGTGTCTTCATTGTATCAACGCTATCTGGATAGACCCGCCGCGGCGGATGTGCTGATGCCTTCCTTTACGGGTCTGCTTGCTTCCGCCGGCAATCCGGCTGTAACATTTTTGGCGGATGTGCTGAATGCCCAGGGGATCCCCTTTTTATTTATCGGCAATCAGGATTTGCCCGGCATTATCTCCAGACCCGGCGCGCTTTTCGCTGTCGACAGTGCGGGTACAATCAAAAACGGCGCCGTGGATGAGCGGAACTATGTGATAAACGAGGCCTCCCCGACGCTTTATACCACCAATTATGCTTATTATTATGAAGAAGCCCTCCGGTTTATCACTCTTCAAAAAGGCCTGGTCTTCATGGATCTGGGGGACCTGGCCAGACTGGAAGCTGTCTCCGCGAATCTCACAGAGCCAGTGTATGAGAAAAGCCGTCAGGCGCTTTTACAGGAAGCAGACAACTTTTTAGGCAAGCTCCTTTTACACGTCCATTCCGGCGAAGCCGAACTGCTGATCCTTACGCCCTATCCCGCGCAAAAAGCCCTGCAAACAGGCGATACCCTGACGCCAGTGCTATACTGCTCCCCTGTATCTTCAGGTCTTCTTTCTTCCGCCAGCACCAAAAGGCTCGGCCTCATCACTCATCTCGATATCGCCCCCACCATCTTGAAGCTGTCCGGTCTGGATACGCCGGCCCCCTTTATCGGAGCGCCTGTCTATACCGTACCGCAGAGGGGTACGCTTACATATCTTCATTTGACCCATGCCGGTATGTTAACCAACTATCAACAGCGGCCGGTTATTTTAAAAGGATACGTTTTTCTGCTGATTGCCTCCATGCTCAGTATCGCGGCTTTTGTGCTATGGCGCCGGTCTTTGTTCCATAAAAGCGGCCCTTTTTTGCTTTTTTTGCTTACGGGGCCCTTGTTGTTCCTGCTCCTGCCGCTCGTTCCCTTAAACGGGCTTTTCAGCCGCACGGTATTTTTGGCGTTCTCCGGGGCAAGCCTCGTCTATCTTCTGGAAAAAACGCTGCCGGCGCAAACCAGGCTGGCCGTACTGTATCTGGTGACCGCACTCTGCGTGACGATAGACCTGCTTCTGGGGGCGCCTTTAATGCAGTCCTCTCTGTTGGGCTATGACGCCATTAGCGGGGCGCGCTATTACGGCATCGGCAACGAATATATGGGCATCCTGCTGGGTTCGGGGTTTATCGGCTTGGCCCTTCTTCTGGAGATCCTAGCCGTCCGTTATCCTTACAGGCGCCCGCAGCTGAGTCTATTCGTCTGTGCGGCGGCAGCGATACTACTCATCCTCGTGGCCGCTCCCCAATGGGGCACCAATGTGGGCGGAGCGATCTCCTTTACCGGCAGCTTTGTACTGCTGTGCTTTCTTTTAGCCCACCGAAAAATCAACCTGAAATCCCTCGCATTTTTAGGCCTCTGCTGTACCGGCGTCGCCGCGCTGCTCTTTATGATCGACCTGCAGAGACCGCTGGAAGTACAGTCCCATATCGGCCTGACCGCCAGAATAATTCACGAAGAAGGATTTTCTTATTTGCTGACGATCATCCTCCGAAAAATCAGTACAAATTTCCGTTTGCTGCAATATTCCCTCTGGGGCCGCGCCTTTCTTGTTTTTCTGGGCGCGACCGCGCTGGTATTTTATAAACCTACCGGCTCGCTGCAAAAGCTTTTCGCCGCCCACCGTTTTTTACAGGCCGGCTTTACGGCTGGGCTCACCGGCAGCCTGATTGCGCTCATTGTTAATGATTCCGGCATTGTGGCGGCTGCCACCGCCTCTATCTTTATCGTCCCAACCCTGCTTTATCTGATCAGTAAAGAAGAACAGCAAAAAGAGGCGGAAGTATGAGTAAGAAATCCATCCTCCTGGTCTGCCGCAGGGCACAAGGGGGCATGAAGAGCCATTTGGAGATCTTAATCAAGGGACTGGTTAAAGCAAACTTCCGTGTCGGGGTGGCTGCCCCGGAGCCTACCCTGCGGCTTCCTCCGGAGGTGGAACTGCATCCTTTGGACATACCCGAAATCCCTTATCCTCACGTCTTACGGACTTCGGTACGCACATTGAAAGACCTGCTGGAGAAAAAGGATTTCAGCATTGTGCATACGCACGGCTATGCTGCGGGGATAACCGGACGCCTGGCTTCCATCCGCGCGCCGAAAAAGGCCCTCCTCCATACCATCCATAATTTTTTCCCCCAGACTTCACCGTTTTTACTGACAGGCGGAAAACTGGCCGAATTATGGCTGTCCCAATATACCCATAAGATCATTACCGTTTCCGAACAGCTAAAAATTTTTCTGCTGACGATCGGTATTAAGCCGGATAAATTGGTCACCATTTATAATGGGATCGACGCGGCGGGTTTTCCGCCGCAGGATAAGGCGGAGGCCAGAAAACTGCTGCATCTCTCCGCCGAGGAGCGGGTCGTCGGCACAGTGGCCCGGCTGATTCCCGCCAAAGGGATTGACTTGTTTTTGCAGGCCCTGGCTCTGCTGAAGAAAACGACTTCCCTGAAGGGAGTCGTTATCGGAGACGGACCGCAAAAATTTGCTCTTCAGGAACTGGCGCAGCAATTAGGACTGCAGGATACGGTTATTTTCACCGGTCACCGTGAGGATGTCTCTGCGCTTTTTCCTGCGCTGGATATCTTTATTCTGCCCTCCCGCCGGGAAGGTTTCGGGCTGACCGTTTTGGAAAGCCAGTGGCTGGGTATTCCCGTCATCGCCGCCGATACGGGGGGAATCCGGGAAATTGTGGAGCATGGCGAAAACGGGCTGCTTTTTGCCGCCGGTGATTTCAGGGAATTGGCCTGGCATATGGACAGGCTGTTGGCAGATGAAGAAACGAGAACAACTTTAGCTGAAAAAGGCGCACATAGTGTGCGACTTCGCTTTACCGCCGAGAGAATGCTGGAGGAAACGC
>JAVEYA010000101.1:0-7954 GCA_034003745.1 Clostridia bacterium
ATTGGTCGTATCCAGCTGGATGAACTCCTGGTGGGGATGCTTACGTCCGCCCTGGGGCGGTACGGAGGCTACCGTCCCTTCCAGAATTTTCAGCAGGGCCTGCTGGACGCCTTCGCCGGAAACATCTCGGGTAATCGAGGGATTCTCCGATTTCCGGGCGATTTTATCGATTTCATCAATATAGACAATGCCTTTCTCGGCCTTTTCCACATCGTAGTCCGCCGCCTGAATCAGCTTCAAGAGAATATTCTCCACGTCTTCGCCCACATAACCGGCTTCGGTCAGGCTCGTAGCGTCGGCCACGGCAAAGGGAACATTCAGGATACGGGCCAGGGTCTGCGCCAAAAGCGTTTTACCGCTGCCGGTAGGCCCCAGCATGATGATATTGCTCTTTTGGAGTTCGACGTCGTCGATTTTAGCGCCCAGGTTAATGCGCTTATAATGGTTGTAAACCGCTACGGCCAGACTCTTTTTGGCTTCTTCCTGATGAATGACATATTGGTCTAAGATCGTCTTGATTTCCTTCGGCTTGGGGATATCCCCCATCTCCAGGCTGGTCTCTTCAGACAGTTCCTCTTCGATGATCTCGTTGCAGAGCTCAATACATTCATCACAGATATAGACACCAGGACCGGCGACCAATTTCTTGACCTGATCCTGGAGTTTACCGCAAAACGAACATTTCAGCTGGCCTTTGTCGTCCCCAAACTTATACATGGCTTCACCTCTTAGTTAAACAGACTTGGGGTTGCTTTTCATCCGTACAAACAAATCGTCAACAATGCCATAGTCTTTGGCTTCCTGTGCATCCATAAAATAATCCCGCTCGGTATCCTGCCGGATCTTCTCAATGGATTGCCCGGTGTTTTCCGCTAAGATCTTATTCAGCTTTTCCCGCATGTGCAGAATTCTTCTCGCATGAATCTCGATATCGGTAGCCTGCCCCTGCGCGCCGCCGGAAGGCTGATGAATCAAAATCTCGGAGTTAGGCAGCGCGTAGCGTTTTCCCTTCGTGCCGGCAGCCAGAAGGAAGGCGCCCATCGAGGCGGCCAACCCCACACAAATGGTCGAAACATCCACGCCGATATACTGCATCGTATCGTAAATCGCCATGCCGGCCGTAATGGATCCACCGGGACTGTTGATATACAAAGAGATATCCTTGTCGGGATCTTCGGCATACAAAAACAGCATCTGCGCGATAATCAGATTGGCTACGTAATCGTCAACGGCCGTGCCCAAGAAAATAATCCGGTCCTTTAAAAGCCTGGAATAGATATCATAAGCGCGTTCACCGCGATTTGTCTGCTCCACAACCATCGGAACCAACGTAGAATAAGACGGTATTTCAATCCTGCGTTCACTCATTTGTAATCGATCCCTCCTCTTAACTAAATCCTCGACTATGGTGATGTATTATATTAAGCTTCCACCATTTTTGCTTCTTTGATAATAAGGTCTACCGCTTTATCCGCCTTGATACTGGATTCCAGTGTAGAAAGCTGTCCTTGCTTTTCCAGCATTCCGCGAATGGCGGCAGGCTCTTGTTGGTACTGTTCGGCAATTTTTTGGATTTCGGAGTCCAGGTCTTCCGCTGTGATTGTAATATCCTCAGCCTTCACAATGGCTTCAATCGTTAAATCGGCGCGGACGGCCTTTTCGGCCTGGGGTTTATAGGTGTCCATCAAGGTCATGATGTTATTGCCGCTGGCCTCCAAATAATAATCCAAAGAAATCCCCTGCTGCTGCAGGCGGAAAGCAAATTCCTCAATCATCTGGTTTACACGGGAATCGATCATCGATTGGGGGATTTCTATTTCAGCTGCTTCGGCAACTTTGGTGACGGCTTCTTCCTTGAGGTCCCGCTCATCTCTTTCGCGCGACGCTTCTTTTAATTTATTCTCTATGTCTTGCCTTAATTCCTGCAATGTGGCATATTCGGAAACATCTTTGGCAAATTCATCGTCCAGCGCCGGAATTTCTTTGCGCTTGATTTCTTTCACCGTAACCGTAAATACGGCAGGCTTACCCTTTAATTCTTCAGCGTGGTACTCTTCCGGAAAGGATACTTCCACATCTTTGACCTCATTCACGGCTGCTCCGATCAATTGGTCCTCAAAGCCGGGAATAAAGGTGTTGGAACCCAGCTCCAGCGGATAATTCTCGGAGGTTCCGCCGGAAAAAGGCTGCCCATCTACTTTACCCACAAAATCTATGGTTAATACGTCGCCAGCTTGAGCCGTTTCTTCCACGACAATGAGCTTTCCGTATCTTTGCTGCATTTTGGAAAGCTCTTCATCCACGGATTGGGCGGTAACTTCCGTCACGCGTTTGGTCAATTCAACGCCTTTATAGGCTCCCAGCCGGACTTCCGGTTTCATATCAAAGATGGCCTTAAAAATAACCGGCTGGCCTATTTCCATCTGCACTACATCATATTGCGGCTCAGACACAGCTATGTATTCATCTTTAATTTCGTCCAACGCTTTGAGATAGGCTTGGGGCACAGCGTCCTGCAAGGCGTCTTCCAGCAATATTTCCTTGCCGTACATTCTCTCCAGAATATGGCGCGGCGCTTTGCCTTTGCGAAAACCCGGGATGTTGACTTTCTTGATAACTATTTTATAGGCTTTCTGTAAAGAAGGCTCAAATTCATCCTCCGGAATCTCCACCGTCACCTGAGCTTTGGTTTTGTCAATCTTTTCCGCCGATACTTTCATCCATTCTCCTCCTAAAATATTTATGTTTACTTAAATTATATCCATAATGATCAGGGGGCACACCTGCCGAAGCGTAATATCCGGGGACAGAAATGTTCACGGATATAGGATCGTTTAAAATACCAAAAGGACTAGTGCCGAGCGTTTATGCACTAATCCAGCCCAAAAACCTGGAGTGGAGCGGAAGACGGGATTCGAACCCGCGACCCTCGCCTTGGCAAGGCGATGCTCTACCACTGAGCCACTTCCGCATGTTAAGAATACTTGAAATTTTTGGTGCGGGTGAAGGGATTTGAACCCCCACGGTTGCCCACTGGAACCTAAATCCAGCGCGTCTGCCAATTCCGCCACACCCGCCTAAAAATTTACTGTGGATGAATTGGTGAGCCATCCGCGACTCGAACGCGGGACACCCTGATTAAAAGTCAGGTGCTCTACCAACTGAGCTAATGGCTCAAAAATTATGGGGTGACTGAGGGGACTTGAACCCCCGAGTGCCGGAGCCACAATCCGGTGCGTTAACCACTTCGCCACAGCCACCGTATGGCGTGCCCACAGGGATTCGAACCCCGGACACACGGCTTAGAAGGCCGTTGCTCTATCCAGCTGAGCTATGGGCACAACAGCAACGATTATAGTAACAAAAAAACATCGCCCTGTCAATGCATTGGGCCTAAAGAATTTCTGCCAAAATTGCCGCGAAAGAGCGCAGCGCTTGACCGCGGTGGCTGATTTGTTCCTTTTCTTCCACGGTCAATTCCGCAAAAGTCTTCTGTAATTCCGGCAGATAAAATAACGGATCATAGCCAAATCCGCCGTTGCCTCTTTCTTCTTCCAAAATAGTTCCCGCACACTGCCCCACAACTGTCTGCACCCTGCCGTCAGGCCAGGCCGCCGCCAGACAGCAAACGAAACGCGCCGTTCTTTGTTCGGGCGGAATTCCCTGCAGCAATTTCAGCAATTTGGCGTTATTCTGCGCGTCGGTAGCCTCTTCACCGGCAAAACGCGCCGAATATACACCGGGCCGGCCGGACAAAGCGTCGACTTCCAGCCCCGAATCATCGGCCAGGCAGATGAGCCCGCCGGCTTGCGCAGCCGCAAGCGCTTTGCCGGCAGCATTTTCCTGAAAGGTTGTTCCGGTTTCCGCAAAGGACGGAATACCGGGCACATCTGCCAAAGAGCAGACTTCCACATGCAGTTTAGCCAAAGCGTGTTTAAGTTCCACAATCTTTCCCTGATTACGCGTTGCCATCAACAGGCGGGCTTTAGAAACATCAGAATGCATAGCCCGCCCCCAAAACCGCTTTCTGTATGGTGATCAGCTCGGTGATGCCCTGGCGGCCCAAGTCCAGGAGGTCGTGCAGTTCATTTTCACCAAAGGGCGCGCCCTCGGCGGTACCCTGAATTTCCACAAATTCCCCCCGTCCGGTCATAACCAGATTCATGTCCACAATCGCCCGGGCATCTTCATTAAAATTTAAATCCAGCAGCAACGCATCGGCAACTTTCCCTACGCTCACCGCCGCCAGCCAGTCTTTTAAGGGCAGCTTTTTCAAAGTTCCCTCCCGGACCAGCCGCTCCAGAGCAAAAGCCAGGGCGACAAAAGCGCCGGTTATGGAGGCGGTGCGCGTACCGCCGTCGGCCTGAAGCACATCGCAGTCCAAAATTATGGTGCGTTCCCCCAAAGCCTCCAAGTCAACTACTGCCCGCAGGGAGCGCCCAATCAAACGCTGAATCTCATTGG
Source organism: Clostridia bacterium (assembly GCA_034003745.1). Taxonomy (GTDB): domain Bacteria; phylum Bacillota; class Peptococcia; order DRI-13; family PHAD01; genus JAVEYA01. The sequence goes on from JAVEYA010000101.1 coordinate 4,465, forward strand.
TCCGCCCGCTCACCTTCCCTTTGCCCGCTTCTCTTTGATTGCGCACCAGCGTAGCCCGGGGCAGCATGGAATATTCCGCGGTCACCCAGCCTTTATTCATCCCTTTTAAAAAAGGCGGGACTTTTTCCTCCACCGTGGCGTTGCAGAGAACCTGGGTCTCACCCATGGCAATCAGGACGGAGCCTTCCGCATACTTGGTAAAGGAGGGTACTATGCGGACAGGCCGCAACTCGTCCGCAATCCTGCCGTCAATTCGTTCCATTTGCTCTCACCTCTTTATAGGATACCCCGGCTAGACCAGGAAACTCAATCCGCTTCCAGCCAAGGTGATTTCACCGTCAAAGTTTTCCCGGGCTTCTTTCAGCAAAAGCCGGGGATCGGTCTGGGGCCACAGATGGGTTAACACCAGCTGTTTGACCCGGGCGGAAGAAGCGAGATACCCCGCTTCTCCGGCCGTCAGATGTCCTTTTTCTACAGCTTGCTGCTTGTCCTTATTAAGTACGCTCGCTTCACAGACCAACAGGTCCGCTTCATAGGCGAAGTCGACCAGACCCGCATGCCAGGAAGTATCACTGGTATAGACGATTTTTGTATTCTCCTGCGTGAAGGAGCAGCCATAGCTTTTAACAGTATGAATATTCTCCAGGAAAAAAAGTCCTACTTCTCCCAAGGGCCTGGGCTGCTGCAAATATTCCGCCAGAGGCCACATGGCAAAAACGCCGTCCCATTCGCACATTTCCGTATAGGGGGCGCCTTCCGCGGGGGCGATGACTGCCAGCGGTTTAAAACGGCTCTTATCCCGGATGCTGCCGGCAATAGCATGCCGGATACAATGGTAGTCGTGAAAATGGTCGGGATGATAATGCGTAATAATGAGGGCGTCCAGCAGGCGAAAATCGCAATACTGCTGCAGTTGAGCAAAAGAGCCGTTGCCGCAGTCAAGCATAATCCGCATCCCGCCGGTTTCCAGCAAATAGCCGTTGCAAGCGCCGCCATGAGGCGCATAAGGAGCATGCGCCCCTAAAACCCGCAGTTTCATCTTCCGTCACTTCCTTTATAATAAATCATTTATTCCAAGGAAATCTTCTCCACCTGCTCAATTTCTCTCTCCAAAAAAAGACCGCCTATCCGGGCAAAAGACACCGGATCGCCGCTGACAAAAAAGCGGTGCTGCACTTGAGCGCTGTCATTTAAAAGACCGTCTGCCTCCAGACGTTCCCGGGCCCTTTTTACTGTTTCTTTGGCCGGGTCCACAAAGGTAACCACGCGGCCGGTCAAGCGCTGCAAAAGGGGCAGCAGAAAAGGATAATGGGTGCAGCCCAGTACCAGGGTATCCGCATCTTCCGCCAATATGGGCGCCAAATATTGCTTGGCAGCCTGCCGGATGGCCTCTCCCTCAGTTTCGCCTTTTTCCACGCACGGTACAAACAGCGGACAGGCCTTCGCCATGACTTTAACCGCGGGATTTTTGCTTTTTAACATCTGCTGATAAAAACCGCTGTTGACGGTGGCCTCCGTGGCAATCAAGCCCACACGCCCATTCTTCGTCGTTTGCAGCGCTTTATCTACCCCCGGTTCGATGACGCCGATAAAAGGGATGTCGAAGGCTTCGATCAGGTCTTGATAGGCCACTGAATTTGTCGTATTGCAGGCAATGATAATCATTTTGCAGCCCTGTTGAAGAAGGAAACGGGTAATCCCAAAGGAGAAGCCCTTGATTTCTTCAGGGCTCCGGCCGCCATAAGGCACATGGGCCGTATCGGCAAAATAAACAAAAGACTCCCGGGGCAGCTGTAAAAACATCTCCCGAACTACGCTTAATCCCCCGACCCCGGAATCAAAAACGCCGATAGGCGCCGCTTGATGGTTACTCATGCTTATCGTTCCCATCTATCTTGGTTTGATTATTATTGTATTGGCCTTTTTTCAAAAATATGCCGCCCCGGGTCGATCTGGCTTCGAACACAGTCCAAAAAGCCTCCTTATCCCACTCGTCAATTTCCCGGCGCAGTTGGGGAATACATTTTCTCTGCACAATAATTTGCAGAATATAGCGGGCGCCTTCCCGGCCCCGGCCTTCTATGGCCGTAACACCATAACCGCAGGCACGCAGCTGCTCGGTCAGTTCCAGCGGAGAACGCAGCGTGATTACCTGTACCGTATACACGCCCACCGCCAGTTTTTCTTCGATAAAGCTGCCGACAATATTACCGGTAGCAAAACCCGCTGCATAGAACACCAGATTCAACGGCGTATCCAAATTGGCAAAAATTATCCTTAAGGACGCCAGATAAATCAACACCTCAAAGAACCCGATACCGGCGGCATAAAAGCGATGGCCTTTGACCAGCATCAGCATCCGCAGCGTCGTCAGCGAGACGTCGATAACCCGTGCAAAGAAAATAAAAAGATATCCGCCAATTAACGTTAACATGATTTAAGCTATCCCCCACTGCTGTAAAAATTTATTGTAAAAATGCATATCTAATATAGTATAACACGTACAAATATAACTAACTATACTATACATAATTATACGTGAAACAGCCGGGAATGGTGAATTCCCGGCTTTAAGCAATCTTTTGAAGTTTATCTGAAATAGGCTTCGATTCCGTTATAGATCCCCAGGGCCAGCTTTTGCCGGAAGGCGTCGGTAGTCAAAAGATTCATCTCGGTTGCATTGGACATAAAGGCCGTCTCTACCAAAATGGACGGAACCAGCGTCTCACGCAATACGGCAAAATTTGCCGTCAATACGCCTTGATTGGCTCTCCCGGCTGCCTTGACCAGTTCCTGCTGCACTACGGTAGCCAGTTTTTGCCGGCTTAAAGTCTGTGCGTAAAGAACGGGATTGCTATAGGGGGCATAATAATAGGTCGTATGGCCGGATAAAGCAGGATTGGGGTTGGAATTGACATGGATGCTGACAAAGATGTCGGCGCCGGCCGAATTGGCGATAGCGGCCCGGCCCGCCAAAGACAGCGTCGTCTGCCCGCTATGGGTCATGATTACCCGGGCCCCGTTTTGCTGCAGCATGCTCATCACTTTATAAGCAAGGTCTATATTGACGTCCTTTTCTTTAAGACCGTTTTTGCCCACTGTGCCGGGGTCCAGCCAGCCTCCGGGCTGAACGCTGGCATGTCCCGGGTCAATGACGATGATTTTCCCGGCCAGGCCCTTTGCCTGGGCCGCGTTGATTTGTATCCGGGCTGTTTTCTTGGCTTCATCGTAACTGACGGACTGAATCGGCGCAAAAACAAACGTTAATTCCACAAAAGCTTTTTGCCCCTGCCCGTATATCTTAATATTCTGCAAACCCAGCCGGCTGTTCGACCCCTGATAATTACGATCGGTGGGGCCGTCCAGTTCCAGGGTAATCTTATTGCCCGAAGAGGAAATTTTATACTGATTCGAGGTCCATCCTTCCAGCTGCAGAATCGGGCGGCCTGCGGAGTCGATAATCTTGATAGTCTTCCCAGGGGCAATCGGG
>JAVEYA010000102.1:0-7953 GCA_034003745.1 Clostridia bacterium
GGGTCATTATCGGACGCCGCGGCGAAACCCTGGACGCCTTACAGTACCTGACCAATTTGGTTGCCAACCGGAGAGGCCAGGAAAGGAGAAGGATTATTCTTGATACGGAAGGATACCGGGAAAGAAGAGAAGCGACGCTGGAGAAGCTGGCCAGGCGCTTATCCGAAAAAGTCAGAAGAACGGGCCAGAAAGTATTTTTGGAGCCTATGAATCCGCAGGAACGCAGGATTATTCATACCGCTTTGCAAAACGACCGCTATGTGACAACCATGAGTGAAGGGGAAGAACCTTTCCGTAAAGTAGTTATTATGCTGAAACGATAGCGCTGCTTATAAGCCTGGTTCTTCCAGGCTTTATTTTTTCGGCTTTACCATTATAAGGCGTCATTCTGAGACAGTCCGCTGTCGAAGAATCTGTCTGCAGCAGGCGGAAAGAATCTTCGCGAAGGAAGATTCTTCACAGAGCTTGCCCTGAGCATGCGAAGGGTTCAGAATAACAAGATGAGGTGAAGATTTTTTGAAGGAAGATACCATTGCTGCCGTCACCACCGCCGCAGGCGCTGCCGGCATAGGCGTTATCCGCGTCTCCGGAGAAGACGCCGCTGTGATTGCGGATAGGGTCTTTAGGTCTAAGCGCGGGATCCGGCTGCAGGACAGGCCGTCGCACACCGTTACGTACGGCCGTATTGTCGATGCCCAAGGATGGTTTGTGGATGAGTGTCTGGCCCTCTCGATGCAGGGCCCGCAGAGCTTTACTGGAGAGAATATCATTGAGCTGCAGTGTCACGGCGGCACGGTGGTTTTAACCAAGGTGCTGGAATTGGTTTTAAGCGCGGGCGCCAGACTGGCGGAACCGGGGGAATTCAGCAAACGCGCCTTTTTGCACGGCCGCATGGATCTTTCTCAGGCTGAGGCCGTGATGGACCTTATTTCCGCCAAGACGGAGAAAGCGGCCGCTGCCGCCTCCGGCCAGCTTTCCGGCGCACTCCGGGAGGAAGTCTCCGATCTCAGGGCCAAGATTTTAGAAATAATCGCCTACTTGGAAGCGGAAATCGATTTTCCGGAAGAAGATATTGAGAAGATGAGCCGCGCGGAACTGCAAAAGAAACTGACATCGGTTGCAGCGGACATGGAGAGGTTGCTGGAAACCTTCCAAAGCGGGAAGATTCTGCGGGAAGGATTAAAGACCGTTCTGGCCGGCCGGCCGAATGTGGGCAAATCCAGTCTTTTAAACGCACTTTTGCAGGAAAAGCGCGCCATTGTCACCGATGTTCCCGGGACGACGCGGGATGTGATTGAGGAATATTATAACCTCGGAGGAATCCCCGTGATCCTGACCGATACGGCCGGTATCAGGGAAACGGGTGATCTGGTGGAACGGCTGGGGGTGGAAAAGACCCGGGAAGCCTTGATTGCCGCCGATTTGATCTTATATGTGCTGGATTTGACGGAAGAGATTACGCCGGAAGAACTGCAGCTGCTGCGGGAAATGCCGCAGGATAAGCTTTTGATTCTCGTCAACAAGCATGATTTATTGCAGGAAGCGGCGGAAGAAGCGGAAATCAGGGAGCGCTTAAGGGAATACCCTCTGGTCTTTGTTTCGGCCCGGGACGGGTCCGGACTGGATTTGTTGAAACAGAGCATCCGGGAACGTTACCTCCTGCCGTCCGGCCGTATGAGTGAGCAGCCGCTCATCAGCAATGTCCGCCAGAAAGATGCGTTGACCAAAGCCCTGCAAGCGGTTCGGGCAGCATTCGCCAGCGCGGCCGGCGATATGCCGGCGGACTTCATCTCCATAGACTTGCGGCAGGTCTGGTTGTCTTTGGGGGAAATTACCGGCGAGACCGTGGAAGAAAATATCATCGACGAAATCTTTTCTAAATTTTGTCTGGGCAAATAGGGAGGGTCGCCAATGTCCTACCATGCGGGAACCTATGATTGCATCGTGGTCGGAGCGGGGCATGCCGGCTGTGAAGCGGCGCTGGCCGCAGCCAGGCTGGGCGCGAGGACCTTATTATTTACCTTGAATATGGAGAATATCGCCCTGATGCCGTGCAACCCCTCCATCGGCGGTCCGGCTAAAGGGCATTTGGTGCGTGAAATCGACGCTCTGGGCGGGGAAATGGGCCGCAATATCGATGAGACCTATATTCAACTGAGAATGCTCAATACCGGCAAGGGCCCGGCTGTCCACGCCCTCCGGGCGCAGGCTGATAAATATCGTTATCAAAACCGGATGACCAGGATTTTGCAGGACCAGGAAAATTTAGCCCTCAAACAGGCCCTGATTGAGAGAATTATTTTGGACGAGCAGGGAGAAATTGCCGGCGTGGAGACGGAAAACGGCGCGCTCTATAACTGCAGGGCGCTGATTCTTTGTACCGGCACCTATCTGAAAGGGCGCATCATTATCGGAGACGTCCATTACCCCGGGGGCCCCAATGGCCAAAGAGCGCCGCTTCATCTCTCCGTCAGTCTCCAAGAAGCCGGTATTCAGCTGGGTAGATTTAAAACCGGCACACCGGCCCGGGTGGACGGTCGGACGATCGATTTCTCGCAAATGTCCGAACAACCCGGTGATACGGACAGAAAATATTTTTCTTTCCTGACGGAAACAGGGAGCGATTTGAATATTCCCTGTTATCTGGCTTATACCAATCTAGAGACGCACCAGAGCATCCGGGACAATATCCATTTCTCCCCTTTATATTCCGGAAAAATCGAAGGGACCGGGCCCCGCTACTGTCCGTCCATCGAGGATAAAGTGATGCGCTTTGCCGATAAGGAACGGCATCAGCTTTTCTTAGAACCGGAAGGACTGGATACCTATGAAATCTATGTTCAGGGAATGTCTTCGAGCTTGCCCGAAGAAGTGCAGCTGCAGTTTTTACGCACCATCAAAGGCATGGAGAAAGTGGAGGTCATGCGGACGGGTTATGCCATCGAATATGATTATGTCGTACCTACCCAGCTGACGTTGTCTTTGGAGAGCAAAGAGATCCGCGGACTTTTCTGCGCGGGTCAGCTTAACGGAACTTCCGGATATGAGGAAGCTGCCGCCCAGGGCTTGATGGCCGGCATCAACGCCGCCTTAAAACTTCAAGGCCGGGAGCCCTTTGTCCTCAAACGTTCCGAAGCTTATATCGGCGTATTGATTGACGATCTGGTCACCAAGGGGACCAATGAACCCTACCGCATGATGACCTCCCGCGCTGAATACCGCCTGTTACTCCGCCAGGACAATGCCGATCTGCGTCTGACGGAGAAAGGGTATCAAATCGGGCTGGTTACTGCGGAGAGATACGCCGCCTTTTCTCGGAAGAAAGAACTCCTCAGCGACGAACTGCTCAGGCTGCAGAATACCTCCGCATCTCCTGCGGACAGCCGGGTTCTAGCTATGCTTGAAGAAAGGAACAGTTCGCCCTTGAGGCAAAGCCAAAGCTTGGCCGATCTGCTCCGCCGCGCAGAAATCAATTATGCCGACCTTGTCCGGGCAGGATTGGGACGGGAGCTGCCGGAGGCCGTGTGTGAACAGATCGATATTCAGCTGAAATACGCCGGTTATATCGAAAAACAGCTTGCCCAGGTGGAGCGTTTTGAACGGATGGAAAACAAACCCTTGCCGCAGGAAATAGATTATGCGGGAATCAACGGGCTCTCTTCCGAAGCCCGCCAGAAACTGAATAAACTGCGTCCGGCTTCTGTCGGACAGGCTTCCCGTATTTCCGGGGTTTCGCCTGCCGATATTTCGGTGCTCTTGGTCTATCTGGAGCAAAGACGCAGACAAGGAGCCGGCCATGAATAAAGATGCATTCCGGGAATTAATCAGCGAACTGGACATTGCTCTGAATGAAGGGCAGCTGGAGCAATTTGCCCAATATTATCAGGAGCTGCTGGACTGGAACAGCCGGGTCAATTTGACCGCGATCACCGGGGAGAAAGAGGTTCTGATTAAGCATTTTTATGATTCTTTATTGGTGATGAAGCTGCCGGAATGGAGCGGCCAGGACAGAATTATTGACGTTGGGACCGGCGCGGGCTTCCCGGGGATACCGTTAAAGATCGCCAACCCTTTGCTGCAAGTCCAGCTTCTGGACTCTCTTCAGAAGAGAGTTCATTTCTTAGAGCATATTATCCGGGTCTTAAAGCTGGATAAAATCACTGCTTTGCATATGCGGGCGGAAGAAGCCGGCCGGGATAAGGGCTTACGCGGGCAATATGACGCGGCTGTCTCCCGTGCCGTGGCCAGGCTGCCGGTTCTTCTGGAATTGTGCCTGCCCTTGGTCCGGACAGGGGGATGGTTTTTCGCCTATAAAGGACCGGAAGCGCCGCAGGAAGTCGAAGAAGCCCAAGAAGCCCTGCGTCTTCTCCAGGGACAAATTGTTCGCGTCGAAAAAACGGCGCTCCCTCAGGATAGCGGAGAGCGGTACATTCTCATCATCCGAAAAACGGGTCCCACCTCCACCGCCTATCCACGCAAACCCGGAACACCTGAAAAGAAGCCGCTCTGATCCGGGCTTGAGAAATAAACCTGGTTTTCCAAGCAGGATTTTGAGATAGCAAAAAGAATAGTATTATATAGTTTTCCAATGATAGGGGTTGGTTTTATGGCGCGCGGACCGCTCTCCAAAATATTAGGTCTGGAAAAAGACGACAAGAAAAATCAAATAAATGAGATCGAGATATCCCTGATTAAGACGAATCCTTTCCAGCCCAGGAAGAATTTCGATCCTGTCCAGCTGGAGGAATTGGCCAAATCCATTCAGGAATACGGGATTATCCAGCCGCTGATTCTGCGGGAGAAGCAGGGCTCTTTTGAGCTGATCGCCGGAGAAAGACGCCTGCGTGCCGCCCAGAATATCGGCATGACCTTTGTTCCTGCCATTATCAAAGAGTATTCCGATAAGGAAATGGCGGAAGTGGCTTTGATTGAAAATCTTCAGCGGGAAGATTTAAACTATTTTGAAGAGGCGGAAGGGTATAAAAAGCTCATTGACGAATTTTCCCTGAAACAAGAGGAGATCGCCCGGCGCATGGGCAAACGGCAGTCCACCATTGCCAACAAGCTGCGCCTTCTGAAATTACCCGAGGAAGTCCGGCAGAATATCGTTATCGATATCGTCACGGAAAGACATGCCCGCGCCCTCTTAAAACTCCCCGACGCCGGGCAGCAGCTGAGAATTCTCAAGGAAATCTACGACAATGAGTTGAATGTGCGGGAAACCGATATGCTGGTGGAAGAAACCCTTAATCATCTGAAAATAGAAGAGAAGAGCGGCCCCAAGAAACGCATTGTGCGGGTGTTTAAGGATATGCGGATATACTTGAACGCCTTGAAGTCCACCGTGGGCGCCATAGAAACAGCGGGCCTGGATGTGAAGATGGAAGAAAAAGACTGCGAAGACTATATCCAGGTGGAGATCAAGATCTATAAGCAGCATACCGGAAAACAATAAACAATTGTTTCACGTGAAACAATGGGGCTGTCGCAAAATAGCCTGTCATCCTGAGCAAAGCGAAGGATCTTAGTCGAAATCGGGAAAGATTGTCTCGGTTTCTAAGATTCTTCAACCATTACATGGTCTCAGAAGGGCACATCCGCTATTTTGCGACAGCCTCAATTATTATATGTTCCACGTGGAACAATTTTCGAAACATGAAGGAAGATCCGATTCCCATGTGGAACTTTAGTAAGGCCGGAAGCTGAAAGGAAGCATACAAAGGAGTGGGAATGTTTGGGAAAAATAATCACCGTAGCCAATCAGAAAGGCGGCGTCGCCAAGACTACCACGGCGGTTAACCTGAGCGCCGGTCTGGCCGCCCTGGGGAAGAAAGTACTGCTGATCGATCTGGACCCGCAGGGGAACGCGACCAGCGGCGTGGGCATCAACAAGGCGGAGATAAAACACTGCGTCTATGACGCTTTGATTAATGAGATCCCTTTAAACGGCATTGTGCAGAAGACGGCCCTGGACACCCTTTTTGCCGTCCCCGCCACCATCCAGCTGGCCGGTGCGGAGGTGGAACTGGTCTCGATGCTTTCCCGGGAAATGAAACTAAAAAAAGCGCTCCTGCCTATCAAAGGAAAATATGACTACATAATCATAGACTGCCCCCCCTCTTTGGGGCTTCTGACCTTAAATGCGATGACGGCGGCGGACTGTCTCCTGATTCCCATCCAGTGCGAATACTATGCCCTGGAGGGGTTAAGCCAGTTAATGAGTACGATTTCATTGGTCAAAAAGCATTTGAATCCTTCCCTGGATATTCTGGGCGTGGCGCTGACGATGTTCGATGTGCGCACAAATTTATCAACCCAAGTGGTGGAAGAGGTCCGGGCTTATTTTAAAGAATTGGTTTTTGAAACCATTATTCAGCGAAACATACGTCTGAGCGAAGCGCCCAGTTATGGCAAGCCTATTATCCTGTACGACGCCAAATCCAAGGGAGCGGAAAACTATAACGAACTGGCAAAGGAGGTTATCCAGCGTGACTAAGAGCCGTCTGGGCAAAGGACTGTCGGCGCTGATTCCCGCAAACGCTGAGTTGTTGTCGGCTGAGGAACCCGCCACAGAGATAGAGATAAAAAAAATAAAGCCAAACGCCTATCAGCCTCGCCAGCATTTTAATGAAGAAAAGCTGGAGGAAGTGACTAACTCTATCCGGGAGCACGGGGTGGTGCAGCCTATTGTGGTGAGAGCTTTGCCGGGAGGCCTCTACGAACTGGTCGTGGGCGAAAGGCGCCTGCGGGCCAGCCAGAAGCTGCAGTTGAAGAAAATACCCGCTGTGGTCAAAGAGCTGACCGACCAGCAGATGATTGAAATCGCGCTGATCGAAAACATCCAAAGACACGATCTGAATCCGGTGGAAGAAGCCGCAGCCTATAAAAGATTGCTGGAAGAATTTAAATTAACCCAGGAACAGGTGGCGTCCAGGGTAGGAAAAAGCCGTCCATTGATCGCCAATATGCTCCGGCTGTTGAATTTGCCGCCGGAAGTGCTGGCGCTTCTTGCCCGGGGAGAACTGACGGTAGGGCATGTGCGGCCTTTGCTGAGTCTCGCGGAAAAAGAAGAGCAAATCACGGTTGCCCGGCACATGCTGGAAGAGGCTCTGTCTGTCCGGCAGGCGGAAAAGTATGTACAGGAAGCCGTCGAAGGGCGTAGAGCCGGTCACAGCTCCAGGAAGCAGAAAGCCGACAAAGCTCCCAAACTGCCGCCGGATATTGCCGAGCTCGAGGAAAGGCTGCGCAGTATGTGTCAAACGAAGGTGCGAATCAATTATACGGAAGGCAAAGGGCGCATCGAAATCGAGTATTACAGCGACGATGATCTGGACAGAATTTTTAACCTGTTTAACGCCCAAAATTTGGAATGAAATCTTTTTAAATTAAGCAGAAGTAGATACTAGTATGTAAAGCCAAAATGGTGTATAATATTCGCATTGACTGTGAATATTATCACAAGGTTGTCAAAGATGGTGAAAAATAGCGCATTCACAAGGGCCCGATGGGCGCAGTGTTTTATAATGCAATAACGAGAATCGTCGAGAAAATTTGCAAAATATCCTGATAATTTCGCCAAATGCCTTAAAACAAAGAAGTATAATGCGAAAAGTCTTAATATGAAGAGTCCAGATCATTGTTACCCGATTTATTAAATAGTATCATTAAAAATAGTAAGATTAATTATTATTATTAATTTATCGTTTTGGCTAATATCTGTAATCGATATAAGTTAACAATGTTCAATAATTTAATATTTTTGTACCAAGTATATTATGAAAATAAATTTTGCTTTAAATAAAGGTCTATTTTATAAAAAATAAAAGGGAGGTAGAAAGGAAGATGAGTTGTGCATGCAAAAACGGAGTCCCAGCCGCACCCCAGTTCGAACTTATTGATAGTATCATTGAAGCGCACAAGCACGAAAAAGGCGCGTTGATTCCAGTGCTGCAT
>JAVEYA010000103.1:0-7850 GCA_034003745.1 Clostridia bacterium
TTTGAAACAGTAATGCGTACAAGCGACATAGCTGCTCCCCTCCTAAAAAGTTCCTAGACCATTATAGGAAAGAAACGCGCAATTGCTACATAAATTCCTGCTCAAATCAAACACTGATTTTGGGCAGCTCAATCAAGCCGTATCCTTGTTCCCCGGCGGACAGGTTCTGCAAGAAAACGGCTTTTTCTTGTAAAATGGCGATAACCTGCGCCAAGGTAAGCGGACCTGAATAATTCATGAGAGCCGCCGCTGCGCCGGCAATGTGCGGGGCAGCGAAGGACGTTCCGCTTTTTACTTCATAGCCTGCGTTAAGCCAGGCGGATTCAATATCAACACCGGGCGCGCAGAAATCTATCTCCGGCCCGCGTGAAGAAAAATAGCCCAGCTTCCCCTGTTTGTCGATAGCCGAGACGGCTATCACCTGGCTGAATCTGGCCGGATAATTGACCGGGCCGCCGTCGTTTCCGGCTGCGGCTATCAGTACAATACCCCTGGCGTAGAGGGCCTGGATGGCGCGCACAAAGCTTTGATTGCTCTCTTTGGTAGAGAAACTCATGTTAATAATACTGACATTTTTTTGAATCAGCCAATCAAACCCTTCGATAATATCGGCAAGGCTCCCTCCGCCGCTTTTATTGAAAGCTTTCACAATATAGAAATCCACATAGGGGTTGACTCCGACCATGCCCTGGGGATTGCAGGCGCCGATAATCCCGGCGACATGCGTGCCGTGCCCGGCGTCGTCCAGGTAACTTGACCCGCCGTCCAGCGTACAGATGCCCTCTTTGACATTATTCTTTAAATCCGGATGATTATAATTGATACCCGTATCAATAATCCCTACCCGGATCCTCTGTTCTGCCTTTAATTTCGGCCAGGTCTCTATAGCGCCGATTCTTTTCATGCCCCAATCTACCCGCGCAGCTCCTTCTATTTTTTTAGGGCCCGGCGGAGTCTTCGGCGGTGTAGGCTTAGGAGGAGGCTGCGGCTTTGGTTTAGGTTTAAAAAAAAAGGAAAACAGAGAAAAAAAGGAGTTTTTACGCTTCTCCTCTACCGTAAACTTCAGGTCTTCTTCCAGGATAATTTTAGCCGATAATCCCCGAAACGCGACGGTGGCTTCCTCTTCCGGAAAGTCAATTAAAAATCCGTTGATGAGCGGCAATTCTTTAATGATCTCACTACCGGTCAGGCGGAGCGCTTCTCTTAGTTCATTCAGGTCACAGGCGTCATCAACCGATACTATTTTTCTCACCAAAATCACTCCTTTCCTCATTTACCATATGCCGGAGGAAGGTGTTTGGCGACAAGGCAATAAACTGCTATAATAAACTGAATAATACGGCAGGGAGTGGATTTATGAGAAAAATATACTTTGGTATACTTCTCCTGACACTCTTGACTCTGAGCGCCTGCGGCCATACTACGCCGGGGCCGGGAAGCTCCTTTTTCGCCCATGCCCGAGAGACCGGCGACGCTGCCGAAGCGGCCTTGTCCGGTGGCGCGGAGATAACCGGCTCAGCCGGGCAGGACGCTGCACCGAAAGAGGAAATTCTAATCATCTCTGCGGTGGGCGATATCATGATGCACAATACGCAGCTGCAGTCCGGTTTTCAGGCCTCCACCGGCGCTTACGATTTTTCTTCCTTCTTCACCTATGTGCAGCCCCTGCTTTCTGCTGCGGACCTGACCATAGGCAATCTGGAGACTACTTTTGCCGGAGAAAAGGCCGGTTACAGCGGTTATCCCCGGTTCAATACCCCCGAAGTCCTGGCCGGGAATCTCCAGGAGGCCGGATTTGACATCCTCACCACAGCCAATAATCATTGTCTGGACAAGGGTGTATCCGGCCTGATAGGGACGCTGGATACGCTTGACGCCGCCGGTATCCGGCATACCGGCACTTTCCGCAGTACAGAAGAACAGGAACAGATTCTGCTCATCGAAAAAAAGGGCGTTAAAATAGCCGTCCTTTCCTATACATACGGTACGAACGGCTTGAAGGTCCCTTCGGACAAACCCTTTTTGGTCAATTATCTGCAAGCGGAAAGGATGCTTGCCGACGTTAAAAAAGCCCGGACCGAAGGGGCTCAGATTGTAATCGCCTGCCTGCATTTCGGGCTGGAATACCAGCCTCAGCCCAATGAGGAGCAACGGCAGATTGTCCGGATACTCTTTGACGAGGGAGTGGATATTATCCTGGGGCACCATCCCCATGTCCTACAGCCCCCTTACATCTACCATTACGAGGACGCTGTCGGATTCCAGGATAAACCGGTTATTTACTCCCTGGGTAATTTTATTTCCGATCAAAACGGTCTCGAAAGGACTACCGCGGCTATTTTGAATATTCATATCAAAGTGGGGGCTCAGAACCAAGAGGCTTGTTTAGAGAAAGTTTCTTATATTCCTGTCAAAACCAGACGTTTCCGGCAGGGCGGAAAGCTGCATTTCGAAGTGCTGCCGGTAGAGGCCGCGCTCTGCAGCGCCAGGAGGCAGCCGTCTTATTTCACTTCCCAGGAAAAAAGAGAGTTGGAAGCGGCCGCTGCCCATGCCGCTAAGCAGCTTTATTCCACGGACCCGCGGCTTGCGCCGGAGCCTCTGGAAATCCCGCTGGAGTCCTTGAATTTAATCACCACATGGTGAAAGGAGATATCAGACATTATGCTTTTCGGCGCCCGTATTTTTAAAACCGGCCTGGCCGTTACCTTGAGTATGTTCATTTGCAATTACTTCAATATCCAGCCGGCGATCTTTGCCGGAGCCGCTACGGTCTTAAATATGCAGCCTTCTTTAGGCTTAAGCTTTAAGAATGCCCTGGAACAGATTCTGGTGTCCGTTGTCGCAATTATTTTAGCCATTGCCCTGGGCCTGATCCTGGGCAATAACGTTCTTATTATGGGCCTTGCCACTATCCTGGTTATCTTCATCTGTCAGCGCTTCAAGTGGCGCGGCGCCCTCTCCGGGGGCGTAATGGCCTCCATCTTTATCTTGTCTTCTCCCGCGGAGCAGTTCATCGACCATGCCCTGATGCGCTCTATCGCCATCTTTATCGGCGTAGCCGTAGCGCTCATAGTCAACCACACCATTGCGCCCCCCCGCTATCACCAGCCCCTGCAGAAAAAACTCCTGGAATTAAACACGATGATCAAAGACCGCTTTCATGAAGCTGTTCTGGCCTTTCTATATCTCGATATCCCCTCCCCGGAAGAGCAAAAAGAAAAGCAGACGCAGATTGAGCAGCTTTTCCGGGAAACCCAGAAACTCCATGAGCTCTATGTTTATGACATCGGGCCCCGCAGCCCGGAACAGGCCGAGAGCGATACGCCGGGGAATCTGAGTAAATTCTATGATGATTACATCACCTACAATAAAGGTATGTGGCAGCGGGCCCGGGACGTGCTTTTCCTGGCGCAGGAAAGAAGGGAGCGCCGGAAAGAGCGGGGGGACCTGCCCATAAGTCCGGAATTTCAGGCCATTTTAGACCTGCTGGCGGAGACGCTGGACATCTTCTTAAAACAAAATGAAGCCCTCCAGCATAAGCTGGAGGGGCAAGAAGCCGCGTCCGTGGAGGAAATGCATATCTGGAGTAAACTGGATAAAATTTTAAATACCTGGCATAATCAGTTTCCGTCCGGCAGCTATCATTTGCATGCCTTGGTCGAAGTCTCCCTGATAACCTATAAGATTCGCTGGGGGGTCAAGGAATCCGCAAGGCTGCTGTCCTGAGTTTATTGGCGAAGCTCCGCCTCCACCACTTCACCCGCTTTATATCCTGGAATATTGCCGGGGACGCGCAAACAGCCATTGGCCATCAGCCGGCTCACCAAAAAAGAAGAACGGCTACCGTCAGCCAAGGCGCCCACATATCCCTCCCCTTGTTTCATAATGTTAAGACGATAATAGAAATCAAAAGGGGCAGGGGCATTCACGTCTTCCAGCAAGTGAACGGAGATTTTTCTGGTTACCGGCCAGGAACGGCCGTAATACTGATCCATTAAGGGCCAGACGAACCACTCCACCGCATATTCGGCGCCTATGGTCGGACCTACGGTCCCAATAATCAGCTTCTTGCCGGTTGCGGTCAGCATCGTATGCTTACCCGGTCCAAAATCCACTTCATACGCCAGGATTTCGCCCACACTCTGCAGCGCTTCGATGGCTTTATCATCGGTGCCTTTGGAAGTGCCGCCGTTTATAATAACCAGATCGGCCCATTCCAGGGCGTCCTGCAGCGCCCGGACCAAGTCGGGTACGCGGTCCGGGATAATGGGATACAACCGGGGTTCTCCGCCCCGGGCTTTTATTTGCGCTTCAATCATAATGCCGTTGAACTCAATATTCTTGCCGGGCGGGAGGTCCCTTCCCGGCGGAACCAACTCGTTGCCGGTGGGTAGAATAGCCACCTTTATTTTTTGCCATACCGGGACTTTTTCTACCCCTCCAGCGGTAAGCAGGGCCAATTGAGCCGGTCCCAATTGGTAATTGGCCGGTACTAAAACCTCTTTTTCTTTCAGCATGGCGCCTACAGGACGGACATTCTGCCCGGCAACGGGAACCGAGAGAATATGCAGACGTCCTTTTTCATCAAAGGACACTTCTTCAATGGGCACCGCCGTATCATAGCCTGCCGGGATCCCCACTCCGGTATTGCTGAAGACATACTCCGCCCCTTCTTGCCATCCGGCGGTATCGGGCTTGCCGCCGGCCAAGCTGACGCTTTTAATGGCAATACCGTCCATCAGGCTGCTGGGGGTATTCGGCAGTGAATGTACCGCCGTAATTTCCTGGGCTGTTATCCTGCCCCAGGCCTCTCTTACGGGTACCAGCTCAACTTCCGGAACCAGGCGTCCCCTCTCCAGAGCCAGCCGCAAATATTCTTCTCTAGATATCCAGGGATGTTTTTTTTTGCTCATCTGCAACATTCCTTATCCTTCATTTTATAGCCGGTTGTCCGCGGGATGATTTAATATCGCCGATTTCTCGGCAGATTTACCGTAGAAATGATACCCGGACCCGGCTTCCGCAATGATATTCAATAAATCGTCCGCTGAAGTGACGGTGACGCCGCCCAGTCCGACCACGCCCCTTTTGAAGAAGGCATCCGGCAGCATGCTGACGGTGGGTCCCACTACGATGACTTTAGCTCCGGGCTTTCTCTTGGCCAATAACCCCTCCAGCGTATCATTGAGCAGCGTCGTCCCGGTTATGATGAGCAAGTCCGCTTTCGCAATTGCCTCATCGGCTTTCTCCGGCTCAATATAAAAGGGCAATTCGTCCGCCTTTAAGGTGCGGACATCCAATTCCAGGATACCGAAGGCCTGCTTATTTGCCTTAAA
The DNA here is from genome assembly GCA_034003745.1 of Clostridia bacterium. GTDB lineage: Bacteria > Bacillota > Peptococcia > DRI-13 > PHAD01 > JAVEYA01. The sequence goes on from JAVEYA010000103.1 coordinate 5,337, forward strand.
GAGCTTGAAATAGGGCACTAGAGCGCCTACCACCACGGCGTAGGCATCCTGGGGGATCGTAAGATAGTCGATGGGATCCGCTGTAAGTATGTATTGATAGGCGTCATCCCGCTTCTTTTGCCGGCAGATTTCCGACAAGCCGTTTAAGACCGCAATCGCGATCGCCTTCTTTAAGGGTCTGGGCGAAAATAAGTCTTCCAGTATCTCGGCAGCCTTGCGTCCTTTCAGCTTGCCCGATTGGGGCATGGCTTGGGCGGAACTGGGGCAGCAGACAGCTTCAGGAATCATTTTTACCGGGGTATAACACATTCCGCCTTGTCCATTGCTAAGTTTAACTCCGATGAAAAACAACCCGACGACTACCCTTTCCAGGGTAATGTCCTCTAAGGATTCAGCCAAGACCTGTCTGACCTCTTCCACCGTTTCTTTCAAGATAGATCCTTTTTCGTAACTTATAGTCGGCAATGATTGCACCACCTCTCTGATTTCGTTTATTCAATTTTATTTATCTATAATTTGGGGGTTGGGGTCATAGATAAAATACGGCTGCAGCATGGATTGGAACAGTCCCGAAAGATCCGCCGCGTATTCAAACTGCGGTTCCCGCATGGGACCGCCGAGTGCGCGCTGGGAAGAAATCATGCGGATACCGCACCCCAGCAGGTATTCGGGCAGAATCGCGGCACTGGGGCCAAACATGCCGATTATCCTCGCCTTCCTGGAATAGCGGATCAAATCCAGATAGGACCCGTTAATCAGGGTACACCCGGTCATGATGATCACATCGGCCGCGGAAAGCACTGCTTCGTTCTCTTTTTCCCCGTGAAAAATAATCTTTCCGGGTCCGTAACGTATCTCGCTGTCGATGGTCAGGGTCTGCAGCAGGTATTTCGGTCTCATATCGGTTATATGCAGTTGGCGGCAGCGGTTGTAAATCTTGCCGAAAACGCCCCCAAAGCCGACGATGGCAACCACATCCTCGGGCCGGATAAAATCGTAGTTTTCCATATCCGGCGATGGGATCCCCCGGCTCTCCAAACAGCTCCGCTCCAGCAAAGGCTGGGACAGGGCATTCAAGGCAGCCAGGCACAGAGAACGCATTTGAATTTCTTTCCTGGGCAAAAGCGCTTCGGTGAACCGGAACAGGCTTTGACCGATGTAGGGCTGAAGCTGTATGAACGGCTCCATATCCTCCACGGGTCCATAAACTGCATGATCCGCCGTGAAATTGAAGGCGAGGCCCGCCTGGTCTCCCTCGGCCAGCACATGATTCCACTTGTTCCGGAAGCCGATCCGTTCCAGTTTGCCGGCAGTCAGCCCAAAGCGGTCATACATCCGGCGTATTTGCAGATAGGCTTCCTCAAAGTCGGCTGTCGATTCAACCGTGGCTATGGGCTTCCCTATGTCCGATTTAAAAGAAGGATGCATATTCCTCGTCGCTCAGTTCGTAATTATAAAACGTCTTGTAAAAGTCCTTGGTCTCCTTTTTCAGGTCGATTTCTTTCGTATACTCCGGATAAAGTACGGTAGCCAGCCACATGAAGCCTAAAGGAGCCTCCGGAGAAGGACGGTCCCACCAGAAGGCGCCGATGGGGAACTGATAAACCTGACGGTTCTTGATAGCACTCAGGTCGCTAGCTCTGGTATCGCCCGTGATCGCCTCCAGATTGCCCTGAGCTTTCTGGGTGACAATGACGTCGGGATTCCATTGCATGACCTGCTCTACACTGATTTCGGCGCCTTTGGCGCCTTGGGCAAATTCTTTAGTCACATTAATGCCGCCCGAACCCGTAATCAGGCTGTCTCCCCAAACTCCGCTGCTGGCCTTTGTAATGCCGCCATTGACATAATACACGCTTTTCTTCTCGGCTTCCGGAACCTTCGCCACCAGCTTCTCCACCATGGCCAGCTTGGACGTATAGTACTGCACAACCTCATTGGCCCGTCCGGGATTTCCCAGCAGCGTACCGGTCATGCCGAATTCTTTTTTTTGCGTCTCCACGTCGGCTGAGCCGATATACATCGTATAAGTGGCAAAGCCGGTATCTTCGATCAGCTTATTGCCCTTTGCGGAAGTGACTCCGACAAAGACCATATCCGGGTCCGCTTTGATGATCTCCTCAATATTGACGTTGTCAAAAGAGCCTCCGTTAATTACGCTATTAAAATGGGGGAACATCTTCAGAAGCATCGGGAACTGGGTCATAGCCGGCTGCGCCGTGATCTTGCCGCTGGCTCCCATTACGGAAATCTGATGCGTCGTGCCCCCTTGGCAGGTAATGGCTACTCTCTCAATGCTATCGGGTACGGCGACTTCCCGATCGATCGCGTCCACGACGGTGACCGGCTTCTGTTCGGTCTGTTCGGGCGGCGGCGTGCTGCCCCCCGGTTGCGCCCCCTGGCTGCCCGCGTTCTGTGAACAGCCGGAAACACTGAGAATTGCGACAAGCGCTAACAGAAAAATAAACGTTTTTTTCAAATGATTCATTATTTATACCCTTCCTCCTTAAATAA
>JAVEYA010000104.1:0-7613 GCA_034003745.1 Clostridia bacterium
TACTATTCCAAAAAGCATATACTTTCCAATAATCATCATTTGAGCAAAGGCTTTCATTGCAAACTTAGTAGCCACATCTGTAATAGCCATAACAATAAGGGATCCCAATGGTCCAGTAGCAACACCTAATGCCCCTGCTATTGCCGTTGCTAAGGATCTAAACATTACATTTATACCTCCCTTAGCAATCCACTGTTCTAAGAGCGGGCCTGCCCCATACTTTTTAACAAAACGCATGAGAAACTTATCTGCAAATCTCTGTCTCCACGGTTCAGTCCAAGAGTTTATTCTATTTTGAATTGCCTGCTTAACTCTACTTGGAGCACTAAACACCTTTGAGAGAGATCTAAGGTTTTTATTTGATTTAAAAAATACCTCAAATTTCTCGATATCATCTTTCCCAAATTTAGAACCATATTTAGTTAAGAACGAATCCCAATCTTCATTCACAAACATTGAGAAAAGATCTCCTGCGGAGTATTCCTTATTACCCAAAGTACCTCCCATTAAAGCTGCAAGATCCTTCCTCTTTTCAATATTTTTGTATAGAAGGTAGTAAAAACCCTCACCATTAACAAAAAGTGTTTTAAAAACAGAGGCAGGAGTCATATAGTAGATTCCTGTACCAATACTATTATGTAAGTTTATTAAGCCATACTTTGATTTATCTGCTATATATATATTAGCTTCATATCCTGCCTTTTTATCTTTAAAGTCTAATCTGCGGGTAGGTCTAAGAATCATATTAGAGTTTGGATCAAAGAAACTTCCTCCGAGTACACTTGCCAGCAGGGCAGTACCATTACGACCATATACATCATTCCAAGAATTAATATACCCCTCTGCTTGACCAATCTTCTCTGCGATATTACCACTTCCTAGTATCCTAAGAGCATTTTTAGTGTCTTTTAATTCCCTTTTTAACTGGGCTCTATAGTTAGCATCACTTGTTGTCGAAATTTCTCCCTTTATCCTTTCTAATTCTGAACGTAAGGACTTTTCACCCGCTCTTTTTTCTAGTAAAAATTTTGTCTTCTTGTATACCTGTAATCTATTGTAGTCTTCTAAAGTAAGAGGACCACTCTGTTGTAAGTTCTTAATGTTACTATCCAAGTAATCCTTCTCCAGACTAATATACTTCTTTGGATCTGCAATATTTCTCCCTTTTATATCTGACCCTACAGAGCTAATATATGCTTTATACATCTCCGTAGCTTCATCTCTGCTGAAGTTAGAGAGTAAAAACTGTTGAAGAGATGTATCTGGAGTCTCCCGCCCTTTGACTTTTTTCCAACTGTTCTCTTTAAAAAAAGACTTTGAGAACTCCTCTCTTTGACTCTCTGACATTGCACTCCATTTATCATCAGAGAACATTTTTCTTCTTACTAGCTCGAAGCTTCTGTTATGCATAAACTCATATTCAGCACTACTTGCTCTTGTACCTTCCCCTGTACCTGCAAAGTACTGTCCTACAGCCCTTCCAACTGCGTAACTTTCATCTTTAGGTTTACCTGTTTTTGATGCAATACTTACACCATATACTGCTTTTTGAGCTTCAATATCTCCATACTTTCTTGCCCAACCAGAAGCAACAAAATCTTTCATAAATTCACCTAAGTATGCTGCTCTACCTGCCCTTCTTGCTCCTTTAGCCCCTGCTAATGCTTTGTCTACAGTTCCCTGCGGATCTTTAAGAAAACTAATTAAGTTATTACTTTTAATTTTTAGCTTACCCGGTTCCCCATCTCCAAACTGTATTACTCCTAATTGGTAATCTAACGATCTATTAAACTCTGTAACAATGTTATCAGACATAAAAGCACCAGGCTTCTCTAATGCAGCGAATGCTGCTGCTGTTAATGCATCATTTGCCGATACTCCAGTAGGTTTAATCGGTTTTCTTTTATCAGGTGGTTTTTTAGCCTCAGTAAAAAGGAAGTCAAAAACACTACCTAAAGCATCAAAATTGTCTGATTTAGGTTTCTTAGCCATATATAAATATTTAATCTATTACTTAAAAAATCCTCCAACTAAAGGAATCTTAGACAGACTTGCCTGTGCTGATGCAAGACCCTCTCCAACAGCCTTTGGTGAGTTTGGTGGGAACCAAGCTTCAAGGAACTTAGGTGCTTGAGCTGCAAAGTACAGTACAAAGATTTTAAGAATGAAAATGAAAAGTCCCCCTGCTACGTTTAATCCTCCTGCATCATATGTATTTGGATCTTCATATACTAATTTCCCTGGGAACTTTAGTAATACTTCACTACCTGAATTCATCAATGCATTTGGAATATTAACAATGAAAAGTACAACAGGAAATACCATTACATTTCTAAATATGCCTAGAAACCAATTCTTAATCATATGGCTATTTCCAGGCATAGCTCCAAGAGTGATTTGTATAGGGCCTAAGATTACTCCTAATAGTAAGTTAAAGTATGCTTTAAAGAGCGCTATTATAACCTTAACAGCACCAACAAAGATTACGCCGACAATAATGATTGCAAATATAATACCTATTGCCCCAAGGGACCCAAATACTAATGGAAGACCAAAAGGAGCAGTAGCAATTGCTGCGAGACCACCTGCACCTGCGACACCAATACCGCCAATGAACAATCCACCCACACCACTTATTAGAGCCTTCATTCCAAGGCCTCCACTCAATACTGCAGACATAAGGCCACCTATGTTCGAGATAGTTTTTATTTCAGCACCCTCTCCAAGTATGAAGGCAACAAGGCCTGTTAATACTCCACCTAAATCTATTATTAATCCTGCTATAGCGAAACTGAATGTAGCTAGTATAAGGGCTGTAATAACTCCCGGTAATACATTCCCTATGGTTACCATAGTCTGACCACCAAGCTTATGTCTAAACATAATCATAAAGCCTGCAGCTATCATTACTACTACAAACGCTACATATGCAAGATTTAATGTCCTGTTCCAAAGCTTTACTATCCCACTACCCATTAATTCAGAGTATCCTGACTCATGTCCAGCAGAGGAGTTCTGTGCATACAAACTTGTAACACTCTCCTGATACCCAGGTACCCACTGTTGAGCTAAATGTTCTGGGATGTTAATAGTAGGGTATGATGCATATACTAGATCTCCTGCATCCTCTACCATTCCTAATACACCTCTTCGTAAGTCATATGGAATATTTGGATTATTCATAACCTCTGGACCATTCTCGGTGACTTCTGGAGCTATTAAAGATAGTGCAGTCCAAGCACTATTTAAAACTTCTAATCCTTCCCTACTATTCATATTATCCTCTTCTGGATCAACACCACTCATTTCATTATGAAAGGTTTTAGTACCAGTATAATCAGGAGATATTTTATCTTCTTGTGCATATACATTAAATACTCCAAAAAACAGTATTACTGTTAAGGCTATTACCAAAGAATTTTTAAAAGATTTCCTCCTTACTATTTCTTTTATAGATAAAAAATAGCCATATACTTTAAGAGATATACTCATTGTTGTTTGTTAATAAATTAATCTAATATATTTTCACTACTGGCTCATACTGTCTCTTAGTAGCTTCATTGGTTAAAAAGTCTTTGTAAACCTCTTTAGCAGGAGTCTTCTCTATCTCGGGTAAATCATCATATTCTGAAAACTTTCTTTCTTTAAATAGATGAGACATATCCCATGCACACTTTACAGTATATCTCTTACCTTCGATAATTACCTTACAATCTGTAGTGTAATATACCTTATCTGAATACTTCTCTGACTCTGAAGGCATCAATGCCACTTTATTCCTTGTATTCATATATGCATTCGTACACACACCATCAAGACACTCTCTGTCCGAACCGAAAGCCGATGTCATCTTTATTACAATATCTTCCGGACGAATACAATTATCACTAGGAGGGATAGGGTTACCATTTTCATCATATCTTAAAACTCCCTTACATTCACTCCATATTGCTTCTGTGAATGTCTCTACAAGCTTTACTGCAACAGCAAGAGGAGAAACTGCACATGCTTTTCTATCAGATGCTGGAGATGGCCAATCTACAAATTGATCATCCTCAGTACAAGACTCAATAGCTTTAGATGTGTTAGCGGTAGCTTTTTCTCCGGGTACTTTATACAGAGATTCATATACAAATTCAGAGCTTTTATTTGAGTTATCTGGATTCACATTAGAAGGGTTATTACACTCTTCACAGTTATTTATTATCTTTTTATCAACAATCACCTCACCATCTTCTGATACCTGCTCTGCCATCGATGTAGTGTAAGGTGTGGAGAAAGGTCTATCTTTAACTGGATTTTTATATTCAATTATATTAGTACCAGGAGGTAGTTTTACATTTGCAACTTTAGGATCTATCTGCTCTCCTGCAGGTTTATATATTGGAGTTTTTGTTGTAATTTTCCTATTCGAATCTTTTACACCAGAGCCTGAGAATAGCTCTAAAGGGATATTAACTTCTACTAATTCAACAGTCGAGTTCTTACTTACAGAGGTACCCGATCTGTACCCATCTTTATAGTCAATCTCTGCACTTCCACCTCTAGTACAAACAGAGTATGAATCTATCTTGATAACGGATGCAGAGCATTGACTAGAAGCTATCGTGCTTAATACTATTGGATTGTTATCTTCCTGTACTTTCTCAGGTACTGTACTATCACTTTCATTTAAAACAGGAGATACTATTTCTACAGAATTTAATTCCTTAGTGCTCTCTTTAGTAGATACAAACTCAGAGCTATTTTTAAACTGATTAACTGTCCATACAAGAGTAAAGGTCACAAAAGACATTAGTAGTAAAAAGAATATGGGTTTAAATTTTAAGAGTGTCCCTTTTATATCCATTAAGCAAATGATTCTAATGTATTTATAAACAATTAACAAACCTCATTTTATATTAACTATTCCATAATCAGAAAGCAATTTAACACTATTTTCTACTACAGTACTATCTACAGCAGAGGTATCTAAGTTAATCTCAGAGAGAGACATAGGGAATTCAAATAGCTTCTCCTTTGCTCCTAAGAAATATATCTTAAGAATATCTGCATTAGAGAATGAGAAATATGTACTACCATCCTCACTTCTAGTATCTCCTACTGTTAATATCCAATACCCATTATCATCTGGAATTGTAGACATTAATTTAGAGCTACCTAAGGTACCTGCCTCATCATCATCTACAATTTGAGCAATTACTATCCAATCACCAGGAGTAGATATTTTCTCAAGAGAACCAGATCTAGTTTCAAAGGGAGGAGGAGAACTTAAAGTAGGAAGAGTTGTAACAGAGTACATACTTCCCGAGTTGTTATAGATATCCTCTCCAGAGTATATTGTAAAGTAGTATGTAGTATCAGGATCTATTCTTTTACTCTCTACAGAGTGAGCATAGTATGTGCCTCTATTAGATAGACCATCTCTAACATCCCAAACCTCTTCTGTAAGGGATGTCTTACTTGTTCCATACTTTATATATCCATCTACCTTCTGAGGAGATCTCCATACAACAGTAAAGCCGACATCTGTTAAGTTTGTAATCAGTACTGTACTCTCTCCACTTTGTAAATTACTTGTTGCTTGTCCAGTAACCATATCTACCCATCTTAAATCATGCACTATTTGATAATCTCTATCTATAACTGTATCTTCTCTATCAGTATCTTGAGTAGGAGTTGTAGGAGGTTTTATTACAACAGGTGGTTTAGGCTCTGGCTTATCTATTACCTTTGTCCCTAATTTCGATTCATCAGGAAAATATGAGATGAGGTCTCCAAGATCTCCTATAGCTAAAGAAAGAGTTTGATTTAATTTCCCATTACTATCAAAAAGAGATGAGTATGACCCCTCTAAAACAGCACCTTTTCCTGTACTATTTTTAGCCATTAACAGTAACTCTGTATCATCAGTAATCTTTACTATACTCTTGTCAGAAATCTTTCTAAGAGATGAAAGATCCACTATCCAGTTACCTCCGCTTGGAGTTGTAGTAGATACTGGATATGTACTTTTGTTTTTAGGAAATACATATACAACAACATCATCATTAGAGATCCCTGTTACAGTACCGTGTATAGGGTTTGGAATGGGTGTCTCAGTACCAACAGGTGCAGTTGTAAACTCATAGTTTATACCACTACTATTCGTATACTTACTACCACCTGACACTATCGTAAAGCTATACTTACTACTTGGTTCTAGAGCTCTTAATTCAACATAGTGGGATGTTCTTCTTCCACTCCCTCTTTTATCCCTAACAGGACTTTGCTCTACACCATTTAATAGTGGGATAACGTATCCATCTGTAGCACTCTGCGTAAACCATGTTACAGTAAGTGAGTTAGTAGTAAGGTTGGTAATTACAACATCTTGAGGAGTTACATCAGCACTTGCTTTTGAGAGATACTGAATACCCTGATATACGGCAAAAATAGTTAATGGTATACCTATAACTAAAGCAACAACAATCTTCAGTTGTCTTTTTTGGTAAGGTGTTAAATGCATCTATTCATCATACAAAGAGAGGAATACAATAGCAACGATTTTACTTCCTTCTAGAGGTTAAACCCTCGGTAAATGCAGATGCTACAGAAACCAATGATGAAATCTTTCTCACTGGCCTTATTATCGCACTATTTACTTCATACACTGTACCTTTCACAGTAGTCACTATCTCTGTTGCTTCTGTCATTATTGTATTAGCCATATCTACTGTTTTCTCTGCTTCTTGAATAATCTTCCTTGAGTCAGCTACAGCATTCTTAGATTCTTTAATTAGCATTGCAAATTCATATAGGACGAAGCAGATAAAGCCTACTCCAATTGCAATAATTATCATCCAATATAAGGGGGGTATTGTTTCCATATTTTCAAATATTTAAACTTTAGATATTGTTATATCTAATTATTTTTCGTCTAACATGTCAAGTTTTATACTAAAAAACAACGTTTTAACCCTCTAGGTGGTATAATAGGCACGTATGGAAAGATTCTTTATTAGACATAAATTACAAGAGGGAGATATTACTCACCTATCAGATAAGGATAGTAGCTTTGCTATTAATACTCTAAAACTTAATATTGAAGATGTAGTTGAGATAGAGAACTACCAATATATCTTCCTAGCGATAGTAACCCATATTCAGAAGAACTCTGTTGAGGTAGAGATAAGGGAAATGATTGAAGAGAAGGATGTTTTAGATGGAATAGATACTACAATTATTCAATCATTAAGTAATGATAGTAAGTTTAACTTCTTTATAGAGAAATCTGTAGAGATCGGTATAGATAGAATAGTTCCAATAGAGTCTAAATATTCTCTTAGAAACAAGAATAAAGCTATTAAAGATTACGGACTTTGGAGAAAGATTATTAAAGATGCTGTAGAACAATCTAGAACTTTAAAGAGTACGATAATAGAGAAACCTATTAAAATTACAGAGCTCTCTGTAGATGAAGGTAGTAATAAGGTATGTCTAGCTACAGAGAATGTACAAACATCCTCTCTAAGTCAGTATATAAAGGGTGTTAATATAAAGAAGCCATTTGTGATTGCAATAGGTCCTGAAAAGGGATGGAGTGAGAGTGATATAGAGATATTCAAAGATTT
>JAVEYA010000105.1:0-5112 GCA_034003745.1 Clostridia bacterium
TGACACTGCGTCCTTTCGCGGCGGAAGAACTGAGAGCAATAGCCCAAAAGGCCAAGAAACTGGTAGTGGCGGAATCCGCCCAGGGACAGCTCAAAAAGCTCGTAACCGATGCCATCTACGGAGAAAATGTCCCGCTGGAGAACTACTATAAGCCGGGACAGGGCATTACCGCCGAAGAACTGGTCGACTTTGTCAAGGGATTGAAATAGAAGAAAGGGGTAAAGAGCTATGACGATAACACCAAACATGCCTAAATCATGGCGTGTTGAGACCAAACCGCATAAATTCTGCCCTGGCTGCGGCCACGGGTTAATCCTGAAAGCATTGGGCGAAGCCATTGATGAATTGGGAATTCAGGACCGCGTCGTATTCGGCTGTGATATCGGCTGTTCCCTTTTGTCCTGGGATTTCTTTAATGTCGATACCGTACAGACCCATCACGGCCGGACCACACCGGTCATGACCGGCATCAAGCGCGCCCGTCCCGACCGGATCTGTATCGCCTACATGGGCGACGGCGGCGGCTATGCCATCGGTTCCCAGCACCTGGTCAACGCAGCCTCGCGTAATGAGAAAATCACCCTTATTTTAGCCAACAACTGTAACTACGGGATGACCGGCGGCCAGATGGCGCCGACTACCTTGCCGGGGATGAAAACCGAGACCAGTCCCTACGGCCGGGATATCGACGAAACAGGTTATCCCACCCAAGGGCCCGAAATGGTAGCCGCCATCACTCAGCAGAGCGCCTATGTCGCCCGCGGCACCGTCGCCAATGTACGTCAGTTGAAAACCTATCTGAAAAAAGCCTTACAAAACCAAATGGACCATAACGGCTTCTCCTTTGTCGAAGCCCTCTCCGGATGTCCCACCAACTGGAGTACCAACGCCGAAAAAACCTGGGCCTTTATTGAAAAAACCATGCCCCAGTACTTTAAAGTCGGGGAAATCAAAAGCCCTGAGAAAAAGGAGGCCAGCGCCAATGGCTAAGACGGTTAAAATTGCCCTTGCCGGCGAAGGCGGGCAGGGTGTGCAGTCCGTTGCCGGAATCATGGTGGAAGCCGCTTATGAAGAAGGTCGGGAAGCCTTATACATTCCCAACTTCGGGGTAGAACAAAGAGGCGGCGTCTCTGTGGCCTATTGCCAGATATCCGATGAGAAAATCGGTTCTCCCAAGTTTGTTTACGCTGACCTGGTTGTAGCCCTATCCGACCGGGCGGTGAGAAGAACCAAACAGTATGTCAATCAGGATACCCTTTTTATCTATGATACCTCCATCGAAGGCATTGAAGGCGATCTGCCTGCTAACGCCAAGAAAGTCCTGGGGATACCGGCTTTGGAAATCGCCAAAAAAGAACTGCACCCCCGGGTCTTCAACGTCATCATCATGGGCGTGGCCATTGCCGCCACCGACTTTGTGGAGATGGCCGCCATCAAGAAGGCGTTGGATAAGAAGCTGGGCTATAAGTTCGAGCAGGACCCGAAACTGAGAGAACTGAACTATAAGGCCTTGGAAAAGGGTGCGGAATTAGTTAAAGCCCAGTTATAAATTAGAGGAGGAGATAGAGAATGTCTGTTGCCTATAAATTAAAGCAGTTTGATACGAAGAAAGCCATGTTTACGGTTTTCACCGGTTTATGCAAAGGCTGCGGGCTGTGCATCCAAAAATGCCCGGTAAATACGCTGGATTGGTCGGACGAACTGGGGGTCTACGGTACGCCGGCTGTGCAGCCGAAGGACGCGGAGACCTGCACCGGCTGCGGAATGTGCGCTCTTGTTTGTCCGGACTGCGCGATAACGATTGAACGCAAAAAGTAAAGGTTATTTTGTAAGATAATCAGGTATATAAGCACGCTTCATCTCCCGGTGCATATTTTGTAACCGGGATTTTTTTATTCTATGATTCGTTCGGGAGGTGAAACGATGAATATGCGTTTTTCATTCAATCATAATGATAAGGACAATAGACTGAAGATGATAGTCGATAAGCCTCCGGCGCCGGTTACCAAGCTGCCTGACCTGCAGATCGTTAAACTGTATGAGCCCCAAACTGAAAATACCGGCGAGGTTAAAAACGGCAATAAAAAACTGGATGAAATCCTCAATGAATTGAATTCTCTGGTGGGGCTGGATTCTGTGAAGAAGCTGATCCTGGAAATCAGAGCCTATGTGGAAATTCAAAAGAAGCGCAAAGCGGAAAATCTCTTGGCTGAACCGATGTCTTTGCACATGATTTACCGGGGGAATCCGGGCTCCGGGAAAACTACGGTGGCCCGTATTGTGGGCAGCCTGCTCAAAGAGATGGGGATCCTGGAAAAAGGGCATCTGATTGAAGTGGAGCGCGCCGATCTGGTGGGGGAATATATCGGGCATACTGCCCACAAAACCCGGCAGCAGATCAAAAAAGCCCTGGGCGGAATCCTGTTCATTGATGAGGCTTACTCGCTGGCGCGGGGCGGGGAAAAGGATTTCGGCAAGGAAGCCATTGATACTATGGTCAAAAATATGGAGGAGAATAAAGATAACCTGATTATTATTCTGGCCGGTTATAAACAGGAAATGATCCGGTTTCTGGAAACCAATCCCGGATTAAGGTCCAGGTTCCCGATTCACATAGATTTTCCGGATTATTCCACCGCAGAACTATCGGCCATTGCTGAAATCATGCTGGCCAAAAGACAGTACCAATTTACACCGGAAGCCGCAGAAAGGCTCCGGGAGCATTTAGAGAACTCACTGTATAACCGCCATGAGCATTCCGGCAACGCCCGTTTTGTCCGGAATGTCGTGGAAAAAGCAATCCGCCGGCAAGCCTTGCGTTTGGTTGAGCTGACGCAAGTATCCCGGGAAGAATTAATTACGGTTAATGAGGATGACCTGGCCGCCGCCATCAAGGAATATAATGAATGCTGAACAGGAAAAGGAAGCGTTACTGAAACGCTTCCTTTTCCCGTTTGTAGGCTGATGATGAGGTCACATTTTTAGACTTCCGGAACAGCCATATCGGGGGCAGGCTCTAAGGTCTGTTTGGCTTCCGGGAAGTAGCGGGTCATCATTTCCTTGACAATGGCCACTTGTCTGGCCAGGTTTACGCCGTCTTTGGCGGAGGTCAATTCACCGTGGCCGCCGATAACGGAGTTGCCGGCCTTGAGGTGAACGGGGGAGGCAACGCGGACGATTTCCGGCGCTTCATATACTCTGATGAATCCGCCGGATCCGGGCGGGTTGTCGGTATGAATATCCAGCGGCACGCTTACAGCGGCGCGCAGCGCGGCCATCATCGGCAGCGTCATGTCGCGGACAGGGTTAATAGAGTCAGCGCCGAGGGATTCGAGCACTTTGAAGCTGACCGGGTTGCCATGGCCGCAGTGGGCGGATGTTTTAAAATGCATATTTTTGGGGAGATGGCCGGCTTTCCTTAGTTCATTTAACAGCCACAGGCAGCCTTCGTCATAAACCAGGACGCCTCTGATGCCCACTTCGGCCATTCTTTTGACGTCTTCCACGGCGCGGAGAATCTGCTCCATGCCGCGCAGGCGGTAACCAATTCTGACCCCTTGGGTGGAAAGACGGGTGGCGCTGGTATCATAAGTAGCGCGGGGGCCGATGGACATATTCAGTTCAACGCCATAGGACTTGGCTATGGTAGCGAATTCTTTCAATTCACCCAGGGTGTGCCGGAAGCAGCCATATGTTTCATCCACACGGTTAATGACATAGCCTTCGGCTTCGGCAGTTTCCAGCAAAGCCTTAAGGGCCTCGGAGCTGTTGACCGTGGGGACTTCCAGGCGATACAGCGCACCGTCGGGGAAGGTTTTACCCGATGTGGGCAAATCGTACAGATCCGTCTGGGGTAAACCCAATTTTACCAGAAATTCTTTTTCTTTTTCAAACATTTTAAATAGCCTCCTTTTTGATTGTTTTTATATTATTTAATTCAGTCAGACCATAACGTAAAGCAGCCTGGTTCAGTGAGCTGACAACATCCGGCTTTAACGGAATTCCTTCCTCCTTCCTTTGGCATGTTAAGTTATGTTCAATTTCGCCGGGGAGAAAGATGGGCTTGTTATCAACTGCAGGTAAAGACTTGATTCTTCGGATAACCGTATCAACATTTTGTTTAAATTGTTGTGTATCGGAGATAAAGGAGGGGTTTAAAGCGCAGAAGAGATGGCCGGTCAAGGAGGGGCCGCTGGGGTCGGTCAATGTTTTGACTTCCCCGGTCAGAGCGGTATTGGTCAATACCCCGCAGAGCAGGTCGATCATCAAGGAGAGCGCTGATCCTTTAACGCCGCCGATGGCTTCAAGACTGCCTGCCAAAGCTTTCCGGGGGTCGTCGGTGGACAGGCCATCCTTATCTACAGCCCAACCCAGGGGAATTTTCTTATCGATTAGAGCCGCATAGCGTATCTTGCCGCGGGCGACAACCGAGGTAGCCATATCCAGAACAATCGGCAGCTCCCCATCTGCCGGGATAGCCAGGGAGAGAGGATTGGTGCCCAAGAGCGGCACAGTTGTGCCGTAAGGGTTCATGGCGGGAGAAGAGTTGGTGGCGGCAAAGCCGATCCTATCGTAAGACAAGGCCATCATGGAATAATATGCGGTCATGCCGAAATGATTCGAGTTTTTTACAAAGACGGCGCCGAAGCCGGAATAATCCGCCTTTTTAATAGCCAGATGCATGGCCTTATGACCGGCCAGCTGGCCGAAATTATTATTGGCGTTGATCAGAGCGACGGCGCCGGACTCTTTTTCGATTTCCAGCGGACCGTCCTTATCCAGCACGCCACCTTCGATTCTGGCCAAGTAAGCCGGGAGCCGTACGATACCGTGAGAATCAACGCCGCGTAAGTCGCTGAGCAGCATGGACTCACTGATTATTTCGGCAGCGCTTTTTTCCACACCGGCTGCAGAAAGCACGTTTACGCAGAATTCATGCAAGTTTTCCACAGGATAGTTGGCTGTACTATTCATGTGAAATCCCCATCCTTAAACATGAAATATTTCAGGCATTCCAGAGCCAGCTAATTGACCGTTGTTGCAATTAATATGCCAATGCGTGGGTCCAATAGAAAAATTCATTTTATACGTATTCAAACTAAGATTTACTGA
>JAVEYA010000105.1:5212-7613 GCA_034003745.1 Clostridia bacterium
ATTCAAACTAAGATTTACTGAAGAGAATCTCCTAAGAAGAAAAAAACCCCTGAAATTTTTCAGGCGTCTTTTATTTCAGGATGAAAAAATAAATTACAAATAGAAATTTTATAATGGAGTTTGTCATATGCTAAAATATGGAATAGATGAAATATCAAAATATTCCGGCTATGATAGAATATTCACCAAAGAATAGGGAGGTTTTTTTGATTGAGTAAGATTACTTTGGTGGCGCCCAATCCTCATCTTGCTTGTCTGGCGAGTGCTGTGGCCGGGGAATACGGGAATGTTTTTGATATCTATGAAGGAAATCTGGCTGAGGGGGTCAGAGCAGCTGAAATTGCTATGAAAAATGGCAGTGAAATCATCATCAGCCGCGGTGGTACGGCCATGATGATTGAAAAGGAACTTAATATCCCGGTGGTATGTATTGTTTTTTCCGGCGTTGATCTGGTCAAAACCATAGAGAAGGCCAAAGTTTATGACCGGCATGTTGCGCTGTTGGGCTTTGAAAATATTATCGGAGAATTAGACGGCTGTTATGACTTTCTATCCTGCAAAATGTGTGTAAAAAAGCTGAAAAGCTATGAAGAAATTAAAGAAAGCATTCTGAATTTTTATCATACTGAAAAAATCCGGGTGTTCATTGGCGGCGATGCGGTATGCAAGATGGCGGAAGAACTGGGTTTCAAAGGCGTGATCATGGAATGCGGGATCGAATCGATTCGCCGCGCGGTGCATGAAGCCAAGCATCTGGCCGAAATGAAGCTGAACGTGCTGGAACGGTATTTGCAGTTTAAGGCTATTTCAGAATACTCGAGCGAGGGCATCATTCTTTTGGATAAGGAACAGCACATCAAATACATCAATCCCATGGCTCAGAACCTAATCGCCAAAAGACCGGAAGACGTTCTGGGCAAACCTTTGAAAACGGTGCTGCCCGGTTCCGGGATGATTAACGCCATTTACGATAACAACCCGAAAATCGCTTTTTACGAAGAAATCAATACTATCAAGATCATTGCCAATTATGTGCCCCTGAATGTGAATAATGATCTTCTAGGCGTCCTGATTTCCTTTCAGGATGTGACGAAAATTGAAGAGCTGGAAAAGAAAATACGGCGTGAGCAGTACACCAAAGGCTTATTTGCCAAATACCATTTTGCTGACGTCTTAACCAAGAATAAAAAGTTCCTGCATATTTTGGATAACGCCAACCGTATTGCCAAATGTGACAGTTCCGTTTTGATTTATGGTGAATCAGGCACCGGGAAGGAATTGATCGCCCAAAGCCTGCATAATGCCGGCCGCAGAAGACACGGTCCTTTTGTGGCGGTAAATTGCGCGGCCTTGCCGGAGAGTCTTTTGGAAAGCGAGCTCTTTGGCTATGCAGACGGCGCCTTTACCGGCGCCAGAAAAAGCGGTAAACCGGGGTTATTTGAGTTAGCTCATCTGGGGACAATTTTTCTGGATGAAATTGGGGATATTCCGCTTACGGTCCAAAGCCGCCTCTTAAGAGTGATTCAGGAAAAGGAGGTAACCAGGATCGGTGACGACCGTGTCATTCCGGTAAATATCCGGATTATTTCGGCTACCAACAAGGACCTGGCCAAGTTGTCCAAGAACGGCCAATTCCGGGACGATCTTTTCTACAGATTGGATGTGGTCAAGATTCGCATTCCTCCTTTACGGGAAAGAGCGGAGGATATCCCCTTCTTCAGCGAATATTTTATCGAGCATTACTGTATGACCAACAAAATTAAGATTAAATCCATTACGAAAAATGCCCTGGAACTGTTGAAGACATACTCCTGGCCGGGCAATATCCGTGAACTGCAGAACTTTATCGAAAGCCTGGTCATTATTTGCGAGCAAGAAATTATTGATTATGACAGTGTGGAATTGCTGCTGCAGGATAAGCTGGACCATGTTATGTTCAGGGATATTAAAAATGTTTATCAGCAGAATTATGGATCATATCATCATAAAAAGGACGATAAGGGCGTCTTAAAGAAGCTTGAATATCAAAGTATTAAAGAAGTTCTAGACCAGGTACACGGTGACAAAGCCATGGCGGCTCAGATCCTGGGGATCAGCACGACGACGCTGTGGAGAAGGCTGAAAAAAATCTCCGTATAACATAATTGCAAAAGTGCAATTCAAAAGTATTTCAATCTGAAATACTAAAATCAGAACAATCCCATGTTTAGGGGATTGTTCTGATTTTTTAGCGCTGGCATAAAAATTGCTTGTATTAAATATACATGAATTGTCCATTTCACAAAAAAATTAAAGGGAGGTTATGTCATGAAAAAAAAGGTTTTCTTCCTGATCCTTTCTTCACTGTTAATTACAGTATTTCTATTCAGCGGCTGCGGTGGAGGGAGTCCCCAGCCGGCGG
>JAVEYA010000106.1:0-7513 GCA_034003745.1 Clostridia bacterium
TACAGATGTGAGATGGGATTATGAGGTGTAAAGGATCCTATGAACATACACAAGAAAGAAAGCATTATTTGGATTTCAATATCTGCCGCTATCCTAGTTATTTCGATACTCGCTTTGGTAGGTTATCATACAAGATTAACCATTTTAACCCAAAGCGTTATGGAACTTGAAGGCAGCAAGAACGTTTGGGCACAAAGAGAAGCAGAATTGACTTTGGAAATTGCGGACCTTCAAGCCCAGATTGAACAGAATGCCGAATTGATAAAAGCTTTTCCATCTAATAATCCGGAAATTATTAATTCTTTAAAACAACAAGGGCTTAACGGTGGACTGCAGGAAATTGTAGATGACCTTATAAAACATAGTGAATTGATTCCTTATCAAGGTGTTTTAGGCGGAAAGATGGACTTCTACAGTAAAGAAGATATCTTTGTGATTTCGGATAGATGGGTTTTAGCATATTTTGAGGATGGTCATATAGGAGGAAATATACTGCTTGAGTATAGGATAAAAAATAAAAATATTTCCTGGAAAGTAATAGACTCTTACTTGTTTGAATAATAAGCAAGTTGAGATATTTTTCGGGGTCGTCATACTAAAATGAATATGAAGGGAGAGTATCGGGGTGGTTAGAAAATCATATAATGAGAAGCTAAATAATTCCGGAGATTTGCCGAAGACGGAGTTCATTGGTCCTGACAATAAGATGGCAAAACGTTTTGGCTGTGGCAATATGGTTATAGCAGCGCCTATCGAATATGATGAGGTAATGAAAAAAATTCCCCCGGGGAAGCTTATAACTTCAGATGAAATAAGAGCATATCTGGCGAAAAATCATCAGGCCGACTTTACATGTCAGCTGACTGCGGGAATTTTTATTAATATTGCCGCAAATGCCTCACAGGAACGTGAAGTATCAGGAAGTAAAGATATTACTCCTTACTGGCGTACCTTGAAAAGAAACGGAGAGTTAAATGAAAAATCCCCGGGCGGTATAGACCAACAAAAGATGCTGCTGGAAATGGAAGACCATGAAGTAATACAGAAGGGCAAACGATATTTTGTTGCAGACTATGAAAAAGCATTATACCAATTATGATTGATTCTTAATTCGCATTTTTTGGAGATACGCTGATAAACAGGAATTCGCGAGGCAAGCTTATGAATAACATAAAAAGCAAAAAACATAGAACGACGCTGACGGTTTTATTAATTATCCTTCTTGCCTCTGCTATTTGGGTATATTGGGGAAATATCTCTATTCAGATAACGCATATCGGCATCAACAGCAAAAAAATTCCGATCGCTTTTAACGGGTTTAGAATTGTGCAGGTATCCGATTTGCATAATGCAGAGTTCGGGGATAATCAAAGTAAATTGCTTCGTGCGATTAAGGCCGCCTCTCCGGACTTGATTGCCGTCACCGGTGATTTGATTGATTCAAGGCATACAGATGTTGAGAAAGCAATGGATTTTATCGAGGGCGCTCTTGATATTGCCCAGGTATATTTTGTTTCAGGCAACCATGAGGCCAGGACCGATAAATATGCGGAACTGAAAGAACGAATGATGGAGTCTGGCGTTATTCTATTGGAGGATGAAAGCGCCACAATCAAATTCAGTGGAGATACTATCCGTTTATTGGGGCTGAAGGATCTCGATTTCAGCGGCATATTCCGGGAAAATACGGTCATGATTGATACAAAGCTGAAAGATATGCGGGATGAAAGCGGCAAATATACGGTTTTACTATCCCATAGGCCGGAGCTGTTTGAGGTGTATACAGCGAACGGGATTGACTTGGTTTTAAGCGGTCACGCGCATGGCGGACAAGTGCGTTTACCCTTTGTTGGAGGTCTTGTTGCGCCGAATCAAGGTTTCTTTCCTAAATATTCTGAGGGCGTATATGAAAAGCAACAAACGAAAATGATTGTCAGCCGGGGCTTGGGAAACAGTATTGTCCCTGTCCGTCTCAATAACCGGCCTGAATTAGTCATGATTACGTTTGTATCAGTATAAGGCAGCCCTCCAACGTTACTTCATATTCGTATCTTAACTAGATAAAGGGAGGATGGAAATGGATCATGTAGTTTATGTTGATGCGAAAGCCAAAGAAATGGATAAGCTTCTCACCGGCGAAAAAACAATGATTATCAGGGGTGCGACAGGAAGAAAAATTCCCTATGGCAGAGTATTTGCAGGAGAAAATCTTTTTTTTATCAATAATAACGGAGAAGGTTCAGTTAAAGCCTCCGGTATAGTAAAAAATGTATTTCATTCTGATAAAGTGACAGAGGAAGAATCGATTAAATTAATTGAAGAAAATCAAGGCAAGTTAAAACTGACGGATAAGGAATTTAAACGATGGGCGGGGAAGCGATATATAGTATTCGTCGAAGTAGAAGGCGTTAAAAGTATAACTCCAATAGAAATCGATAAAAGTCAATACGGCAATATGGATGATTGGTTGCCGGTTGGTGATATAAAAACGGTTTCACGGATATAGAAATCCCAAAGCCGGAAGAAATAAATTGAAAAGTATTACAGGTGAAACAATATGGCCAGAAAGGTTATCGAATTTAATCTTGAATACAATCATCCTACTGTTGAGACCGCCGTGCAAAAGCTGAAGAATGCCTTAACTACATTCAAGGGGCAAGGGTATAAAGCAGTTATTGTTATTCACGGTTATGGTTCCTCAGGTGTTGGCGGCAGTATTAAAACAGCCGTAACAAAATGCCTCGCCGAAAGCAGCATGAGAGGTATTGTCAGGGCATCTGCCGGGGGAGAACAATGGTCTGCGAGAAAAAAGGAGATCGTATCTTTTTGCAAAGATTTAGAGAATCATGAACTGAGAGTAGCCAATAATCCCGGCGTTACAATTGTTATTTTAAGATAAGGCTTACACATATGTAATTTGATACAATATACCTATATGAAGCCACAATAAAGCGAGAGGAGATTTACTTATGATAGAAGATAAAGAGCGTTGTCTTGCGGTATTGATCGATGCGGAAAACATCCCCTACAAAAAAATCAACGAGATAATGATTGAGATTGCCACGTATGGAATGCCTACAATTAAAAGAATCTACGGTGATTGGACAGATAACGCGGTAAAGGGTTGGAAGAAAATACTCTTAGAAAATGCGATAACCCCAATTCAGCAATATAGTTACACCGCAGGGAAGAATTCTACAGACTCGGCTATGATCATCGATGCGATGGACATCCTGTATTCCGGTAATGTGGAAGGCTTTTGCATTGTCTCCAGTGACAGTGATTTTACACGTCTGGCTATTCGTTTGCGTGAAGCGGGAATGATGGTCTATGGCATTGGCGAAAAAAAGACACCGACGCCTTTCATCGCTGCCTGCAATAAATTTACTTATATTGAGGTATTAAGCGCACAGAGGGTAGAAGCCGACGCTGACGATATAAAAGAAAGCAAGGAAGAAACCCTTGAAACAGTGAAAAATACGAAACCTGCCGGAATAAATCCGGAGATCATTAAATTAATAACAACGTCGGTCTCTGATGTGGCAAATGATGATGGGTGGGCGTTTTTAGCGGATGTCGGTACTTTAATCATAAAAAAGAAGCCTGATTTTGATCCGAGAAATTTTGGCTTTACGAAGTTGACTCCATTAATTAAGACGCTGTCACAATTTGAGATAGAAATACGTGAATCGGGCAACTCCAAAATTAAGCATATTTATGTTAGAAATAAGCAATAAAGTATCTGGTTGGGGTCTAGGCGCGCCGGATTAATCATCATTATAGGAAAATAAATCGTCTATGGTTGCATTGAGCGCTTTGGCAATATCATAGGCCAGCTTTAACGAAGGATTATATTTGCCTTTTTCCAGATGGATGATGGTTTCACGCCGGACATTCACCAGCTTGGCTAAATCATCTTGCGTCATATCCAGTTTAGCCCTGTATTCTTTAATACGGGTTTTTAAGTTCGGCAAGATCATTCACCTACTTTATCGTAATATTGAAGTGAAAAGGCAAATACGATTATCTGCAGAGCGAAGTTTATTGCGTAGGCATGTACAAAGATGCTGAAATCTGCGATAAGATTTGCATAAATCGTAGTGGCAGGATAAAGAAAAAAGGTTATAAGCAAAGTGTTTTTCGCTGCTTTGTTGATATTGGCTGAAAATCGTTCGTCATTGTGGATTTTATAGAAACTGAAGAATCCGAAAAAGCCAAAGAAACCAGTGAAGCTTAAATTACCGGCGAATATACTGGGCAGTCCAAGTAATCCCAAAAAACCTAAATACTTAATCCAATTCCTTTTCACAGTATCCCCTCCAGTTACATATATCTAACATTATGTTATAAATATATAACATTGGAGTTTGTATTGTCAACATTTTTATCAAATGATCGATATAAGAGATAAGGAGAAGGACTGCGTGGAAAGCCAGGTTGGTATTTATGCGGGAGTTGGAGTGATAAATATGATAGGGCAACTTATTACCGATCTGTGGTTTTTATGGATATTGGTAGTAATCGCTTTAGGCTGCAGCTTATTAAGACCGATGCTTAAAGGCGCGGTGGGGGAGAAGACTACCGCAGATATTTTGGCAATGTTGGATCCGGCTAGGTACAAAGTGATGAATGATGTCTTCCTGGGCGTGGGGGGAAAGACTTCGCAAATTGACCAC
This sequence comes from Clostridia bacterium, assembly GCA_034003745.1. Taxonomy (GTDB): domain Bacteria; phylum Bacillota; class Peptococcia; order DRI-13; family PHAD01; genus JAVEYA01. The sequence goes on from JAVEYA010000106.1 coordinate 4,677, forward strand.
GTGGTTGTTTCAGACTTCGGCATCTTTGTCATCGAGACCAAGAATTACAAGGGCCGGATCAGCGGCGATGACAATTTGGAGTACTGGATCCAGGCGTTCTGGGGGAAAAAAGAGAAGTTGTACAGTCCGCTTCGTCAGAATTACAGTCATACGCTGGCCCTGAAGCACCATTTGAAGAATTTTCCCAAAGTCAAATACATCCCGATCATTGTTTTCTCTGCCCGCGCCGAATTAAAAGTAAAGACAACAGCGGATGTTGTCTACTCGATGAACCTCTTAAAGACGATTCGAAAATACACGGAAGTGAATCTTACTAAGCAAGATAAGGACGCTATCATTGAGAAAATCAATTTGGTGCATATTAAAAGTAAAGACGCCTGCCAGAAACAGGGCGACTTTATTAAACAGCAGAAAGCCAAAATATAAACCCTATTCCCAGCAGGGTATTGCTTTATTTTATGGAAATATAAGTTAAAGATAAAAATACCCCGGTGTGAACCGGGGTTAGTCTGCTTATTTTGCATAGGTGAGGTTAGTATGGGCAAAAAGATTATCGGCATTATCTCCGATACGCACGGCCTCTTAAGAGAAGAAGCCAGGTTAGCCCTGGCGAAAGCGGAGATCATTATTCACGCGGGGGATGTGGGCTCTCCGGGCATTCTGGATGACTTGGGCCGTATTGCCAAAGTGGCGGCGGTCAGAGGCAATACTGACCGGGAAGAGTGGGCGGGAGTGCTGCCAAAGAGCCAGTGCCTTGAATATGCCGGCTTGAATATTTATGTGATTCATAATCTCCAGCAACTGGACCTTGATCCGGTGGCCGCGGGAATGAATCTGGTTATCTACGGACATTCCCATATGCCGGAAATCAGAAACAGAGGTAAAGTGACATACATCAACCCGGGCAGCGCCGGACCGAAAAGGTTCAGCCTGCCGATTACCCTTGCCGTGGCGCAGGTTGACGGTCAAAAAATCGAGGCGGAAATTATTAAGCTGCTGGATTAAAGGGGGTAGGAAGAGCATGATTGCTACTGCATAGCCGGTATCTTCGCGTTGTTCTTTCTGGACTACAGTCCTGCTGAGTGTACTAGGGTATTTGGTCGCTGTGGAAGTAATCAAAACCTGATTCACTCTTTAGTTGCTCACTTGTTTGTTCAGTCGGTTGCAAATAATCGTTCTGAGGTGGGGCGTCAAAAAGTGAATCATGTCCCAATTTAGCTGCTGAGAAGGTAGTAAGTAAACCGAAGACGATATTACTAAAAACATAGGATAAATTACTTGCCGCATCTTTAGGCTTCATTTTATTCCTGGGAGTAACATTTGGAATGACAGTAGCGATTGCTCCAAAAATAATTCCTGATATAATTCCTTTAAAAATAAGCTTATCCCGTCCGTTTTGTGACATGCGTTTAATAATATAATTAGCCCCAAGAATGCTCACAGCAGAGTTCATAATCACTCCAAGAAGTTGTCCGCTTGTGCTTTTTGCCTCTTTCTTAGATACAAAGACCCCTGCAGCAGCTTGTCGATAGGATCTTTTTGAAATCATTACTTTTTGAGAGATTTCATCAATAAGGATTAATCCTGCAAGTCCAATCATTCCCGAAATAATTGAAAGGGTATCCCTATCCTTAATTTTTTGCACTGTAGATTATTGCCTCCTCAGATAAAATATAGAAGTGTTAATATAATTTGCTTTATTGCGCTTAATATTACTGGAACTTAATGGTTAACATGCTGATGAAGAGCGGGAGACTGTAGTGAAGGGAAATAAAGGTGAGAAAAGATTGGTGGCTGGGCATAATAATCTGAGTGCGATATTATAAACGTTCTAAGAAAGGACGCATTTCATGGAAAAGAATTACGAGAAAGCAACTTTTGCCGGAGGTTGTTTTTGGTGCATGGTCAAACCCTTTGCAGAACAGTCTGGAATTATTGAGGTCGTCTCCGGATATACCGGGGGGCATACGAAGAATCCCACTTATCAGGAAGTCTGCACGCATAGGACCGGCCATTATGAGGCGGTACAGATAACCTTCGACCCCCGAGTCTATCTCTATGAGCAGCTGCTGGAGCTGTTCTGGCAGCAGATTGACCCTACCGACCCGGGCGGCCAGTTCTATGACCGGGGGCAGTCTTACCAGACGGCTATTTTCTATCACAATGAGAGACAAAAAGAACTGGCGGAAAAATCCAAGCAGGCCTTGGAACAAAGTGGTCGTTTCAAGAAACCCGTTGTTACCCCAATCTTGCCTGCGACCGAATTTTATCCTGCCGAGGACTATCATCAGGATTATTACAAGAAAGACTCCACTCATTATCAGCGCTACCGGGCAGGTTCCGGACGGGATGATTTTATCAAAACACATTGGCAGAATAAAAAACTAAAAAAGAAACTGGAGATGGACAAAGTCCCGGACCTTAAAAAGAAACTCACGCCGCTCCAATACGCGGTGACTCAGGAGAACGGAACGGAGCCGCCCTTCAGGAATGAGTTCTGGAACTATAAGGAAGAGGGGATTTACGTAGATATTGTCTCGGGCGAGCCGCTGTTCAGTTCCCGGGATAAGTTTGATTCCGGCTGCGGCTGGCCCAGCTTCACCCGGCCGATCGATACAGAAGGGGTGAAAGAATTCACCGACCGGAGCCACTTTATGCTGCGAACCGAAGTAAGAAGCAAAGAAGGAGATTCACATTTGGGGCACGTCTTTTCCGACGGTCCGGCGCCGACAGGATTGAGATACTGTATTAATTCGGCGGCGCTGCGGTTCATTCCCAAAGCCGAACTGGAGAAAGAAGGGTATGGGGAATTAAAGAAAATATTTATCGATTAGCGG
>JAVEYA010000107.1:0-7452 GCA_034003745.1 Clostridia bacterium
CCCAGCCGCGCAGACTGATCCACTGCTTCCTGCCGTTCAATTCAAGCTCGGTCAACTCCGCAATGCTATTTGCGGGTATATTTCTGCTTGCATCGGTAATACGGGGCGTAGATGCGGTAAACTGGGAAACAACAACCAAGCCCAAGTTTAACGTCATCATCACGGCGAAGAATAACGCCGTCTTTTTCAAGCGGATAAGCTGTTGGGGATTCGTCTTTTTCCGAGTCTGCTGAATGATGCGGTATGCCGACAGGAGCAGCACTCCCGCAAGCGCAATGACCGATAAAACGGTCAGAATGATAAATATCGTTACTTGAATCACGGCAAAGCCTCCTTAAATCCACCTTATAAATCGAGGAATGAAATCAAATCTCCAATGCGCGCATTTCGCACAATATTCGTTCCGCTTTCCCGGTGATGCCACTATTAGTGAAGTCAACAAGGGGCAATTCACTTACAATCTTCCCGTCCTGCATGAATAGTACCCGCTGCGCGCTTGCAGCCACCTTTGCATCGTGGGTCACCAACAGAATTGCCGTACCGTTTCGGTGTATCTCCGAAAAAAGCGCCATGATTTCATCGGCAGACTTGGAGTTAAGCGCGCCCGTCAGCTCGTCTGCGACTGTGAACCGCAACTCATGGATGGTGACCGTATCGCCTAATTTTATCGTGCCATCCTTACTGTAAAAAACGGGAGCATAAAGCTCACCCTCCAAAGGCTGTACAGGGTGGTTATCCGCATCAAGCAGGAAGTCAAACTGATTGCTTTGGGTACTGAAACCATTGTCTTGTACGGTTCCTGCGAGAGATTTCCCATTGATTACGATCTGCCCACTGTCGATGTTGAGGAATTTTAACGCTTGAAACCGGCTCACAACCTCATTCTCGGCTGCAAAGGCATCCAGTTTCTTTATATCCAGTACACCGGCGTGCATCTGCATAAAATGGGGTGTCTGCGCATCCTGCATCAGCCGATCGATAGAGCCAAGCAAATTAGCCCCAAGGAGAGCGGCCAGCGACAGCAACATCGCCGCCACGCTGATGAACAGGAAAATAGTCAGCGTCATCACTTTATTTCTTGTTATGTCGTTCCAGAGCATTCTGTTTTTCATAGGTCCCGACCTCTCTAATCCACGAATGGAAGCACTTAATCATCTATTTTTTGATATATACGCTTTCAAGGGCGTTGCCCATCAGCGGAACATCAGTGATACGGCTGTCCTTCAGAGATAGCTTATTTTGCTCCGTCAAGCGTTTGATTAGATTCAACTTTTCCGCTTCGTTCAAGGGTTCGCGAAACACAAGCACACCGCCGGGGCTGAGTGACTTAACTAACCCAGGGATAACCCGTTCCAGCTCGTTCGCTGAAATATCGTGAAGAACAAAGTGACAGTAGATTACATCAAAGCTGTCCTCATCCAGCAACGGGGCTTCTGATTGCAAAAAAGTGATATTCCGATAGTTTCGTAGAGTTTGGCGACAAGCCGCCAACCATCGTTTGGAAATGTCCAAGCAAGTCAGATGCCCGTGGGATAGCCGCTTTGCTGTGTAGAAAGCAACCGCTCCCATACCGCTCCCGAAATCAAGCACCCGTTCACTGCCTTCAAGAGGCAAGCGATCTGCAAATGCTTGATAGACGGTCTTACCGCAAAATAAAAATGTAAGCCTTGTCAGCAGCATCTCTAAACAAGACGGTTCTTGTGTCATCATTCATCACCTCTCAATTCCTTGTCGGCAAGATCAATAGTTCCGTTTTTTACGTCCTCCATCATGATTCTCAGAAACCTTTCCGGCTCCTCAAATAAAGGGCTGTGCGCGGATTGCTGAAAAGTGTTGTATATTGCTCCAGCATATACGAATATCCCAGCCGCTCCGCTTCGGACATTTCCGATATCTGCCCAATGCCGATATATGCATGGTAGAGTCCTGGTGATTGTTTTGAGCAAGTATGACGATGAGTGTAGTCAGCATAATACGCACCCCCTTGTGCATTAAAATATCCCCCAGTCCTGTGTCACAATGGACCTCCCAATAAAAAATCAGCTGTATTGCAGACCCATTGCTATCATAGCAATCGAACCTGTCATACAGCTGAATCGAACCTTAAATCTACCTTAAATTGTGGGGAGTGTAATTCTAAAAGCACAGCCCTTGTTGCCGCCGTCGAATAATGTTAAACCACCGCCATGCGCCTCGGCTATTTTCTTCGCTATGGAGAGCCCCAAGCCACTGCCGCCGGTTTCGGAGTTGCGTGAATCGTCCGCACGGACAAAGGGCTTGAAAATATCTCGTGCAAGATGAGCAGGGATACCGACTCCATCATCACTGAATTCAATCACAGCTTCATTGTTTTGTACGGTTAAGCTGACGGTGAGTGTTGTCCCTGAGGGGTTATAGCGCACGGCGTTGTCCGCAAGATTTTGAATAATCCGGCCAAAGTGACCTGAGTCCAACATGACGTAAAAGCTATCTTCGGGGATGTTGAACTCATATTCAAAACCCGCCCGTTCTAACTGCGGCACAAGCTCGCCACAAAGCTGCCGGAGTGTTTCGCAGATATCTGCTTTGATGAGCTTTAAGGAAAAATCCGGGCTATCCATTTTGGAAAGCTCAAACAGTTCGTTGAGCAGACGGTTTGCGCGTTGGCTGTTCTGATGAATGATTTGAAGATATCCGCTGCGCTCCTGCTCATTCATGTCTGCCTTTTGGCAAAGCCGCTCCGCATAACCCTGTATACTTGACATAGGGTTTTTGAGGTCATGGGAGATGTCGAGGATCAGCCGTCGCCTGTCCTCCTCCGACTTTTTGCGCAGAGCAACCTCACGCTCAATCCTCGCAGCCATATCGTTAAAGGTATTTTGCAGCTCGGCAAACTCATTTTTAAGGCGCAAATCAACCCGGGCGGAATAGTCGCCTCCGCGCAAAAGTCTTGTGCCGTCGCAGAGCTTTTGCAGAGGAACGGTAATTTGCGAGGCGGTGATTTTTGAATAAACGACGGTAAGAACGGCAAGCATCAGAAGATACACGACAATCACTATGCCAAAAACAAGCGCGGCTTTGTCGAAATCGCCGGTCGCAGCGTTTTTATTTATGGTAAAGCCAAAATCAATCCGTATGGAGGCGGGGAAGGTAACAACCAGCCAGAATTCGCCTTGTGGATTATACAAAATATCGTGGTGGAAAGGCGTGTCCTTGCTCTTGCTCCACATTAAAAAATCCGTGAACTCGCCGGCTGTTAATTGCTTTTTAGAAATTGCGTCCTTGCCTTCCGAGAGTACTACCCGATATTCTTTGTCAATGACCTGCACACTGCCGCCGTTTTGTACAACGGGCGCGGCGTCTATTTGCTTATAATCGTCCTGCATAATCGAATTTGCAGGATATTTGTTTTTAGCAAAGAGGTCTGACGTCAATTGACTGGCGAACGACAATAACGAAACAGCCAAACCCGTCGCCAGGAAAACCAAAACAAACACAACCAAGTAATTGGTAAAAAATTGATTGGAGATTTTTTTCTTCATAGCCGCTCACCGATATAGTGGAGCTTATACCCGATGCCGCGAATCGTTTTCAGATATCGCGGCTTTTGCGGATCATCCTCAATCCGGCTGCGGACGCGGCTGATATGCACCATGATGGTGTTGTCATCAAAATAGTATTCTTCGTCCCATACAGCATGATAAAGCTGCCGCTTTGTAAAAACCCGCTCGGGGTTTTCCATGAAATACAGAAGAAGTTTGTACTCCTTTGCGCCAAGCTCAATTGGCTTTCCGTCCTTAAAGGCGCAGCACTTTTCTTTATCTATGGATAAGTTCTCATATGTAATGCTTGCGGTGGCTTTCTCCCTCGGCGACAGATATTCATTATTCCGGCGCAGCTGCGCGCCTACCCGCGCTATCAACTCAGCAACGGAAAAAGGCTTGGAGAGATAGTCATCTGCGCCCAACCCAAGTCCCAAAACCTTGTCCATGTCGTCTGTACGCGCAGTCAGGAAGATAATAGGAATGGTGCTGTGTTTCCTTATTTTGCGCAGGAGATTGAAGCCGTCCATCACCGGCATCATCACATCAAGGATTGCAAGCTGAATATCCTGCGCTGCTAAGATGTCCCAAGCTTCCTTGCCGTTTTGCGCCGCCAAGACGGTGTACCCGCTTTCCTCAAGGCTGATTTTTATTAGGTTTCGGATGTCAGCTTCGTCATCCGCAATTAAGATATTCATGCGGTTGTTGCACCTCCTCCGTGCGTTTCATCGTTTATTATTAATTAATTATAGCCTTTTTCGCTTAATATTTTTAGATTCCTGGTGATTGTATATCACAGAAATATTGTTTTGTAAAAAATTAATTTATTTGATCAGGCGGGATACGCACCAATAACAGCACTGGCCGATGACAACAAAAGACACAGGCTGTACTTTTTAGCCTGTGTTCCTAATATTTGTTAACCGTCAAAGAGGCCCATCTATTGAGGTCTCTCTATATTCGACAACGCATCCGGCGTCATAGTCACCGCCGGTTTGAATAAAAAGAAAATGTTTCATTTGTGTCGTTTACCAAATAAACCGCAATTTCGCCGTCTTCGAGCACCAGCATGCCTTCCGGATCAAAATCAAAAACGTTGAAGTTATTGGTCGGCCGGATCACATGCCAGATCCCGTCCTCAAGCACGTAGCAATAAACGCCGGAAGTGTAAAAGTACAGGGTTCCTTTCCTGGCCGCCGCCAATTCCTCTATATTCTCCTTAATGAACACCCCATAGCGATCGTCCCTGGCCCATTTCTCCGAATAATATTCTCTGTCCAGAAATTTTTGCACCGTCATGGTCCCGTCCGGCGTTACGCGCGCGATGGTCAGTTGGTATCCGTCGGCCCTATCGTCATAGAGGGAAATATATTTCGTTCCGTCCGTATCGTAAACAAGCGAACTTGTCGTATAATTGCTCAAATCTCCGCACACTTCAAAGGGCCCCTCCCAGGTTCTTCCTCCGTCCGCCGAGGTGCTGTAAGAGTATTTTACTTTGTACCACGATGAGGGGTCGTCATCGATTGAACTGAACCCCAAATATTAGATAGTTTTAATTAAGCAGCTTTGGAGGACTGGATCCTGTATTGAATAGGACTCAGTCCTTTCAGTTTGCACTTAATTCTCTGGTTGTTGTAATAGTCTATGTAATCATCAAGTTCTTTTCGGAACTGCTCTAATGAATCAAAGTCTTGAAGGTAAAGCAGTTCAGACTTTAACAGGCCAAAGAAGTTCTCCATCACTGAATTATCTAAGCAGTTGCCCTTACGCGACATGCTCTGGATAATTCCTTTTTTATGAAGCCTGTTTTGGTACTTTTTCATCTGATACTGCCAGCCCTGGTCTGAATGGAAGATAAGATTGGTATTATCAGGGATCTTTATGAATGCCTTATCGAGCATGTCCATTACCTGATGGAATGTCGGTCTATCTGATATGTTGTAGCTGATGATTTCTCCGTTATATAAATCAAGGATAGGTGAGAGGTACAGCTTTGTTCCAAATAAAGAGAATTCCGTAATATCGGTAACCCACTTCTGATTAGGTTTAGCGGCCTTAAAGTTACGCTGTAGAATATGGGGGGCTATCTTGCCTACCTCGCCTTTGTAAGAGCGATATTTGCGGATCCGTACCTGGCACTTGATGTTGCATTCATTCATCAGCTTTAAGACAGTCTTATGGTTAATGCCATATCCTCTGTTACGTAATTCAAGGGTGACTCTCCTATAGCCATATCTACCTTTATGAGCATGGTATATTTCTCGAATTACAGCCTTGATTTCTGCATATTTGTCAGGCCTGCCCATCTTCTTCAGATAGTAATAAAACGTGCTGCGTGGGAGGCCCGCAAACTTGAGTAGCGCCATCAGCTTAAATTCCTGCCTTAGTTCGTTGACGGCGGTTGCTTTTTCCCATTCTCGCGGGCAATTCTTTCCTGAACTAAGGCATTCAATTTTTTTAGATAGGCATTCTCCATCCGTAATCTTTGAACTTCAGCTATTAACTCTTCTTCTGTTGCCTTATTTAGTTTTACTTTCTTCGGTTTATCAAATTTCATTTTCTTTCTACGGCCACGGTTGTTTCTGTGCAGAGCTAGTGGCCCCTCCTCATAATATATGCATTCCCATTTAGCAACTGTTGAAACACTAGGTATATTAAATAATGGTGCAGTTTCAGCAATTGATAAATGGTTGTCATGCATATATTCTATGACATGCTGCTTGAATTCTCCAGTATACGTACCATTTTTTAAAGCAAAGCCTTCTATGCCATGTAGCTCATATCGTCTTACCCATTCTCGCACAGGTCCTTTGCCACACCCTAGTAAATTTCCTACCGCTTGATACGACATCTGATTTTCAAGGACGTCTTTTATTGCTTTAAGTCGTTGTTCATGAGAATACTTTGTCATAAAAAAGTACACCTCCAAATGTTAGTTTTTTATCTAACATTTGGGGTGCACTTCATAATGGGCTTGTTTTTAACGATTATCGTGCCGGAGGAACCGTCCCCCTGCATATTTCCAGGCGCTCTTGAGAGCCTCTTATTTTAGGACAAAAGTTTGCGTCAGGATTGCCGGCAGATAATTGTCTTTCTCCGCCTGGAAGACATATTCTCCGGAGATATTGACCTTAAAGACGAAGTGGCCGTTTTCATCGGTCTGCCCTAAGACGCCCGCTCCCTGGATGGTGAGATATTCGGCAAAAGCATAGCCTTCCTTCCCATCGGCCAAGCGGACCTTGCACCAGTCGCCCTCCTTTGATAACACGGTAAGCTGAGTATCTCTCGGCAGCTTGTCGATGGAACTGCTCTTGGTATCCGGCTTGGTTCTGATATAAAGCGCAGACGCATTAATCGCTCCGATGGAATCCCCCGGTTGCACCTGACGAATCAGAGCGCCGGCTACCGGTTGATTGTTGTGCGTAACGCTGATCGTTACCTGCTGTCCGACGACGGTATTCCCGGCAAGGGTTGACTGTAGCCCGGAATTAATCTGAACCATGGCTTCTTTTCCGCCCAGCTCCACTTTGATCTCGCCGCCGGTCTGCGGGCCGGTTACCGTCAATAACCCGGCGGCCGGGTCCATCGTGCCCAGTCGGGGATCTACTGTCCATTGATACAAGTCCTGATCTACCAGGATAACCTCGCCGTTTTCATCATAAGCGGTCACGGTAAACTGCTGCGTGACGCCGGGCTCTAACTGCACGCCGGCGGGAGATATTATTAAATCGGCAACCTGATTGACCACGGTGACCCGGGCGTGGGCCAAGGCATTTTCCGCTTTGGCGGTAATCAGTCCCGTTCCTTCTCCCGTAGCCTGGAACACCCCGTTCGGAGCAAAAGAACCGATTTCTCCCTCGGCTTCCTAGTCAATACTGTCAGGAATCCTGGGATTGTAATATTCATCCTGGGCTTTCAGCGAAAATTGCGC
>JAVEYA010000108.1:0-7416 GCA_034003745.1 Clostridia bacterium
AGCGAAGGGACGAAGGGAAGCGAAGGGACGGTTCTCTTGCTTCCTTCTTTTATTTATGGTAAGATATAGAAAAAGGTTAGTGGTGATTAATATGCCCCGTAGAGCCAGAGAGAAGAGCAAAAGTGGAATATATCATATTATAATCAGAGGCGCCAATAAACAAGAAATATTTCATGATGAAGAAGACAATTTTAAATTTTTGGAAATCCTGCAAAGATATCAAGAAAAGTCGGAAATACAAGTGCATGGTTGGTGCCTGATGAGTAATCATATACACCTGCTTTTAAGTGAAGGCAAAGAAGGACTTGCCATAACCATGAAACGAATAGGAGTAAGCTTTGTCTGGTATTACAACTGGAAGTATAAAACAACAGGACATCTTTTTCAGGATAGGTTCAAAAGTGAAAAGGTGGAAACGGACGAATATCTCTTAACAGTAGTAAGATACATACACCAAAATCCGATAAAAGCAGGAATAGTAAAGCAGGCTGAAGAATGGAAATGGAGCAGTTGTCTTGGTTATTATGATGAAAAAATATATCCGGAAGGATTATTAGAAAGTAAATTAATCTTAGGGATATTCTCTGAAGATAAGAATACAGCCATAGCGAAATTTAAAGAATATAATGAATTGAGAAATAATGATTATTGCCTGGATGATAGAATCAATGAAAGAGTGCGGTTGTCCGATGAAGATGCAAGAATAGAAATTTTAAATCAAATAAATGGAATAGAACTAGCGCAGATTAAGAGCCTTTCTAAGAAAAAAAGGGACGAAGTATTGCAAAAAGTAAAAAGAATAGACGGAATAACTCAAAGACAAGCAGCTAGGATTTTAGGAATTTCCGCTAACATTATATTTAAGGCTTGATTGAATGGAAGCAAGAGAACCGTCCCTGCGCTTCCGTCCCTGCGCTTCCGTCCCTGCGCTTCCTGATAGAAACTTCCCTCAAGATAGGGGAGTTTTTCTGCTCCGGAAGGAATCAGTAATGTTTGCTAGAAGTATGGAAATGCAAAGGGAGTAAAAAGAATGAGCGTAAAAAAAGTTATCGCCATTAACGGTAGTCCGCGTAAGACCTGGAATACAGCCACTTTGCTTGAAGCGGCTCTGGAAGGGGCCGCCTCCTGCGGTGCAGAGACGGAATTGGTTCATCTGTATGACCTGGAGTATCAGGGCTGCACCAGTTGTTTCGCCTGCAAGAGCCTAGGTGGTAGGAGCCTAGGGAAGTGCGCGATGCGGGATGATTTGACCAAAGTATTACATAAAATAGAGCAAGCCGATGCGCTGCTCCTGGGGTCACCCATCTATTTCGGCGCGCTGACCGGGGAGATGCGCTCTTTCCTGGAACGGTTCTTGTTTCAGTATCTGACCTATGATGATGCCCGGCCCACTTCTCTTCAGAAAAAAATACCTACTGCCCTGATTTATACCATGAACTTCCCGGAGGACACTGCCAAAGCCATTGGCTATGAGCAGAGCCTCGGCATCACGGAAAATGCCCTCCGGCGGATTATTGGGCCGGTGGAAGTGCTGTATGTGACTGATACTTGCCAGTTTGACGATTATGCCAAATATTCATCCGCCAAATTTGACGCCGCAGCCAAAGCGGCCCGTAGAAAAGAAGTATTCCCGCAGGATTGTCAAAAGGCATATGACTTGGGAGCAAAACTGATCCACTAAAATAGAAGTTAGACAAGGAACTGAAGTACGCCCCAAATGTTAAATTTTTATCTAACATTTGGGGCGTACTTTTATCTTAAGAAAATATTCTTTAGAACAACGCCTGCGACCCTGTCCATGGCTATACTGGTAACGCCGCGCCCCTGATCACAGATGCGGATTCAGGGGTAGTCCCTGTTAATATCTTTACTCCACAAAATATCTTTCCACGTCCACTGCCGGAAAAGTATAAACTATCCTCAACGGTGCATCACTATTATTTTTTAATCCGTGTGGTGTAGCAGCAGGTGCGTAGACAGCCATACCCTCTTCAATAGGATATTCCTTGTCCCCTAGAATAAAAATGCCTTTCCCCTCGATAATGACCATAGCGTCTTCAACCTTATGCTTATGCACTTTTAGGGCTGCTCCAGGCTGAAGAGTTACTGTACCCATCGATACCCCACCGGTTCCTGTAACTTTATCGATATAATGAATTTGGTGTACTCCCGGCACGAGTTCTCTTTGTATAGCCTGTTCCTTTTTAATAATCATTCTCTATTCTCCTCACATTTTTTTACCATAAGCAAAGAGTTTAACAACCAATTTCTGTGTTTTTTCCTGGAACTTTCGTGGTCTTTTTCCCATCGGCGCCTGGTAGAATCGGGATCATACAAATCATACTCATTTTCGTTGTTCCTATATTTTTAACTTGATGTGATTCACTAGGTTCAAAATACAAGGTATCTCCTGGAGACAAACGAGTTTCCTTACCTTGGCTATCGATAACAGCAGGTTCCCCTTCTAAGAAATAAAATTGGTGTTCTTCGAGATGAGCATGAAATGAAGTATGGCCTCCTGGTTCGAATTCCATTAACCGCATTGCAAAATTGCCTATTCCATCATCAGTAGTCCAGAGCCAGTTTGCCGTCATCCCTTTAAATCCATCTGAATTTTTTATATCTTTTGAAAAATCAAGAGGTTTTTTAATTTTCATTTTTTCCCCTCCATACATAGTGTAACCTTATCTTACATCCCCTTAAAACCTAGCATGGGAAGTATATATACTGCATAGATAATGGTGATGGCAAGACAGACAATAAATGGTACAAGACCCGCTTTAACATAATCACTGGCTTTTCCTATCCACGTATTCCCATCCGGCATCTGTCCAAATACGATTGGGCTTAGAGCGCTGCCAATGGGTGTGAGGAAGCCTAACGATATACCCAAGGTAACCGGGATAGCTACACTCATAGGGTTCACGCCGGCAACAACTGCTGTTGATATAGCGATAGGTGCTAGAATAGCAGTAGTAGCGGTATTCGAGGTCATTTGTGTGAATAGCGCGCCAAATATGGTGAAAGCGACAGGAAGCGCAGGGCCCGGAACAGCCGTACCAATTACTGTGGCCAGGTAATTTGCTGCTCCTGTTGCAGAGAGTGATGATGAAATGGTTAAACCTGCCGCAAATAATAGGAGAATATTCCAGGCTATTCCGTTATTAGCTTGTTTCCAGGTGATGGTATTTGTTAAAAATAGAAACATACAGGCTATAATCGAAGCTGTTCCCTCCGACCAGAAGGCGTTTCCAAATATGCTTTTACCAATGGGTACTGCGAATAACAATCCTGCAAAGAGAATTAATGAAATTGCTGTCATTTTTTCTTTATGCTGCATGGGGCCTAATTGTTTATATTCTTCTATCACATATTTCTTAAGTTCATCATCTGTTGAGTTATCCAGCTTATAAGAAAAGTTAACCAATAACCACCAAGAAACTATTGTGGTAACAATAGCAAGCGGAGTACCATAATACATCCACTCCACGAAGGAAATATCTATATTAGCCATATCCCTTAAGAAGCCCATTACTAGGGCGTTAGGGGCAGTTCCCACCGGAGTGGCAATTCCACCGGTTAGGGCGGCAATCATGAGTGCAAATAAGAACAATTTCCCATCGCTTTCTCCCGGTTTAGAGCCCATAACCTTTAACATTCCAAGAACTACGGGAAGTAAAGCTAAAACAACAACAACGCTGGACATCCAGGCAGAAATAAGTGCGGTACCTAACATTAATCCCAAGACAATCTTCTTTTTATTTGTCCCTGTTTTATTAATGACCCAAAGGGCAATCCTCTTATCCAGACCAAATAGGGACATTGCCGCAGCAACAATAAATCCCCCTATATATAAGAAAATTATATCAGAACTTAGTGAGACAAACGCTTTAGATGTTTCTAACGCACCGAACATTGCAGCCAGCACGATTATCAATAAAGAACTGGCCCCAACAGGAAGTAATTCGCCCAACCATAAGAAAGCCGCAATGACTAACAGGGCTATGGCTCTTAGCCCAAGCGGAGTTAAGCCTTCGGGGGGCGGAAGAACCATAATGATTACAGAGAACATAATCAGAAAAATCCAACCATAGAGTTTCTTTTTCATTATACTATTCTCCTTTTTCTTTGTTTTTGCAACATTTAGTTAGTCTGTTGGCGGCTATAGTAAAAACTATAGCCGCCTTAATCAAATTTGAAACAAATTAACTTTCCAACTAAAGCTTATAGGGCAGATCTTTTTTCTCAGACCAGGGTATCCCAGCAACTGCGTAATGATCGAGTTCCATTTCTCTTATGCAAATCTTAACAGCGTCCTTAGGGCATTCCAAAGCATCAGCAACTACATCGGTAACATTTTTAATCATTTTCATTTTCTTTTCTCTGGTTCTTCCTTTTAAAATCTCAATTTGAATAAACGGCATTGCTCAACTCCTCCTTTCTACGAAATATGAACTATATTTCCTGCTATGGAGGATATTTTGCAATAAACATGCCAAGTATTTTCCAAGGTTTTATTACTTAATATGTTTCTTTTTGTATACTAAGCGTATATAAACTATACAATTTTCGTATAGTTTATAAAGCATGGAATAAATAAAATGCAGCTGCATCGTACACACGTTCTTGCAGGTAAACTGTCTATAGTTGTTAATCAATTCTCTTTCATGTTAAAATCAATTCAAGAAGATTCTGAATCCTATTATTAAAGGAGGTGGGCGCCAATGGATGTAATGTCTTTTGATACTATTTTAGAAAACGATTGTCAGTCCTTAATCAAAAGAACACGAGAATTTCAAGAAAAGATATTGTCTCTTAAGAATAACTGGGAAGTATATATGGATTCCGGAGCCATACTACCCAACAAATATTTAAATCAGGAGATTTTAGCCTCTTGGGAGCGTTCAAAAAATAGCGGAGTAGACCCCTACCACTACACGCCGATTGTTATTTCGCCCCAGGAGCTTAAAAAAAGGCTGGAGAAAAACAAGACTCTTTGTGAAGTATGCGAAATCTGTGTCAATGCTTATATGGAAAGTTTGAAGGGCACAGGATTCAGGGTTGATTTATTAGACACGGATCTTATATTGGTTAAACAATTTGGAGAAGAAAACAATATTAAAATGGCCAATGAGCAAGGAACTTTCCCGGGCGTAACGAGACAAGAACACTTAATGGGAACCACTTCAGGGGGTTTAGCGGCTATTTTGAATAAACCCATTCAAACATTTGGGCCTGAACATTATAAACAGCCTTTACATTATTGGGCCTGCTCTTCAACGCCAATTCATCAAAAGGATGGCAAATTATTAGGTATACTTAGTCTTTCCGGTTATTTCTTCCAGGTTCATGAACATACCCTAGGCATGTCCATTGCAATGACAAAAGCTATCGAGTACTGCTACTATCAAAATCAGATCCGTGAAGAAATTGAAATCACAAACAAATATGTGGATGGCATTATTAATACAATATCTGATGGCATAATTGCAACGGATCCTGAAGGAAATATTAAAATTATTAATAGTATGGCAGGACGAATACTTCATTTAGAACCCAATGAACTTCTAGATAAATGTATAAAAGAGTATTTTGATGAGAATTCCAGTATTATTAAAACCTTAGATAAGCGGAACCACTATGTTGAAAATGAACTGCTATTCTCCAATAAGGCCAAGCGAATCTTGACCGTAGGCAGCATACTTCCTGTGGAAAATCAAAACAAGAAAGCCGGAACGCTAGCGGTCTTTAAGGGAATGAAAAGCACCCGAGGCTTTGTTAAAAATGTTGCCGGCTTTAAGGCATTCTTTACTTTTGATGATATCATCGGCATTAGTCCTAAGATAGTAATGGCAAAAACATTAGCCAAACAGGTAGCAAAACTCGACTTAAATGTGCTTTTACAGGGGGAAAGCGGCACTGGAAAAGAATTGTTTGCGCAATCGATTCATAACGAAAGTCATAACAGAAGCGGACCTTTCGTTTCCATAAACTGTGGCGCTATTCCGTTTGACCTGATTGAGAGTGAGTTGTTTGGATATGAAGAGGGAGCCTTTACGGGGGCCCAAAGAGGTGGTAAGCCTGGAAAATTTCAATTAGCAAAAGGAGGAACCCTTTTCTTAGATGAGATAAACTCTATGCCTTTAAATATGCAGGTAAAACTGCTTCGCGTTCTACAGAACAGAACATTTATGCGTATTGGCGGCGTCGACGAGTTATCTTTTCAGGCAAGAATAATAGCAGCTTCTAATAAATCTCTCTTATCAGAAGTGCGTAATGGAAACTTTCGAGAGGACTTGTTTTTTCGCTTAAATGTCATCGATATCCATTTGCCATCCTTAAGGGAACATATCGAAGATATTCCGGTATTTGTAGAAAAGTTTCTATACAAAACTTGTGAAAGATTAGGAGTAACCCTGACTATTGAACCGTCAGCCTTGGAAGTGCTACTCTCGTATAGTTGGCCGGGTAATATCCGGGAGCTGGAAAATCTCATTGAAAAGGCGGTAGTAATTGCACTGTCTAATGGGAATAAAACTATTAAGAGACAGGATCTGATAAAATACACAAGTTATAATGAGCTGGGGGTTGGGTATGCTGGAACACCTGAAACCCAAAACAATTCGTTAGTCTGTAACGAGAAAATCATAATTAATAAGGTAATGAGAGATTGTAATGGAAACAAAACAAAAGCAGCGGCATTATTAGGCATAACCAGAAAAACACTGTATAAAAAGCTAAAAGATTTGAATATTTAGCATTAAATACCCTTAATAACCAAAAGGCGTACCTGCCCCGGCGTATCACAGCAGAAACCTCTCCATATCTAACGCATATGATAGGTCTGAGGGGGGATCAACTTGGATGCTGAAAAAGACTCTGTCATTAATCTGAATTTCCTTTTGGCTGAAAAACAAGAAGAGCAGAATGCCGCATGTTCCTGGATCTGGGGATTATGCTGGGGCCTGGCGGCGCCCATTGTCGTTATTTTGCTGCTGGACCTCCTGGATGTTATCCTGCTGGAAATGACGCATTTGACTCTATTGGGGGGCATCGTGGGCCTGATTCTCTTCCCCTTTATCAAGAAGCTGAAAATAGCCAATGTGGAAATCGAAACGATACTCAACCACTGCGGTGAAAAAAAGTAATAACGTCTATCTTCCCATGCACCACCGCAGCCGCCCTGTCATATAGTAAAGAGGACGGGGGGGTGCGCCGGATAAATGAAGAAGGCTGTTTTTTTCTCTGGATCGGGAACGGTATATTCCCGGGATGAACGACAAAATAAGCGGATTGAATTATACCCGGATACGGTTTCCGCTTTGCGGTTCCTATCCAGGCGAGGGTATGAACTGGTTCTCTTGACTTCGGGGTATTATGAATTCAAGCGTTTCCGTACGGCACTGAAAGATAAGA
>JAVEYA010000109.1:0-7358 GCA_034003745.1 Clostridia bacterium
CCGACTTTTCTTGTTATCTGTGCAGGATTTCCAAAAATTTAAAATTGTCTTCTTCATCATGAAATATTTCTTGTTTATTGGCGCCTCTGATTATAATAGGATATAGGCCACTTTTGCTCTTCTCTCTGGCTCTACGGGGCATATTAATCACCACTAACCTTTTTCTATATCTTACCATAAATAAAAGAAGGAAGCAAGAGAACCGTCCCTTCGCTTCCCTTCGTCCCTTCGCTTCCCTTCGCTTAATTATCCTCCAGCATCTGTCGATAGACCTGCCGTATTGCCGTACAGGAAGCGGCAAACTCCTGCAGTTCTTCTTTCGTCAGCGGAATCTCCTTGATCTCCGCGACGCCATCCCGCCCGACGACTGTGGGTACGGCGGCATAGACTTCTCTCTGGCCGTATTCTCCGTCTAGGTAAACGGCCACAGGCAGGGTCTTCCGTTCATCCCGCAGGATGCATTGTACCAGCTCAGCCAGTGCCGCGCCGATGCCGAATTCGGTGGAACCTTTTCCCCGGATAACGTCATAACCCGCCCTTTTAGTCAGTTCCTTGATTTCCGCCAAATCCAGGCCAGTCAGGGCTCCCTCTTCTATCTGCTCCAGCAAGGGCTTCCCCTTAATGCGCAGTTGGGACCAGGGAACCATCAGCGAGGCGCCGTGTTCGCCCATGGAGAAGGCTTCGATCTCCTGGGGCGCCACGCCTGTCTTCTCAGAGAGAATCCGGGTCAGGCGGGCGGAATCCAGCATATTGCTGGTGGAAATTACGCGCTCAGCCGGAAAACCGGTACGGGTCTGCAGGTAATAGGTGACGACATCGGCCGGATTAGAGATATTAATCAGAATGCCGGAGAACCCGGAATCCTTCAGCGGCCCGGTGATGGATTTAACCATATCTTTGGTCTCTAAAAGGTAGTCCATGCGGGAGCGGTTCAGGTCCGGCGGCGAGCCTACGCAGACTACGACAATATCCGCTTCCCGGCAGTGGGCATAGCCGCCGGTCCGCACCGTGACCGGACGGGGCGCGAAGATGGCCGCGTCGCCCAGATCCAGGGTCTGGCTGACCGCCTTTTCTTCATTGATATCGATGATGATGATCTCATCCGCAATCCCGCGTGTGATTAAGGCCAACGCGCAATGGGAACCGACATGCCCTATGCCGATGATGACGACTCTGAACTTCTTCATGAAATACGCCTCCCAGGTTAGTGCAGCGCCAGCTCGCTGTCGAATTCCTTTCGGCTGGCCTGCTGAAATATCTCTAACAGTTCCTTGACGGTAAGCCTGCGTCTTCTCTCTCCGGCAATATCCACCACGATTTTGCCGGTATCCAGCATGATGATACGGTTGCCGGTTTCAATGGCCGATGAAAGATTGTGAGTGATCATGATGGTGGTAATCTGTTGTTCAGCCACGATATCACGGGTCAGGTTCATAATCTTCTCCGCGCTGACCGGGTCCAGCGCGGCCGTATGCTCATCCAGCAGCAAAAGGCGCGGCGTCACCAGGGTAGCCATGGATAGGGTCATGGCCTGACGCTGCCCGCCGGACAACAGTCCCACCTGGGCTCCCATCCGGTCTTCCAGTCCCATTCCGAGCTGCGCTACCCGCTCCCGCAGATAGGTCTTATCCTTTTTGGAAACGCGGGAGAAGAAAGACCTTCCGGTGCTCCGCATATAGGCAATAGCCAGATTCTCCTCCACCGTCATATTGGGGGCGGTGCCTTTCAAGGGATCCTGAAAGATGCGGCCAACCATCTGGGCGCGCTTATGCTCCAGCATTGTTGTAATGTCCGTACCGTCCAAAACGATGGAACCGGCATCCGGCAGGAGCACGCCGGCAATCAGGTTAAATAAGGTGGATTTCCCGGAACCGTTGCCCCCCACCAGGGTAACAAAGTCGCCTTTCTTAACGTAGAAGTCAAAGTTGCCGAAGACGCTTCGCTCATCGGGTGTCCCGACGTTAAATGTCTTATAGATATTGGTCAGCTGCAGCATCCTATTCCCCCTCCCTTATCCGGAGTCTGGAGAATCCGGTCTTGACTCTGAGATTGGGCAGGGAGATAGCCACCGCCACTACCAGCGCCGAAATCAATTTCAGAAAAGAAGGCGGCAGGCTGGTCGTCAGAATCAAGGCAATGAGAAAACGGTAGACCACGGAGCCGATGATTACCGACAAGAGCCCGCGGAATACCGTTTTATTCTTTAAGATAGCGTCGCCGATAATCAGGGAAGCCAGACCGATGACGATCATCCCGGCGCCCATATTGATATCGGCGGATTGCTGCATTTGGGCCACCAGCGCGCCCGATACGGCCACGGTGGCATTGGATAAGCCAAAGCCGATGATTTTCGCCATGTCTGTATCGATCGAGGAAGCGCGAACCATCGCTTCATTATCGCCGGTCGCCCGGATGGACAGTCCCAGCTGTGTTTTGAAGAAATAATTATAAAAGAGGAAAACCAGGAGAACTACGAAAAACAGGATCACCAGCTTGGAATACCGGATATCCGCCGCCTTCTCCAGCAGGGAAAAGACATTGGTCTTACCCAGCATCGGCACATTGGCTTTGCCGGACATGACCAAAAGATTGATACTGTATAATCCCGTCATGGTCAGAATTCCGGCCAGGATGGGCGGGATGCCGAATTTGGTCTGTTGAATGGCCGTAACGCAGCCGGCCGCGCAACCGGCTAAGGCAGCTACGGCAATACCCGGGACAGGATGTCCGGAGCCCGTGAGCACGGCGGAAACCGCCGCGCCCAGGACAAAGCTGCCGTCCACGGTGAGGTCGGGAATATTCAGGATTCGAAAGGAAATGTAGATACCGAACGCTAAGAGAGCATAAGCGAAGCCCAGCTCCAGCGCGCCTGTTGCGGCTACAAGACTCATATTTTAGTCCCCTTGACTCGATACATATGAATGTGTTCTTCTATTCGAGAATGATAAATTCCTTCAGCAGTTCTTCGGGAACGGGAACCCCGATGGCGTCTGCTGTGGTCTTATTAATTAATTTAGCATATTCTGCGACAACTTCAACCGGGTTGTCGCTGATTTTTTCCCCGTCAATCAAAATGCGCTCCACCATTTGGGCTACCTGCTTGCCTAAGATGGTGTAGTCAATCCCCACAGAAGCGAAGCCGCCGTCTTTGACCATGGAATCCGCGCCTACATAGACGGGAAGCTTGGCTTTGATCCCTTCGCCGGCCAGAACCGGCATGGCGGAAGCAACCATATTGTCATTGGGCGTAAAGATGGCGTGGACTTTGCCCGCCAGCGACTGGGCCGTCTGCTGCAGCTCGCCGGTATTGGTAATCACGGCGTCCACATATTCCAGCCCGTGGGCGTCGCAGTATTCCTTAGCCCGGTCGATGGAGGAAACGGCGTTGACTTCCCCGGTGTTATAGACGAAGCCGAACTTGCTCGCGTCAGGGGTCAAGGTTTTGGCCAGGTTGAAAATCTCATCAATGGCAATGGCGTTGGTGACGCCGGTGATATTGCCGTCGGTCTTCTTCAAATCCGTGACCAGACCCGCATCCACCGGGTAGCTTACCGCCGCGAAGACAATGGGGATATCCTTCGTGGCAGCGGCCACAGTCTGGGCCGCGTTCGTGCCGATGGGAACAATCAGGCCTACGTTATTGCCGATAAACTGGGAGGCAATGGAGACCATGGTGGAGGGGTCGCCATTGGCGTTCTTATAGTCGATTTCAATCTGATCGCCCAGGCCCATGGCCTCTATTTCAGCGATGACGGTGTCCCGGATTTGGTTTAGCGAGGTATGGTCCATCGGCTGCAGGATCCCTACCGTGATTTTTTTCGGGGGCTGTTCCACCGGTTGCTGCGGCTGTTCTTGTTTTGGACTGCAGCCTGCTAAAAGCGTTACTCCCAATACAGTGGTCATGACTACGGAAATTAATTTTTTCATTTCTCATCTCTCCTTTTCTCATCTGGCTAATACTATTCTCTCCGGAATAACCCTCTCGCAGCTGTTGGCCTGCGGTAAATCCTTCCGAAAAACAAACAGACCTGCCCTTAAATAAAGGACAGGTCTTTACTACCTGCGGTACCACCTTAGTTGATTGAAACAATCCACTCTTTTTCAGAAATGCCAACACATTTCCTGCCCGTAACGCGGGCTGCGTCTCAGATACTCGGCCTTACTCCGGCCTTTCACCTCGCCCTCGGCGGTCCATATACTGCGTTGCGTTCTGCAGGGATTCCACCGTCCCCTGCTCTCTATAAGTGCACTGCACAGGTTTTTTCCGCCTCATCGGTTTCAGTGTGCTTTTAAATTAACAATAGATTAGCACCGTCCCTATCAACTGTCAAGATAATTTTATAATTCTGTTATGTCATTTTTCTTTTGCCAATCATCGCCTGGGAATGTTTTTGATTTCATAGACGAATACTAAGCCTATAAAAGCAATTCTAACCAGGTGATTTATGAAAAAAATTAAAGACAGACTTACCCTTGGTCTGCTTTGCGGATTTCTTGGCAACATCCCCAAAACCATTTTGAATGAAGTTTCTTACCGGAAAGGCCTGGAAAAGACTCGATACGGTGAGATTGTCACCGGAATCTTTATGCCGAAGAAACAGGCCCAAAGTAAAGACGGCGTAACCTTTGGCGTCGCCGGGGATTATCTTCTGGCTTCTATGCTGGGCATCCCGCTCGTCTATTTATTTACCTATACCGGTAAAGACAACTATGGTCTGAAAGGTTGGGTGGGCGGGATGGCGGGAATGGGCTTGTTTCGCGCCCTTATTGCCAATATTGGTCCCGGCAAGACCTATCCTAAGGACGTCTTGTCCAACAGCATGATGAGTATCAGCAGCACCCTATGGGGCATTACCGCCGCCACGCTGATTGTACATTGGGGGGATGAGAGGCTTTTCAAAACAATCTATCGGTATCGTTACTGTAAGGACGCTCCCGAAAACCCATTAGACTAAACTATTCATCTATACCAGCACGCTTTTTTCTTTATTTTTTAAGAATGGCCACGCCCTGCAAGCCGCCCAAGCCGCCATTGCCGTGCACCAGGCCGTATTCTTTGTTTGTCCGGGGCAATTCCTCAATTAAAGCGATCAAGCCGTTTAAGGCCGGATTGTTCCAGGGTGCGCGGGCCAGACTCATACCGCCGGTTACCGTGATGGCGTGCTGCTCTAAGAGCGGTGCAATCTGTTCAATGCGATCGGCTATTTTGGTTGCCAGCAAGAACCCAATCGGAATCGGCGGATAGCAGGTATAGACCTCCAAAAGCGCGTTACCCGCTTTAAATTCCCGGGCGAAGTCCAGATCGGCCTCCTTACAGGCCCGTTCATAAGCTCTGCGCACATGCGGGAAGATATCGTCTTGGCTTCCTGCAATGACATCGATATGGGCCGGGCCATCACCGACAATATTATATTTGGCTGCGCGCAGTTCCGTCCTTTTTTCTTTCGGCACGGCCAAAGCATCCGCTACGGCCGCACTCGTTACAATGACCCCGCTGCTAAAATCCACATACGGATTGGCGCAATCGGTCAAAGTAAACAGGTCCGCATCCATCCCCTCCAGGTATTTGGTGCGATCCGCCCTGCCCGGGTCGTCGCCCGGATAGGTCCGGAGATAATTGGCATACAGCCGGTTGGAAATGTCGAGAAAATCCTCTCTGCTGATACCGAGAAGTTCGATTAGACGGTGGGCTAAGCTATTATACCCGGCCGGAATGGACATTTCCTCAAAAATATCCATGGCCTCCTGCAGGGCCGGCTTGCCTTTAGTCTGTTTCAAGGTGGACAGTGGCTCATGCCCAAAGATAAAGGCAGCGTCCGCCAAATCATTGTCCAGCAGCGTCTTTGCGTCGGCCAAGGCCTGGATAGGGCTGCAGCCGCTCCGGTAGATATTTAGCGTAGAGATATCCCGGCAGCCCAAAATATCAAAATAAAAGCGGTTCGCCGCTTCAAAAGCGTCCAGTAAAGGATCGATAAACAGATAGGCTATCCGGCAGTCCTTCTTCTCCAGGGATTGCCGAATTTGCGCCGCACCGGAAAACTTCTCCCGCAGATTCTTTGCGGAGATATTGCCGCCCTGTGCATCCACCAGCCTGTCCGCATAAATAATCAGCGCCATCCCTATTCCTCCTAATATTTTGCATATTTTATTAATTCGATGACATTGGCCTTATAGTCCGCGTGGCTAAAGGTCCCTTTTATTTATCCTATTCATAGATTTCATCTCTTTTGCTCAATTGCAAATACAGTTCGGCATAAGTCGCGTTATAATAGGGCAGCACAAAGAATATGCCTATGCCGAAAGCAATAGCGCCCAGGATAAACCACCCCAGGAAGGACAAATCCAGGACAAAGATGTTGAACTTATGGCCGTCCGTCATCTGCTTGCTGATTTCAATGGCTTCTTTGCCGGAAAGCTGGGGATTATCAGCCATGATGTACGGCACAAAAATATACGAATAATACTTAATAATGCCCGGAATAATCAATAACAGGGTCCACAGAAATGTCTGGATATCGCGCCGGAGCATCGCCCAAACGATGCCTTTGTAATGATCTCCCTGGAAGGCGTACTTGAAGCAGCCCTGATTGTTTCCCTCTACCGCCGATTCAATAAAATATTTTCTTCCCCCCACCTCTAAGGGATATCCCAGCAGCACCCGCAGGGCGATAAAGAAAATAAAAAGAGTAATCCCGGCGGTAATAATCAGCGGAAGATATTCCAATACAAAGTCGGAAAAGACTTGACCGTTGGAGCCTCCCCCGTTGTCCCCCCTCCCGTTGGAACCGCCCGCAGCGCCCTGGGCCAAGGCAATAACAATACTAATCAATAACGCCTTCCAATAGTTCCTCCGCAAAACATTTTTAGCCCTGTCTTTCAAGTCTTTTCGGGTCCACATCTTACGACAACTCCTTTTATGCACATTCCTGCAGTATGATTATATTCCTGCCACCTGATATCTTAGTACTGTCTGCAGTGTCTTAACATCTTCTCTTGAACACT
The DNA here is from genome assembly GCA_034003745.1 of Clostridia bacterium. Taxonomy (GTDB): domain Bacteria; phylum Bacillota; class Peptococcia; order DRI-13; family PHAD01; genus JAVEYA01. Next base: position 7,003 of record JAVEYA010000109.1, read on the forward strand.
GCCACCACATGCCGGGTCTGGCCGTAACTCATGCTGGTATCAAAACAGCTTACCAGCTCCCAGCCTTGACCGCCCAGATCATTGAGTTCCCGCTCGAAAGTACTGGTCTCAATCTTCCCGCCCAGGAAACCTTCCGTATCATATTTAATGACTCTGTATTCCCAGGATTCCATCACGAAACCTCCTATCTCTTTAACGGAGAAAACCCCGAAATTATTCCGCTAATCGTTAAATATTTTCTTTAATTCCCCATACCCTTCTTTCTCCAGTTCGGCTTTGGGAATGAACCGCAGCGCCGCCGAATTAATACAGTATCTCAATCCTGTCGGCGCCGGACCGTCGGAAAAGACGTGAGA
>JAVEYA010000110.1:0-7230 GCA_034003745.1 Clostridia bacterium
CCCGGAAAAGAAGAACATGGGGGAAAGGATGCCGGTAAAATAGAAATTAAAATGGTTCATGTTCTTGACAAAAGAAGTAATCAGCAGGGAGAGGGAGGCGAACATCACCCCGCACAGGAAGCCTGCCACAGCCGCCAGGACACTCAGGGGATACGTGATAATCTGCATCACCCAGCCCACCGCCAGCACAGCCAGCGAGAACAGGAAGCCTTTGGTGCCGGCAAAAAGCAGTTCTCCCAGGAGCAGGTCCGTCGGTGAAATAGGTGCGCCCAGAATCCCGTCATAGATCTTGTCATATTCCAGCCGGACAAAGGTCCCGTAAGTACACTCATAGGCGGAAGTAAACATGGCCGTGGTTACCGGCAGCCCGCTGGCCAGGAACAAAAGATAGCTGATCCCGTTAAAATCCGGGATGAAGCCCCCCAGTCCGAAGCCCAGCGCCGCCAGCATAATCAGCGGCTCCAGGATGGACGGAAACGAATTGCTGACCAGATAAGCGTTATAGACGCGCTCATGGCGGTACCAGACGCTGTAAATGCGTGCCCAGACCGAGGGAACGCGATGTTCGTTATTGTAACTCATTTAAAGTCCTCCCCGTCACCTTCAGGAATAAATCCTCCAAATTAGCCGGCCTGAGATAATAGGACCGGGAAGCCAGATTCTCTTCCAGCGCCGCCAAATCTTCCGCCAGGTTGCTGTAGACGAATAAGGTATCCTGGAAATATTCACTGCGCAAGCCTCTGTCGGAGCAGGAAGCCTGGTATTGGTCCAGCGTCTCCTTGGCGGCGTGGATTTCCATGACGTATTTCTCCAGTTGGGAGGCCAGCAGCTCCCGGGGCGGCCCTTCCAGAATTTTCTTGCCCTTATCCATGATGATGACCCGGTCGCAGATCTGAAAGGCCTCCTCCATATAATGGGTGGAAAGGAGAATGGTCACCCCTTGGACCTGCAGTTCACGCAGCTTGTTCCAGATAAGGTGCCGCACCTGGGGGTCCAGGCCGGTGGTAGGCTCGTCCAGAATTAATAAATGAGGATTATTCAAAAGGGCCCGGGCAATAATCAGACGGCGCTGCATTCCCCCGGAGAGCTCATGGATCCTCGCTTTTTTCTTATCCTGCAGCTCCATAAAATTTAAGAGTTCCTCAATCCGGACTTTGGCTTCTTTGGGTTTCTGCCCATAAAAGCGTGCGTAAATCAGCAGGTTATCTTCCACATTCAGCTCAGAATCCAGGTTATCCTTCTGCGGCACTACCCCGGCCAGGGCCTTGATTTTCAAGGACTCCCGGGCAGGGTCCAGGCCGAGTACGTTGATTTTCGATCCCTCCGCTTCATCCGGTATGGATTGCCCGTAAAGCATGCGCATGGTGGTGCTTTTCCCGGCCCCGTTGGGACCTAAGAGCCCTAAGCATTCCGTCTTGTAGACCTCGAAATTCAGGGCTTCTACCGCTTTGACGCTGCCGTAAGCCTTATTTAAATTATGAACTTTTACCGCTATTTCTTTGGTTTCTGTCCTATCCATCAATTTTCTCACCTCGTATCCCATTAATCGGTCAGCGCATCCCATTGGCTGTACAGACGCTCTGCTTCTTGCAAAAGTTCGTCATATTCTCGGTATGTTTCCACCGGAGTCGCCGGGTCAAAAGCGCTTTCCAATTCCTTTAATCTTTCTTCCAGGCTGATAATACGGGCTTCCAACGCTAGCCGTTCTTGGTCGGCTTTCCTTCCGGCGGCATTGTCTTTAGCCCGTTCAACCCTTTGGGCCCGCTTGCTGTTTTCAGCTTTCGGCTTTTCCTCTATGCACTCTTCGTTATCCTCTTCCGCCGGTCCGTATTTGATCTGCTTATAGAAGTCATAATTGCCTTCATAGGTAGTGATTATTCCGTTATCCACTTCCAGAATCCTGTCCACACAGTGGGTCAGATAAAAGCGGTCATGGGTCACCGCGATGATGGTTCCCTGGAAACTCTGCAAGGCTGCCTCGAAAGCATTCCGGGCCGGTACGTCCAGATGGTTGGTCGGCTCGTCCAGAATCAGGCAGTCCGCTTCGTCCAGCATCATGCAGGCCAGATACAGCCGGACCTTCTCCCCGCCGCTGAGGACCTCCACCTTCTTGTCTGCTGCATCGCCGTAAAACTCGAAGCGGGACAGGTAATCTCTGGCCTCCCGCTCGCTGATTTCCTTATAGGATAAAAGCAGCTGCAGCATGGTCAGATGCTCATTTTCGAAGATAATCTCCTGACCCATCCAGGAATATTTAACCCAGCCGCCGATTTTGATGATACCCGTATAATCCGTATCCTGTCCCAGCATCATTTTGAGCAGCGTCGTCTTGCCGGCGCCGTTGGGACCGATAATACCCACCCTGTCGCCCCCCCGGATGTGAAAACCAGCCCCCTGCAACAGGGTAACCGGGCCGAAACGCTTAGTCAGGTTTTCCGCCCAGGCGATATCTTTGCTGAGGTGTTTGATTTTCTTGAAGGCAATTTTCGGCCCGGTTTTACGCGGAAAATGCGCCCCGCTTTTCTGTCCGCGGCCGGCCTTCAGCTCTTCCTCGAGTCTCTGGGCTTGTTTTTCCCGGCTTCTTACCGCGGAGATATTCCGATGGCTCTTTAAGGTCTGGAGGATGGCCTTATTGGTTTTCAAGGCCAGCTGCAGGCGTTTTTGCTCACTGTGGCCAAATTGAGCCTGCAGTTTTTTCTGCTCCATGAAGTTGCTGTAACTGCCGCTTCTGATAATGAGGGAGCCGTTCTCCAGCTCAGCGATCCGGGTCGCCACTTTATCCAGAAAGTACCGGTCATGGGAGACAAAGAGAATCCCGCCGGTAAACTTTTTCAAAAAGCTCTCCAGCCACTCGGTGGCCTTGATATCCAGATGGTTGGTCGGTTCGTCCAGAATCAAGAGGTCGGGTTCCTCCAGGAGTATCCGGGCGATGGTCACCCGCATTTTCTCCCCGCCGGAAAGCCTGGCCAGCGGCGTGTTCAGGTTCTCGCGGCGCAGTCCCAGGCCCATGAGAATCCGGCCTATTTTCGTCTCGATGGTGTACCCGTCCATAGCTTCGTAACGCAAAAGGAGACGCGAATAGGCCTTCATCAGCTCCCGATAGGCTTCTGAAGACGCGTCCCGGCCCGGTTCAGCCATTTGGGCCTCCAGCGCCCGCAGTTTTTTCTCCAGCCGGTACACTTCTTCATAATGCAGGGCGATTTCCGTATCCTTGTCCTCCGAGGATTCCACATCCTGCAAATCCTGACTGAGGTAACCGATCTTGCTGTTTTTGGCGCTGACCACATTGCCGCTGTCCGGTGTTTCCAGACCCAGGGCAATTTTCAGCAAGGTACTTTTTCCGGCCCCATTCGGGCCGATCAGAGCCAGACGCTCGCCTTTTTCCACCCGCAGGCTGACACCGTTTAAGACAGTCTGGTTACGGTATTCCTTAACAATATTTTCGAGATTTAATAAGCTCATGTCTCTTCCCTGACTATTTTAATGGCGTCCAGCTGTAGTTCCAATCCCACAGGGCAATGGTCGCTGCCCCAGATTTCACTGTAAATCGGCGCGCTTGTTACCTTTTCCCGAAGCCGTTCGGAAACCAGAAAGTAATCGATACGCCAGCCCACGTTTTTCTCCCGGGCGTTGAACATATAGGACCACCAGGTGTAGGCGTCTTTTTTGTCCGGATTCAGAAAACGGAACGTGTCCACAAAACCCGCTTCTAAAAGCTCCGTCATTTTGGCCCGCTCTTCCGGGGAAAATCCGGCCGAACCCGCATTGGACTTGGGGTTCTTAATATCGATTTCCTGATGGGCCACATTGAGGTCGCCGCAGATGATCACCGGCTTGGTCGCATCCAGCTTCTTTAAATGGGCGCAGAAGTCATCTTGCCAGCGCAGCCGGTAAGGGAGCCTGGCCAGGCCGCCCTGGGAATTAGGCGCATAAGCGTTGACCAGGAAGAATTTCTCATATTCCAGGGTGAGGACGCGCCCTTCCGCGTCATGCTTTGCTATGCCCAAATCCAGCTGTTCGCTTAAGGCCGGCTCTTTGGAGAACACGGCGGTTCCGGAATAGCCTTTCCGGACGGCGCTGTTCCAGTATTCGGCGTAACCGGCAAAGTCCAGCTCGGCCTGATCCCGCTGCATCTTGGTCTCCTGCACGCAGAAAATATCCGCGTCCGCCTCCGTGAAGAACTGCATAAACCCTTTATTCAAGACAGCCCGCAGGCCGTTGACATTCCAGGATATCAACTTCATATAGCTTATCTCCTCCTCTTAAATCTTCTCGTGTCATTTCGAACACAAGTGAAGAATCTATTGTTCTTATATTTCTTTTTCTCCGTCGTAAGTCGTAAGAATCCGATACAGCTCCGGACGGCGGTCCCGGAAGACGCCCCATTCGGCGCGCTGCCGTTCCACTTCCGCCAGGTCGAATTCATACACCAGCACTGCTTCTTCCTCCCTGCCGGCTTCGGCCAGGATTTCCCCCGTGGGTCCCGCGATGAAGGAGGAACCGTAAAAAGTAATCTCCGATTCTCCCTCCGCCTCCTTGCCGATGCGGTTGGCGGCGATCACCGGAACCAGATTGGCGGCGGCATGTCCCCGCATGCAGATTTGCCAGTGTTCCCGGGAATCCACCGCGGCCTCCTGCGGCTCCGAACCGATGGCGGTAGGATAAAAGAGCAGCTCGGCCCCCTGTAAGGCCATACAACGGGCCGCTTCCGGAAACCACTGGTCCCAGCAGACCCCCACCCCGATTTTCCCGTAACGGGTGGCCCAAACCTGAAAGCCGGTATCCCCGGGATTAAAATAGAATTTTTCCTCATAACCGGGGCCGTCGGGTATATGGCTTTTCCGGTAAACCCCCAGGACTTCTCCAGTGGCGTCAATAACTGCGGCGGAATTGTAACGGGCATTATTTTTCTTCTCGAAGAAACTGATGGGCAGTACCACCTGCAGCTCCCGCGCGATTTTTTGAAAATGCCGGACAGCCGGATTCGCCTCCGCTTCCGTGGCGTAAGCGTAATACGCCGGTTTCTCCAGCTGGCAAAAATAGGGCGTCTCAAAAAGTTCCTGCAGCAGGATGATTTGCGCTCCCTGCCGGGCTGCCGCCCTTACCAAATATTCTGCCTTCTCCATGTTCTCCTCCCGCCGGGGCGAGGAGGCAAACTGCACAGCCGCTGCCGTGACTTTACGCATCGAATTCCCTCCGTTCTTAAAAACTGAAACTAAACTGCCGGCACCTGTTGGGTAATACAGTGGACATTGCCGCCTTCTTTGATTAAGGTCCTCCCGTCGATGGTCCGGATGCGGCGGTCCGGGAAGACCCCCTGGAGAACTTTCACCGCTTGATCATCGGTATTCCCAGCCGCTTCTCCAAAAACGGGCAGAATCAATCCGCCGTTGACCAGGTAAAAGTTCAGATAGCTCAAGGTCAGCCGCTTGCCGGAGACGTACATTGCAGGAGGCTGGCGCACAGGAATGATCTCCAGCGCCCGCCCTTGGGCGTCAGCGGCCCAGCTCAGGACAGCCAGGTTCTCCCGGGTGATTTCATAATTCTCATCGGCTTTATCGGTACAGACCTGCAGCAGAACTTTCCCGGGCGCGACGAAACAGGCGATATTGTCGATATGTCCGTCCGTCTCATCTTTATAAAGGCCCCGTTTCAGCCAGATGATTTTATCCACATGCAGGTATTGCTTTAAATATTCTTCAATTTGCTTCTTCGTCAAACCGGGATTCCGGTTGGGGTGGAGGAGGCATTCTTCCGTCGTCAACAGCGTCCCCGCCCCGTCCACATGAATGGAGCCGCCCTCCAGAACCAGCGGCGCGTCAAAGCGCCGGGCCCGGAAATGCGCGAGGATTTGCGGCGCGAGCGCATCATCCAAATCCCAGGGAGCGTACTTTTCACCCCAGGCGTTAAATTTCCAGTTCACCCCGGCCAGCGCGCCTGCGGCATCCACCAGAAAAGTGGGCCCATTGTCGCGCATCCAGGCGTCATTATGCCGCATAGGCAGGATCGCCACCCGGACGTCCTGAAAGCGGCTTCGAAGTTGTTGCTCCTCTGCGGGATTCGCCAGCAGCGCCACCGGTTCGAATTCGGCGATGGCCCGGATGATTTCGCTATACCCCCGGCACACCGCCTCGTAATCTTCAGGAAAGCACAGCGCTTCTTTTACGGGCCAGGATACCAGCGTACACTGGTGCGGCGCTCCCTCTGCGGGCATACGGAAATTGTTTTCTCGCGGATACATAAGAGAACCTCTCTACCTTAAGATATATTACAGCATAATAGATTTTGCAAAATGCCGCAACAAAAATCCGGATTCCAGGCCCCTGGATTCGGGCAGTTCCAGCTTAAACCGTCGCCGTCTCTTTTTCTTGCCTCTTTTTGGCCGGCTTTTGGCCTTTTGCCGCACCGGCTTTTTGCTGTGACTGTTTCAGGCTGGCCTGCAGCGCTTCCATCAGATCGATCACATTCTTCTGCGGCGCTTCTTTGGCTACCTCGATCTCTTGGCCGGCGACCTTCTTATTAATCAGTTCCAGCAGCGCTTCACGGTAATGATCCTTATATTTCTCCGGCTCAAAAGAAGCGGTTAAGGAATCAATCAAACGCACGGCGATGTCCAGTTCCTTGTCATTGAGGGCGATATTTTCCGGCAGACCGGGCACCTGCGCCACCGGGCGGACTTCGTCGGGATAAAAAATAGTCTCCATGACCATGACGTTCTGATTTACCCGCAGGCAGGCCAGGGACTGTTTGTTCCGGATGGTCAGGCGGGCAATGGCGATCTTGCCGGTATCCAGCATAGCCTGCTGCAGCAGGCGATAGGCCTTCCCACCGTTCTCCTGCGGGGCGAGGTAATAACTTTTGTCAAAATAAATGGGGTCGATTTCGGAGAGTTCAATGAAGTCCAGAATTTCAATGTTCTTGCCGCCCGCCTCCGTCTTTAAACCTTCCAACTCATTCGCATCTATAACAACGAAACGCTGGGGCTCATATTCAAAACCGCGGACGATTTCCTCCTCAGCGATCTCCTTATTGCAAACCGGGCAGATTTTCTGATACTTGATGGGACTCATACATTCCTTATGCAGATAACGGAAGCGGATGTCCCTTTCCTCGGTGGCGGCAAACATTTTTATGGGAATATTGACGAGACCGAAACTGACGGAGCCTTTCCACATTGTATGCATGACGTTCCTCCATTTAGCTTTATTCTTTGTTGCCGCTCTTCAGATA